>NZ_CP063784.1:0-13147 GCF_016772255.1 Rhodococcus sp. 21391 | reverse complement strand
TAGCCACACCCGTCGCGGCACAGTGTGGTCAACGGGATGAAGACCTTCGGCGAGTACGTCACCCTCGTGCCGAAGAGCGCATCGCGTAGTGCGGCTGCCCGTTCCATCAGCTCCGGAAGAGGAAGGGTGAGGACGGTCGCGTCATCGACCGACGGTACGTTCGTGGTGCCGAGCCGGTGGATTGTTGACTTCGTACCTATATCGAGACTCATGGTGGGATGCTCTCTACGCCTCTACCGGTGTGATGAAAACCTCCGAGCGCGGCTCGGCGGCTCCCACTTCTATAGATCAGAACAACTGGTACTCACTGCCGAACACTTCGCTGACGGATCCGCCTCGGAAGACCTGGCTGATCGAGTCGGCGAGGACGCCGGCGCAGGACAGTACGCGCACGTTGGCCGGTGCCCGGGGCGACAGCGCGATCGTGTCGGTCACGACGATCTCTTCGAACGGTGATGCGGCGAGGTTGTCGTAGGCCTGGCCGCTGAACACCGGGTGGGTGGCTGCGGCAAACACCCTCGACGCTCCTGCCCTCATCACCATCTCCCCCGCAGCACGGAGCGTGCCGGCCGTATCGATCATGTCGTCGACTATGATCGCGGTCTTGCCCCGAACATCTCCGATCACGTGACCTATCTCGGCAACCTGATGCCTTGGGCGTTCCTTGTCGAGAATCGCGAGATCGGCGCCGACGCACTTGGCGAAACTCTTGTTCAGCTTCACCCGGCCGGCGTCGGGTGCCACCACCACGAGGTCCTCCATCTCGAGGTCGATGAAATACTGGGCGAGCAACCTCATCGCCGTCATGTGGTCCACCGGGATCTTGAACATGCCCTGGAGCTGTCCGGCATGCAGATCCATCGCCAGGAGTCGGTCTGCTCCCGCCGATTCGAGCATCCGGGCGACCATACGCGCGGAAATCGGCTCACGCGGTGCGCTCTGCTTGTCCTGCCGCGAGTACCCGTACCACGGCGTGACGGCGATGACGCGGTGTGCACTGGCAGCCACCGCGGCGTCGATCATCACCATCAGCTCCATCAGTGCGTCATTGGTGGTGACCTCGGTATCCGCATTGGTACATGTCGGCTGAACGATAAAGACGTCGGCGTCGCGGATCGACTCCTCGAACCGGCAGTACACCTCCCCGTTCGAGAAGGTCTTCAGCACAACCGGACTCAGCCCCACGCCCAGCTCGGCACCGATCGCTTTCGCGATGTCGGGGTTGGCTCGACCGGAAAACAGTTTCAACCGCTTGCCGTAATTCATCGGCATGCTCGTTGCGGAACCCACGGACGTAGCGCTGTCCGCACCACTACTTGTCGGGATGCTTCTCAAGGCGGCCACCGTTCAAGGACCTCACTGTCTTATTGGTGGAAGGTAGTACTGGCGTGCCTGTCTTCGACGTGCGGCGGCGCCGGTCAGAGCAGTCCTCGGCCGAGGACGTATGCACCGCGGAGATCGGACCCCTCGTACTCGATCGTCGCAAGCTCACGGACCCGGGCGCTCGCATTGACGGCCACCGTGTTCGGAAGCTTTCCGAACAGCGGGATGTCGGACGTGGAGTCGCCGTACGCGACGCAGTCCCCTTCGGCGAGCCCGTACT
Organism: Rhodococcus sp. 21391; assembly: GCF_016772255.1. Taxonomy (NCBI): domain Bacteria; kingdom Bacillati; phylum Actinomycetota; class Actinomycetes; order Mycobacteriales; family Nocardiaceae; genus Rhodococcus; species Rhodococcus sp. 21391. Next base: position 11,544 of record NZ_CP063784.1, on the reverse strand, counting down.
CCGCGAGTAGCTTGCTGACGATCGAGACCTTGTCCTCGGCGCTGAGGAGACTCTCAGGGCCGACCTCGCTCCTCAAGGCCACCTGCGCGCCGAACGCCGAATCGGCGCCCCAACCGGTCAGACGTTCCACGAAGAACTGGGGTGACTGAGAGATGACGGTGCTGTATTCGCCACGGTTGCGGATATCGGCGAAGACTTCGACCACGCCGCCGATCCACGGGGAGGCGGCGAACGCGTCATCGATGTCCGCCTCGCTGAGCCCTTCCCACAGTGGAAGGCAGAGTTCCCAGAAACGCACATCGCTGATCTCGCCCTTGAACCAGGATTGCTCGATCAGCTCGCCCGCAGCGAGTTCTCCGACCGCTCTCGAGATTTCGATCGAAGCAGTGGACTGCAGGAGGGTGCCGTCCATGTCGAAGACGTGCAGCTTAGTCATCGTGCTGTGAACCTAACTGTGTGTGGAACGAGTAACAAGCCTGCTCGGGGGCCGGCGACCAGGGCATTGTGAAGGTTGCGCCCAGTCGCCGGCAGCTCTCAGGAGAGTGCGAGTTCAGCGTCGTTGTGCAGGGGTGCGATGGCGTCGGCGTAATAGCTCTCCGGCACTTCCCGCTCACTACGCTCAATCAGCTCGGAGAAATCCCACTTCCGCAGCAACTTGCCGTTACGGAACACCGGCTGCAGAATGTTCTCCTCCGGCGAGATCGACTCCCGCGGCACCGTCTGATACCCACCCTGCGACAGTCGCAACCCGAGGCGGCCACGCTTAGACGCCTTCATCGCATCCCCGGTCGGCGCCTTCGCGATGCCCCGCCACTCACCATTGACACACACCGCGGACGCCTTCTGCCCAAAGTTCATCGTGTCCCGGTTGCAGTGCTGCAACAGCCCGCCCCCCATCCCGAAGATCGCGTTCTCCGCCGAGAAACCGCGGCGTTCGAGCTCGGCGTACACCCGCGGGAGACTGTCACGGTTGACCCCGTCCCCCTGCACCACCCGCACATAGTCGGGCAGCACCTTGAAACCCTTGCTGTTGGTGGTGAACCCGAAGCTATCCATCAACCACTCGGTCGTCTCCGCGGTCACCTGCACCACATCACCCGAGTCCGGGCGCACCCCGACCAGTCCGGGGAAGTTACGGACAACGTCGGCAAGCTCGCGGCCGATGATGTTCTTGACCGCATTCTCGTGGTCATAGGTGTCGGTCAGCAGCAACACCACCCCGCTCGGTGCGTGCACCTCGAGCATGTTCCGCATCGCCGCGGCCTCGTTCTCCCGACCCCACGCGCAGAAACTGGCGTGCTCGGAGTTCGGGCCGGAATTCGACGGCGCCACCGCGTTGTAGTACTCCTTCGCCGCCAAGATGCCTGGCACGGTGTCACTCTGGTTGAAGTTGACCAGGTGCCCCAACCCACCGAGCGCGGCCGACTGCTGCGAGCTCACCCCGCGGGCGCCGTAGTCGTGCAGACAGTGCCGCAGAATTTCGGGGTGATCGGAGGTCCGGGCCAACGCCTCCCTGATGACCTGCTTGGCCAGCCAGCTGATGGTGCCGACCGTGGTCGGGTACCACACCCCACGCAGCAGGGCGGTCTCGAAGAAGCTCGTCACCCAGAAGTACTTCGGGTCGGTGTTGATGATCTGCACCAGCACGTTGCGGGTCGGCATCACCAGGCCCTCGGGCACCGCCTCGATCTCCACCGGCAAGAACCCACCGTGATCGTTGAGGATCCCCAGCCAATTCTCCCGACTGAAGTGCATCCCCTGTTCACGGGTGATGCTCTCCGCCTGATCGATGTCCTCGAGCGTGATCGGATGCAGCAGATACTCCCGAATGAAGGCCTGCAACCCCACGAACATCGTAACCGGGAACTCCCCACCCCGCGACTCGATGTAACTGGACACATACTCCGTCCCCGCCGGATACAACGGGTAATGACAATGCTTGTAGCTATCGGTGTTGATGATGATGTTGTCGTAACTCCGACTCAAAGCCATCGCAATTTCGCCTTTTCTCGTGGTGTGCTCGTTGCTACTTCTCTGCTGTCTGGATTTTTCCAAGTCCAGGAGAGTTGCCGCGAATGCGGCCCGAACCTTCTTCTCCGAGGTGCTGCGTTCGATCTGGCACTCGATCCTGTATGACGTTGGTTACCATCATGTTTCGGTCCATTACGTCTAGAGAGCAGGTACCCGTCACGCGGGCGGACATACAGCGGGTTCGCTCTCTCAGTGCGCTGCATCACACTTACTATTAACGTTTATAGTCCCGCAGTCAAGAGGTTCGCGGAGATCAATTCTCAGCTCGCGCACATTGCTCAGGAAACCGGCTTGCGCCACGGCTGGCCTGGACAATCCTCCGTGAACGATCAGCCGGCCGCATCTCGCTTCCGCGCTCCGTCTCCCGGCGCTGCCGAACCCGGAAACCCGGTAGAACGACCAGAAACTAGAAAGGGTTCTACTCTGGTCGACGGGGCCCGAGCTACTCGCCGACACCCCGCTGACCGGCCGCGTGACGGACTGGGACCGGAAATGAAACAGGCACCTGGACAGACGAATACGGCCATCCACACGAGTGAATGACCGTATTCTCGCAGCCGGAGTCGAGGCCGCCGTGGCCAGGCGTCAGCACGGCGAGGCGACCGGTCGGTGCCGACTCGACGAAGCGACCATGCGGTGCTCCCGCTCATTGCGGGACGGTCGCCCTGTCTACCTCAACTCCGGGCGGGTCCGCACTCCGAGACTTGTCAGGGGCGTCAGAGTGATCATGTTGCGGATCCGACCGTAACCCCACAACATTCAGTTATTTCCTCTGCGTTGTTACTTCTAGGAAGCAGCAACGGGAGTGGAAATTTTGCGGTAGGTGTCCTTACGCCTGATACGGTCGCCTTCGAACTCGAACACGTCGCACGCAAGTGTTTCCAGAACGGTGCCATCCCCTTGCCTCTGGAATGTAGTCCACCGGGTCACAGCAAAATTCATACTTACAAGCGGCTTCTCCATCACGGTTTCAGTCGCCGAACCGCTTGGCCGAAGGTACATCTCGAATCCGCGACGAACATCGGCATGACCTTCGAACCGGACTCCCGGATCAGGGCCGACCGAAGAGTGGAAGGTGCAATTGTCTGCCATCAGGTTCATCAGTGCATCGACGTCCTTGATGTTCCAGGCGTAGACGAACTGGTCGATCAACGTTGCACGGTCGTCAATAGTCATGGTTGCTCCATATGCTCCGGTTCGGGAAGCCTCCGGGTGCGCTGATGATCGCCGCACAGGGGCCTCGAGGGGTGGTTACGCCCGACTGCCGACCTCGATCTCCGTGGCGCGAGGCATCCCTGCGCGGGCCCCGACGTGTACAACAGACAGCGCGGCAGCAACATTCGCGGCTCGGACGGCGCCGTCGAGGTCGTCTCCCGCCGCTAGCCGGGTGATCAGAACACCATTGAAGGTATCGCCTGCGCCGGTGGTATCGCGCGCCACGGCCGGCCGTGGCCGAACGTGGTCGACGTTCCCGTCGGGCGAGAGTACCAGGACACCGTCACCTCCCAGGGTGACAACGACCGGCGCTCCGGTGCGTACCATGATCGCGGCGGCCGCCTCGCGGGCGTGAGTGTGCTCGTCACCCAGCATCTTGGCGAGTTCGAGACACTCACCAGCATTGGGCGTCAGGATCGGCCCGTACCCGAGGAGATCGGCAACCCCGGGAATGGGAGGGGCCGGATTCAGGACACAGCGTGCACCCGCCGAGGCGGCAAATACCACCGCAGCCTCCACCGCGGCGTCGGGTATTTCCGTGCTGACCAGCACTGAATCCGAGGGTCTCAGGTCGGAGGTGAGGGCCCGGGTCACGTGTTCGGCGCTCAGTGCGGCATTGGCGCCCGCGCCGACGGCGATCTGGTTCTCGGCGCCCGGGTCGACGACGATCAACGCGACCCCGGTGGCTTCGTGCTCGAGGACGGTGACACCGTCCACCCAGATGCCCTCGGCGGTGAGTTCGTCCAGCGCTTCGGTGCCGTTGGCGTCCGCGCCTACCGCTCCGACGAGATGCACTTCCGCGCCTGCCCGCGCGGCCGCCACCGCGGCGTTGGCGCCTTTGCCGCCGCCGTACCGTTCGACGCGGGTTCCCACGACGGTCTCGCCCGGACCGGGCAGTCTCTCAGCGGCGACGACCAGGTCGACGTTGATCGCTCCGACGACGAACACTCGCCCCCGGGTGGTGCCCTCGTCCAGCGACGTACTCATGAATTACCTAAGGGTGTGGCCACGGAATCTCTTATCTGTAGCAGGGTCGGGAACGGCTCGGGCGCGGGAACGTCAACCTTGTCGTCGATGAGTTCGAACAGCAGGTTCGCGGCTCGCTCGCCCATGTCCCGAGCCGGTTGGCGGACTGTGGTCAATCTCGGTGTGAGGAGCGAGACCAGAGGTAGGTCGTCGAAGCCGACGACGCTGAGTTCTTCGGGCACTCGGATGCCCTCGGATCGGCAGTACTCGAGCACGCCGATGGCCATCAGGTCGTTCGCGCACAACAACGCTGTCGGGCGCACCGACGGCGGCCCGGCCAATGCCTTCGCCGCGAGTTCCGTACCCGACTCCTGCCGGTAGCTACCACCGAAGACCGGAACCGTATCGGGTTCGATTCCGGCGGCTGCCAACGCTTCCCGATAACCGGCGAGTCGCTGTTGGGCCGTCCACAGACCCTCGGGACCGCCGATGACGGCGATCTTGCGATGGCCTGCTTCGAGCACATGTTGAGCAACTTCCCGGGCACCGCGGCGGTTGTCCGACACGATGGCCGGCAGGTCGAATCCGGGGACCTGCTCGTCCACCAAAACGATCGGACCGAGCCGCGTGAGTTCGAGAAGCGACGTCGGTGACGTCGACGCCCCCGACAGGTAGATGATCCCGTTCAGCCTCTGACTTCGCAGCAGCCGCCCATTGAGCGACTCTCCTCCGTCGATGGCTTCGGGGGCACACAACACGACGAGCACTCCACGAGCAGCTGCCGCCTGTTCGACGCCCTCCGCGAGGAGCGCGAAGAACTGGTTCGACAGTTCGGGGACCACGAGTCCGATCGTGGGCGCCGAACGTCTCTTCAACCCCCGCGCAGCCTCGTTGGGTGCGTAGTTGAGGACCCGCACAGCATCGAGCACGCGGGCTCGACGTGCGGGCGCAACCGGTCCGCTGTCGTTCAAGACATAGCTGACCGTGCTCACGGATACGCCCGCGTGCCGGGCCACATCTTTCATCGTCGGGGGCTGACCATTGCTCATAAAATTCTCAATCTACCGCAGCGATTGCGTGCACCGGCGACGGAAGGCTCGTGTCGAGGCCCGCAGCCCAGTTCACGATCGACGTCCACAGCGCCTGATAATGCTGCCACTGCACGAATTCCGGCGGCGCCCAATGGGGCGCCAGATCGGACGCGAAGGCCACCGTGCGGCCGACGCCGGCGGTACCGACGACCAGCAGCGGGTCCTCGCCGAAGCGCGCGACAACCGTCGCGTCGGACTTGGCGATGACCCGGTTGTAGCCGAGAAGCATCGGCCATTCCGCGGGGGTCCCGCCGAGGATCTCGTGGTTCGGCGCGTCGAACGTGGCGTCGAGGCCTTCGGGAACTTCGATGCGGTCGTCGTAGTCGAGCATGGTGACCGGAAGGACCGGTGCCAGCGGGCTCATCCCGTAGCGGGCCTTGCCGTCGATCCCGGTGAACGACATGTAGCCGCCCACCATGATCAGGCCTCCGCCGGCTTCGGTGAAGTCCGCCAGCAGCGACAACCGGTTGACGCTGCGTTCGGATCGCAGGAACGTCTCGTCGGCCAGCAGGAAGGAGTTCGCTCCGATGTCGCTGAGGACCACGACGTCGAACTGCTGCAACTCTTCCAGTGTCTTCGGGAACCGCCCCGAGATCTCGTGGGCGCGCATGTACGTCACGTCGAGCCCGGAAGCCTCCAGCGAGTCCAGGAAGACGCCGCCGCCTTCCTCGTACTCGACTGTGCGGAACTCGTCGAAGCCCTTTATGTGCACCGTGTGCTTGATCCACGATTCGCCGACCACAAGCACCCGGGTGGCGCCGTCCTTAGTCGAAGTCATACCTACTCCAAATTTCAAAGAATGTGTGTGTGCAACTCGAGCCGTCGCCCGCGGTCGTCGTTGTCGGAAGCGGCGGACCGGCGTCCCCGTCAGTGAACGAGGCGATGCCGGTCCGCCGTGATCTGCGGCGATGAAAGGATCGGTCAGCTCTTGGGGAGCGGCCGGTCTCCTACAAAGTCCGGCAGCACGCGAGCTTCCGGAACCTGCGGCATCGTCGTCTCGCGTGAATCCCAGCCGATCATCTTGTCCGGCACCAATTCCAGGTAGCGGCGGTCGGCGAATTCACCGAACTCGAAGTACTGCTCGGCGTAGGGGTGACCCGTGCCGAAGTACTTCTCGAACACCTTGTCCTGGAGCTTCTTCACGAGAACCTCGTCGGTGGCTTCGACCAGCGTTCCCAGGATGCGTACACCGCTGACGGTGGCGTACTCGTCGCCCGAATCGACCAGCGCGGCGATCTTCCGGCCCGCCTGCGAGTTCGCACCGTGGCGGCTACCGGCGTCGATCGGGAGGAAGATCCGCTTCTCGTCGACGACGAACCACAGGGGAGTCAGGTAGATGCTCCCGTCGGCATTCACGCTCGCAACACGGATGCTCTTGGCCCTGTCGAGGTAACCCCACCTCTTGTCGCCCCGCAGCGGGGCGGTCTGACTTGCGGTCACGGCCATTGCTCTCTCACTTCCTCAGTTCTTGGAGGGTCTTGTGGTAATCCGGCACCTCGACGAGTCCCACGCGGGGAGACGGTCCGCTGGTCCAGAAGAAGACGGTCCGCACACCGGTGTTCTCGAGGGTGTAGGTGTATCCGGCCGGCAGGTAGATGTGCTCTCCCGGACCGGCTTCGAGCACGACCTCTCGGTCGTTCGCATCCTTGACCCGCAGCTTGATGTGCCCCTCGAGGCAGTAGTGCGTCTCGTCGAAGTTGGGCTGCTCCCAGTTGTAGGGGGCGTGGTCGGGCTCCTGGTAGCAGTAGCCCTGGCGGAAGTAGCGTGCGTCGTCGCGCTCCCGTGACAGGAAGATCGCGGTGTCGATGCCGGTGTTGAACTGTAGGCGCGGCATGCTGCTGATCTCGCCTTCGGTGATCACCCGCGGGTAACGTCGCGCGTTCGGCGCTGACGGATCGAAGTCGGCCATCCGGGTCTTCCCTTCATTTCGAGTCGGTTTCCGACGGCATCCACAATGGTGGCCGGGCAGACTGAGCGCGGTTGGCTCGTGCTGGATCTTCGGGTGACTCCCGCGACGACCACCGAGATTGCTCGCCGGTGTGAAACGTTTCCACTTTGGATATCTAATCTGGCATTTTACCTGTTGTAATGCCGACTGGATTCGTTTCTAATCTACAAGAGCGGTTATGGAGCGTCAAGTGTTCTGGAAATTCTCGCGTGCCTGTCGCGGAGGCCATCGTCAGGCCCGGGACCTGCACATACCGCACCGGGGACAGCCCTGTTCCCTCGGCGCACGGCGGCAACCTTTCGGTCTCCACCGGTCCGTGACTACACTCGCCGGGCCGCGGCCTTCCGGTACAGCGAGACCAAGGAGTTGGTCGATTCATCGTGACCGAGCGTGGGCGGCTCGTCCTGAGAGAGCTCGTCGACGATGCGGTGGGCGAGTACTTTGCCCAGCTCCACACCCCATTGATCGAACGAGTTGATCCCCCACAGAACCCCCTGGGTGAACACCTTGTGCTCGTACAGAGCCACCAGCTGACCGAGCACGAACGGGTCCAGCCTGCCCGCCAGCAGCGTGTTCGTCGGTCTGTTCCCCGCGAAACTTCGGTGCGCGACGAGGTGGGCCCGCACCCCGGCAGCCGCCACTTCCTCCGCGCTGCGGCCGAAGGCGAGCGCCTCGGTCTGAGCGAAGAAGTTCGCCATCAACAGATCGTGGTGTTCGTCAGGACCGTCGACGGGACGAAGAAAGCCGATGAAGTCGCAGGGGACGAGATGGGTGCCCTGGTGCAGCAGCTGATAAAAGGCATGCTGGCCGTTCGTGCCGGGTTCGCCCCACACGACCGGGCCGGTACGGACCCGGACGGGCCGTCCCTCGGTGTCCACCGATTTGCCGTTGCTCTCCATGTCGAGCTGCTGCAAGTACGCCGGAAAGCGTGCGAGGTACTTGCTGTACGGCAGGACGGCATGAGTCTGAGCGTCGTGAAAATTGTTGTACCAGAGTCCGATCAGTGCGAGGAGCACCGGCATGTTGCGGGCGAACGGCGCCTCGCGGAAATGAGTGTCCATCGCACGGAAGCCGTCGGTCATCGAGGCGAAGTTCTCCGGCCCGATCGCGATCATCAACGACAGTCCGACCGCCGACTCGACGGAGTACCTACCGCCGACCCAGTCCCAGAAGCCGAACATGTTCTCGGTATCGATCCCGAAGCGACGCACCTGTTCCGCGTTGGTGGAGACGGCGACGAAGTGTCTGCGGACCGCATCCTCGTTGCCGAGCGCGTCCACCAGGAGCCGGCGCGCGGTGCGCGCATTGGTCAGTGTCTCGACAGTGGTGAACGTCTTGGACACGACGATGTACAGGGTTTCGCTCTGGTCGAGATCCTGGACCGCCGACACGATGTCCGAGCCGTCGATATTGGAGACGAAACGGACGTTCAGTTCCGGATCCGAGTAGGCCGACAGCGCCTCGGCGGCCATCACGGGGCCGAGATCCGACCCGCCGATCCCGATGTTCACCACGTTCTTGATGGCCTTCCCCGTGTATCCCAGCCACGCTCCCGACCGGATCCGGGTCGCGAAGGCCGCCATGTCGTCGAGTACCTGGTGCACCCCCGGGACGACGTCACCTCCGTCGATCACCATTCGCGCACCGCGTGCGGCGCGCAATGCCACGTGTGCCACGGCGCGATCTTCGGTCGTATTGATTCGTTTCCCCGCGAACATCGCCTCGATCCGCCGGTCCACACCGGCGGCGTAGGCGAGGTCGACCAACTCGCCGATCACCTCGGCGTCGACGAGGTTCTTCGAGTAATCGAGTAGCAGTCCGTCGACACAGAGGGTGAACTCGGCAGCGCGACCAGGATTTTCGGTGAAGAGTCGGCGAAGCGATACTCCGTCGAGGCGTGCTCGGTGTTTCGCGAGCGCGGCCCACTGCGGCCGCTGATCGACCGGGGTGTGAAGGAATTCCATCATCGCCTCACACTTCTCGAGTCTGGACCGCCGTGACAGGGAACGGCGGTGGTTTCTGTGCTGGGTTACCGGACCGGTCGATCTGCGCGCGGGCGTCGTCGAGAAGCAGCGCGACGGTCGAGGTGAGTTCGTTCCAGGCGACCTCGAACTTCTGCAGTCCCTCCGCTTCGAGCGCACGGACGACGTCGTCGTAATCGACTCCGGCGAGCGTGAGCTTGTCGAGGACCGTGCGTGAGGTGTCATATGTTCCGGAGATGCTGTCGCCGTCCACGACGCCGTGATCGGCCACCGCGTGCAGCGTCTCCTCCGGCATCGTGTTCACTGTTCGGGCGGCGATCAACTCGGTGACGTACCGGGTGTCGAAGTACGCGGGGTTCTTGACACCGGTGGATGCCCACAGGAGGCGCTGCGGGTGGGCGCCGTCGGCCTCGAGCGCGCGCCATCGAGGAGTGCGCAGCATCGTCTCGAACTTCTCGTAGGCGAGCCTGGCGTTTGCTATCGCTGCTGCCCCGCGCAGGTAGTCGCGAGTGTCCTCGCCGAGGCGCCGGTCTACTTCCGTGTCTACGCGGGAGATGAAAAATGAGGCCACCGACTGGATTCCGGCCAGGTCGTGGCCGTTCGCGCGGGCCTGCTCGAGACCGGTGAGGAACGCGTCCTGGACGCCTTCGTAACGTTCGAGAGAGAAGATCAGCGTCACGTTGACGCCGATGCCGGCCGCGAGCGTCTGTGTGATGGCGGGAAGGCACTCGGCCGTCGCCGGAATCTTGATCAGGACGTTGCGGCGGCCGATCGAGCGAAAGAGGTCGCGGGCCTCTGCGACGGTGCCCGGCACGTTGCGCGACAGGTAGGGGTCCACCTCGATCGAGACATATCCGTCGGCACCGCCGGATCGTTCGTAGGTCTCCTGCAGAATCTCGCAGGCCCAGCGAACGTCGGTGGTGGTCAACGCTCGTACGGCCTCGGCGGCATTCGCCCGCGCGATCGCCAGGTCGACGATCTGCTCACCGTAGGCGGCCTCACCCGACCGCAGGGCGTTCTCGAAGATCGACGGGTTGGTGGTCACGCCGGACACGGACCGGTTTCGCACGAGTGCGTCCAGGCTCCCCGACGCCAGGCGGTGACGAGACAGATCGTCGAGCCACACGGCAACGCCGGCGGCGGACAGCCGCTGGAGCGGGCCGGGCGCGGCCGGGGATTCCGCGGGGTTGTGCTCCTCCCGCGCCGGCCCTTCGTCGGTGTCGAGGTACTCGTGGGGGCGAACAGTGCGCCCTCGATCGTTTCTCATTCGAAGTCTCCTTGACCGTTCCGGCATGGGCACATATTGTTATGTAAACGTTTCTACTTGGGAGGTAATCTCATCACATGCCGTATGCCCCTGACAACCTCATGGCCCACGATTCCCTGAGCGCCTCGGCCGGTCTGATCGCCGCGATGACGCTTCGGCTCGGACACCCCGGCGGGATTCCCGGACGCGACACACCTACTAGAACGTCGTCGCGCTACATCGCCGCAGGTGAAAGAACCGAAATCCCACGTTCGACTCCTTCCATGCCCCAGGTCAGGTGACCATGTGCAACACCTCTGCGTCTGCAACGCTCCTCGACGAGGCCGCGACGCTCTTCATCGATGGCGAGTGGTGCACCTCGGAACAGACATTTAAACGATTCGATCCGTACGAGACAGATCGCCCGTCGGGCACCTTCGCGTCGGCGACTCCCGCTCACGTCCACCGCGCCTACGACGCGGCCGAGAAGGCACAGCCGGGATGGGCGGCCACATCTGCCGTCCAACGCGCCGACGTCCTGCGCCGAGCAGCCGACCTGCTCGAGGCTAGAGTAGAGACGGCCGCTCGCCGGCTCACCGCCGACATGGGCAAGGCCATCCGCGACGCCCGCGGCGAGGTGCTGCGCAGCGCTGCGATCCTGCGCTACTACGCCGGCGATCTGCTGCAGCCCTCGGGCGAGACCTACCCGAGCGCAGACCCCGAGACCGTTCTGCTCACCGTCGAGCAACCCCTCGGGATCGTCTGCGCCATCACGCCGTGGAACTTTCCGTTAGCAATTCCGACGTGGAAAATCGCTCCCGCAGTCGCATTCGGCAACTCCGTGGTGTGGAAGCCGGCCGAAGTGACCTCCGGCAGCGCGGTGTTGCTCACCGAGATTTTCGCCGAGGCGGGTTTGCCGACCGGTGTGCTCAATCTGGTCACCGGCAAGGGCCGTTCCCTGTCCGGTTCGTTGACCGGGGACCACCGATTGGCGGCGTTGACCTTCACCGGATCCAACGGTGTCGGTGTCCGCCTCCGTGAGGCGGTCGCAGACCGCAACGTCAA
>NZ_CP063783.1:0-387945 GCF_016772255.1 Rhodococcus sp. 21391 | reverse complement strand
GTCGGCGAGGATGCCCTCCGAATCGGCCACGAACAGGCCGAACTCGTGCCAGAGCCACACCTCGCACCCATCCGGCTCCGAAACCGTGGGACCGATGTTCGCCAATGTCATCGTGCTCACCCCCACTCACTCCCTCCCGTGCGGGTCGGGGTCAGGCGTGGATCGCCTTCTTCTCTCCGCTGCCGCTGATCTCGATCCTGCGCGGCTTGGCCTTCTCCGCGACGGGGATGATCAACCGCAGTACCCCGGCGTCGTACGTGGCTTCGACCTTGTCGATGTCGAGATTCTCACCCAGGAACAACTGCCGGCGGAACACACCCCGCGGCCGCTCGGACGCGAGCATCTCCTGATTCTCGTCACGGGCGGGTCGCTCGGCATGCACCGTCAACACGTTGCGTTCGACGTCGAGGTTCAGGGAATCGACGTCCACCCCGGGCAGATCGAACTCGACGATGAACCGATCATCCTCACGCCAGGCATCCATCGGCATCACCGCCGGTCGTGCCGTGGTACCGAGGATCTGCTGAGTCAACCGGTCGAGGTCGCGGAACGGATCCGTGCGCATCAACATTGTTTCCACCTCCAGAAACCTCTCTGTTTGTTCACAGTATCTACAGCATGCGCTGTAGATTTGTTATAGCGTTCGACATAGAACATGACAAGAGTCATGGCGAAAAAATTCCCAGACCCGACACCCGCATCTCCCCCGCTCTTGCTGACATCACCACGGGCCGAGTCCCCGTCGTGCGACCCGATGCCGGGCTCGGCGAGCACCGCGTAGCGCGAACCTTGCCCGTGGTGGCGACACACCGCCGTACGGTTCGAGCACATGTGGGTGGAGCGGGTCAAGGTCCGCCGCGCCCCAGGATGGCGAGTTTCTGGCCGGTTACCCGTCGCGGACGTCGTGGTCGTCGCCGAAGGGGACCGCGAAGGCTTGCTCGAGCCAGTCCGCCTCGGGCGCGTCCCAGGCATGGTCGGTGCCGGCGGAGGACAGTGCATCGTCGACGGTGCCGACCGGCTGCGCCTGCTCGAGCCGGTCGGCTTCGGGCGCATCCCAGGGCACCGGTACGCGGGAAGCCGGTTCGGGGTCGAGCAGGCCGCCGGCGGTGTCGAGGGTGTGCGTCTGCTCGAGCCGGTCGGCCTCGGGCACGACATCGAAGGGGCGGGTGTTCATGAGGAATTCCGGAAAGACGCGGTCGCGTTGTATCGCGCGGCCGACGGCAAACGCACGTACGCGGCGGTGGCCGCGGATGTGGGCGTCAGTGGCGAAACGCTACGGACGTGGGTCCGCAAGGACACCGCCCGTAACGCGCGCTCGCAGGACCGCAGTACCGGCGCCGACGGGACCGAGGCGGACGAGCTCGCGCGGCTGCGCGCGGAGAATGCGCGGCTGCGCGGTGCGGAAAAGGAATGGCAGCTCGAACGCGAGATTCTGCGCCGGGCGGCCGCGTATTTCGCAAAGGAGGTGAAGTGAAGACCCGCCGCTGGGACTTCATCTCCGACCATCGCGCCGAGTTCGGCGTGCAGCGGCTGTGCCGGGTGCTCGGGACCTCCCGCTCCGGCTACTACAAGCACCTGGCCACCGAGGATGCTCGCGCCGACCGCCAGGCCGACGAGGCCACGACGGTCGCCGAGATCCGCGCCATCCATGCCAAGCACCGCAGCGCCTACGGCGCCCCGCGGGTGCACGCCGAACTCCGCTCCAGCGGGCGCAAGATCAACCGCAAGCGGGTGACTCGGCTGATGCGAATCAACCACGTCGTGGGCCGGCACCTGCGCCGCACCAAGCGCACGACCATCGTGGACAAGTCAGCTCCACCGGTCCCGGATCTGGTGATGCGGGACTTCACCGCTTCGGCTGTGGATACCAAGTGGTGTGGGGACGTCACCTACATTCCGGTGGGCTCGTCGTGGTTGTTTTTGGCGACGGTGATCGACATCTGTTCACGTCGGGTGGTGGGGTGGTCCATCGCCGACCATATGCGCACCGAGCTCGTCACGGACGCGATCGAGATGGCGGTGCGCACCCGCGGTGGTGATGTCCATGGGGTCGTATTCCATAGCGATCGCGGATCTCAGTACACCGCAAAGGCTTTCGGCGATGTATGCCGCCGTCATGGGATCCGCCCGAGTCGAGGCCGGGTCGGCTCGAGTTACGACAATGCTCTCGCCGAGTCGTTCTTCCAAGGACTCAAGAGGGAGTGGCTGCACGGACGGAGTTGGACGTCGAAGTCGCAGGCACGGCTGGAGCTGTTCGAGTGGCTCTCGTACTTCAATCGACGTCGCCGTCACTCCGCGCTGGGATACCTCTCCCCGGTGGAGTTCGAACAACGACTGATCGCGTCGTCTACGCTGTCAGTTGCCGCATGAAATCCGGTGTCCACTCTCAAGGGGCAACCTCACGAGTCCGGTCTCGTTCTTGGTGGTCTGAAAGCACTCCTCGATCGCCCAGCGACTGCCAGCTACCCGGACCAGCTCGGCGGGTTCGGTGTCGGCGGGGCCATAGCAGATGTAGTAGGCAATCTCGTCGGGGTCGGTGATCGACCGGCGGGCCAGCAGCCAGTGGCCGCAACCCCGTTCGCGCAGTGGCCGAATGTCTACGACCGCCCAGTCGTAGAGCCTGGGTCCGTGGGCGCCGTCGCCGCAGTTTATCCGCTGCCACGCGGTCGCTGGCAGGTCGGCGATCACGGCGTGGGCTCGGCGCTGACGCAACTCCATCGAGATCACCATCTGCGACTTCGGAACGGCGAGAACATGGGCCACACCACGGGATTCGAGCCATAGCCGGAGCTTGCCGACCTGCCCGTAGGCCTCGTCGCCGGTAAACCACCCGAACGGCACCCCGGCGTCGAGGGCTCGTTCGATCATCGTTTGCGCCAGTTCGGGTTTCGTCGCGAAAGCTACCTCGTCGCCGATCCCGGCGGTCCGGCACCGATCGCGGTCCTCGGTCCAGGCCCTCGGAAGATACAACTCGCGATCGATCAGCGCCCGGCCCCGGTCGGAGGCGTAGGCGAGAAACACCCCGATCCCAGTGTCACGATTGATCGTGTCGACCGGTTCGCTCTACCATCCGACCTGCCTTCGTGGCTTCTGCCAGTTCTGCGGCCGGCCGACACACGAAAAGGACCGGCCGACCTGGCTTGAGAGGAGCGTGGCGTCGCCCCGACTGGGATATGCCGATCGACCGGTCCATGCCAACCACCCGCAACCTGGGCAGGAGACATACCACCATGATCGTCATCGGGATCGATGCGCACAAGCGCACCCACACGGCCGTCGCCGCCGATCAGAACGGGAGCCAGCTGTCGACGAAAACCACTGGCACCGCCAGCAAGGACCATCTGGCGCTGCTGCGATGGGGCGCAGAACAATGCGACGATCGCATGTGGGCGATCGAGGACTGCCGGCACCTGAGCCGCCGTCTGGAGCGGGACCTGTTGGCCGCCGGTGAACGGGTCGTGCGGGTGCCGCCGAAGCTGATGGCGAACGCGCGTGACGGTGCTCGTACCTATGGAAAGTCCGATCCGATCGACGCGCTCGCGGTGGCTCGGGCCGCCCTGCGGGAACCGAACCTACCGGAAGCCCGGCTCGAGGGTATGGAACGAGAAATTCGACTTCTGGTCGATCACAGGGACGATCTCGTCGCCGAGCGCACCCGCATCATCGGGCGGTTGCGCTGGCATCTGCACGAACTCAATCCTGGCTGGACACCGCCGAAGCGATTGGAACGAGCCAGCGCCTACGACAAGATCGAGGTGTTCTTGTCGGAGTTGTCGGGGCTCGTGTCGGACTTGGCCGGCCGCCTCGTCGACCATCTCCGGCGCCTCACGGTCGAGATCGAGGAACTCACCACCGAGATCACTGTCCGAACCACGGTGCTGGCACCGTCATTGCTGGCCATCCCCGGATGTGGGCCACTGACGGCGGCGAAGCTGCTCGGTGAGACCGCCGGTGTCGATCGCTTCCGGTCCAAGGATGCCTTCGCGCGCCACAACGGAACCGCACCGCTGCCGGTGTGGTCGTCGAACCATGCCCGACATCGTCTCTCGCGCACCGGGAACCGGCGGATCAACGCAGCGATCCATATCATCGCACTCACCCAGGCTCATTGCCATCCCGACGCCCGAGCCCTCTTGGCCCGGCGCAAAGCGGGCGGTGACGGTGGCATGGAAGCCCTTCGCATCCTCAAGCGCAGGCTTTCCGATGTCGTCTATCGCGCCATGCTCGCGGACCGACCACTGATGGGCACCGCGACGGCTGCTTGACAGAGGAGCAGTGGCTGTTCTCGATACGTCCGGCCGTGCCGGAATACTGCCGGGCCACCCCGGCCGAGCGGGTGCCCTTCTTCAAAAATCCTGTCTCGTCGACGATCAACACGCCCTTGTCGGCGTCACCGATCGTCTCGACCACGACCTCACGCACGTCGTCACGAAGCCCCTCGCAGTCCCAGGAGTAGAAGTTCAGCAGCCGCTGCATGCCCTCCGGGCCCGTATCACCGGCCGCCTCCGCCAGTGTCCATCCGTTCTTGCGTTCGACCTCACCGAGCAGTCCGCGCACATACGCGGCCATCCGCCGCCGCGACTCCACCCGCGAAAACCTCGGGCACCCCCATCATGTCGGTCAGTGCTGCGTCGCCGCAACCGCCGCGGGCGCGGTCGCGGTCGCGGTCGCGGTCGCGGTCGCGGTCGCGGTCGCGGTCGCGGTCGCGGTCGCGGTCGCGGTCGCGGTCGCTAGAGCTTCACGTTGACCTTCTCGCAGGCGGAGTTCCCCGCCCCGACGACGCTCACCGTTCTGACCGGCATACTCGGCGGACCCGCGGTAGGCGCCGGCGGTATGCGCCGGCGTGCAGAATCTTTCCCGGAGGCGGATCGGACAAGCGCGGCTCGAGGCCTGTTGCGGAACGTAAGACAGTCACCGGAGGGCTCAAACGGGAATGCGCAAGTTCAGAGTGTCACGGTCAGGTGCCTCGTCCGGAACGTGCCGGTAGGCGTTGGGCTTGCGGAAGATTGCGCAGCAGGTGTGGCGAGTGTCGGCTCGTGTCATAACGTTGGTCGCATCGAGGGGATGCGGTTCACCGAACATGGTTGCACGGATGCCTTCGAAGGTGTTGTGTCCGTCGATCGGTTCAGCCTCGGTCGCCGACGCAGAAACACGTCGCAGACCGAACCGGGCTCAGCACCAGCCATGTTCGGCGATGTACGTTCGGCCAGAGCCGGTCGGTTGTCGCGGGGTCGGACAAACCGGATTGGGCGGATCCACTTTCCTACACGTCGATTCGGGAACCCATGATAACTGTCCGCTCGCCCGGCAGGCGGAAGTACTCGGCAGCGTCGCCCGTGATGTCGGAGGTGGCGATGAACAGGCGCTTGCGCCATGTTGCCATCGTCGGTGCGGTCCCCATCGTCAGCTCGATCTTCGACAGGAAGTAGGAAGCGTCATCGATCGCGATCGGCCCCTCGGTGTCGGCGGGGTCGAGCAGGCGCAGCGCGTCCGGGATGTTCGGCGTTTCCATGTACCCGAAATACACTGTCACGAGGACGATCCCGTCTTCGACGTAGCCGAGAGCATCGACCTCCGTCCGCTCCGCGTCCGGTACGCGCGGCACCGGCAGGGTGTCGATCGACATGATCACCACGTGTTCGTGCAGCACGCGGTTGTGCTCGACATTGGCCCGCATCGCCAACGGCGCGGTCTGCTTACCGCGGTTTAGGAACACCGCAGTGCCGGGGACCCGAACCAGCGGCGGCCGACAATCGTGCAGCTGGTCGACGAACACGCGCAGTGGTCCCTCCGCCTGTCCCCGCGCGCGTGTGACGATGGCGCGACCGCGCTGCCAGGTGGTCATCACCGTGAACGCCGTGAGCCCGATCAGCAACGGCAACCACGCCCCGTGCACCAGTTTGGTCAAGTTCGCCGCCAGAAAGAGCAGGTCGACCGCCAGCAAGCAGCCGGCGCCGATCACGACCAGCCACAACGGCGTGCCCCACTTGGTGCGGGCGACGTAGAAGAACAGCAGCGTCGTGATCGTGATCGTCGCGGTCACGGCCATGCCGAATGCGTACGCCAATGCCGCCGAACTGCGGAAGGCGAACACCAGCGTGAGCACCGACACCATCAGCACCCAGTTGATCCACGGAACGTAGATCTGACCGATCCTCGACTCCGAGGTGTGCACCACCCGCAACCTCGGCAGGTAACCGAGCCTCGCCGCCTGCGACGCCACCGAGTAGGCGCCGGTGATCACCGCCTGGGAGGCGATCACCGTCGCAGCGGTGGCCAATAGCACCATCGGCAAACGCGCCCAGCCCGGGGCGAGCAGGAAGAACGGGCTTCCCACCGCGCCCTGGTCACCGAGAAGCAGCGCGCCCTGGCCGAGGTAGCTCAGTACGCACGCCGGTAAAACGAGCAGCACCCAGCCCTGGGTGATCGCCGGCCGTCCGAAATGGCCCATATCGGCATACAGCGCCTCGGCACCGGTGACCGCGAGAACGACCGCGGTTAACGCGAAGAACGCGATGCCGAAGTGCCCGAACATGAAGTTCAGCGCATACGTCGGCGAGAGCGCCCGAAGAATTTCCGGATGTCGGGCAATGCCGGTCACACCGCACGCACCGATCGACACGAACCAGACGAACATCACCGGCCCGAACAGCCGACCTACCGCCGCCGTGCCGCGCCGCTGCACGGAGAACAATCCCACGATGATCACCGCCGTGAGCGGCACAATCAGCTCCTCCAGTCCCGGCTGGACGACCTTCAGGCCTTCCACCGCGGACAGCACGGAAATCGCGGGTGTGATCACGCTGTCGCCGAAGAACAGCGCGGCGCCGAAGACACCGAGACCGGCCAGCACCGCGGTCACGCGACGCCCCCCCACGCCACCGAGGCGCCGCAGCAGCGTGATCAGGGCCATGATCCCGCCCTCGCCGTCGTTGTCGACGCGCATCACCAACAGAACGTAGGTCACGGTGACAATGATCATCACCGACCAGAAGATCAGCGACACGACGCCGTAGACGTTGTTCGTGCTGATCGGCACGGGGTGCGGGTCCTTCGGGTTGAACACCGTCTGGATGGTGTAGATCGGGCTGGTCCCGATGTCACCGAACACGACACCGAGTGCCCCAACCACCACGGCGGCGCGAAACGTTTCCCGACCGTCCACCGCACGAACCGGCGGACTACCTCCGGACTCAGTGGCCACGGTGCGCTCCTCGTCTGCAGGTCCGGCTCCCATTGTCGTCCCGGAGGCGCTAACCGCGGAATATCGAGCACCTCGCCCTGCGTGTCTGCGTGTCGCGGAAGCCAGGCACGCGCACTGCGCGAGAGCTGGTGGAGTTGTCCGGCACACAGTCCCACTCAGCTCACCTCAAGTGCCGATGGCCCACCCGGTCAGCCGCTGCCAATCCGGGCCGGTCACAGCCGGCGGGTAGGTGCTGCCGAGCACTACCTGCGTAATCACCTGCGGGTTTAGGATTTGTTGCATGGCACATGCGACTGGCGACCCGGACGCCGCCGGTAAGCGCGGTGAACTCAAACGGGTTCTGGGTCCCGGTTTGCTACTCTTCTTCATTGTCGGCGACATTCTCGGTGCGGGGGTCTACGCGGTCACCGGAAGCATGATCGAGAACGTGGGCGGAATGGCCTGGCTTCCGTTTATTCTCGCGTTCATCATTGCAACGCTGACTGCCTTCTCCTACCTCGAACTCGTCACGAAATACCCCCAAGCCGCCGGGGCCGCCCTATACGTGCACAAGGCTTTCGGCATCCATATCGTCACGTTCATTGTTGCGTTCGCCGTCATCTGCTCGGGCATCACGAGTGCGTCGACGTCATCGAATGTCGTCGCAGGTAACCTACTAGCCGGGCTGCACGAAACATTCAGTGATGCAGACGGAGTGGGCTGGTTCGACATTCCGACCGGGGAGACCGCACAACTCGTCGTCGCGCTGCTCTTCATGGGCCTGCTCGCTGTGATCAACCTCCGTGGCGTCGGCGAATCCGTGAAATTGAATGTGGTATTGACCCTCATCGAGATGACCGCGCTCGCAGTCGTCATCGTCATCGGCCTCGTCGCGGCCGGCAGCGGCAGCGCCGAAGGCGACATCGGGAATCTGATGGTATTCGAAGACCCGAACGAGAAGGGATGGTTCCTCGCGGTCACGGTTGCGACCGCCATTGCCTTCTTCGCCATGGTCGGATTCGAGGACTCGGTGAACATGGTCGAGGAGACCAAGAAACCCGAACGCATCTTTCCCAAGATGATGCTCACCGGACTCGGAGTCACCTGTTTGATCTACATCCTGGTCGTTGTCGCGGTCATCGCCGCGCTGCCATTGGACTACGACTCCGGAAGTGAGGGGATCCTGTTGCACGTGGTCCGGCTCGGGGCACCGGGGCTGCCGATCGATGAGATCTTTCCCTATCTGACGGTGTTCGCGGTCGCGAACACCGCACTCATCAACATGCTGATGGCGAGTCGACTGATCTACGGGCTGGCGAAGCAGCAGGTACTCCCGACTGTACTCGGGTCCATCCTACCGGCGCGCCGCTCGCCCTGGGCGGCGATCGTGTTCACGACAAGCATGACTCTTGCGCTCATTGTCGTGGTCAACCAGATGTCCGGGAATTCGGTGGTCGGCGCCCTGTCCGGGACGACCGGGCTGTTGTTGTTGTGCGTATTCGCGGTGGTCAACATCGCGTGCCTCATGCTCAAACGGCGGGCGGACAAAACGTTCTTCCGCGCTCCCGTCTGGGTGCCGGCCGTCGCAGCGGTGCTGTGTCTTTTCCTCGCCGGACCGTGGGCACGTACCGAGGAGCAGATGATCCAATACCGGATCGCCGGCGTGATGCTGGTCGTCGGCATCGTGCTGTGGGCGATCACGTTCGTGATCAACAAGCGCAGCGGGCTCGACACGAAATTCTCCGACATCGACCACCTGGCCGCGGACGAGGGAGCCTGATCCCGCCCATCGCTACGACGGTAGACCGAAGTCCGATCTATTCGTCCCCTCCGTCGTTTCGTCGCCGGTCGCGACCGTGCCGTCCGAATCGTGCGAGTAGGTCGTACTCGTACTCCTGCCACCGCCGCACCTCGCAACTCGTCGGCTCCGAAACCCGGGGGCTGATGTTCACCAAGGGCCACCCTCCTGACTTGCACAGGTAGGAAGGGATTGCCAGGGTTGACGTGGAGTCTGCGCTGGTAGAGAGCTTGCTGGTTCGGGATTTGGCACACTAACGGGTCGGTAGGATCTGGCAGGTGGCGGCGTATATTCGCAAAGTTCGGACTGCATCCGGGGCGACGGCGGTGCAGATCGCGGTCAAGCAGGGCCGCCGCGACAAAGTCGTCGAGCACCTCGGCTCCGCACACACGGACGGCGAGTTGACGGCCCTGCTGCAGACGGCTCGGGAGAGGTTGCAGGCCGGCCAGCAGGAACTCGACCTCGGCCTCGGCGGTGGTGAGCGCGGGTCGGTGATCGCGGCGAAACGATCCCGCTGGCTGATTGAGGTGATCGAGACCGGATGGCGCAGGTTAGGGTTCGATGCGATTGACGACGACGCGTTCTTCCAGTTGGTCCTCGGTCGACTCGTAGAGCCGACCTCGATGAGCGACACCGCCCGAGTCGTCGGCGAGATTGGCCTGACCCCAGCCCACCGCAACACCTACGCCAACGCACTCAAGCGTTGCGCTACGAGCGATTACCAGGATCGTGTCGCCACGAAACGCTTCGAGCATGCCGCGACGACCGGAGGCCTGTCACTGATTCTCTACGACGTGACGACCCTGTATTTCGAGGCGGAGAAGGAAGACGACCTCCGCAAGGTCGGCTACTCGAAGGAACGTCGCGTCGATCCACAGATCGTGGTCGGACTGCTCGTCGACCGGACCGGATTCCCCCTCGAGATCGGCTGTTTCGAGGGCAACAAGGCCGAAACCCACACGATCGTGCCCATGATCCGGCAGTTTCAGACCCGGCACGACATCGCCGGTGTCGAGATGGTCGTCGCCGCGGACGCCGGCATGCTGTCGGCCGGCAACCTCAAGGACCTCGACGACGCCCGCCTGAAGTTCATCGTCGGCTCCCGTGTTACCAAGGCGCCCGCTGATCTGGCGAACCATTTCCATTGGAACGGTGACGTTTTCACCGACGGTCAGATCATCGACACAGTCACCCCGAGGCATGCGAAGAGCACCGTCAACAATGTCCGTCACCGGACCGAACCCGTCTGGGACGCAGCCGGACATCCGAAGTCGTGGCGGGCGGTGTGGCAGTACTCGAAGCGCCGCGCCGTCCGCGACAACCAAACCCTGAACGCCCAAGAAGCCCGGGCCCGCGAGGTCGTCGACGGGGCGAAGGCGCCGAAATCGACGAGGTTCGTCAAGACCACCGCGGGCGGCCGCACCCTCGACAGCGCATCTCTCGATCGAGCCCGGT
Source organism: Rhodococcus sp. 21391 (assembly GCF_016772255.1). Classification (NCBI taxonomy): domain Bacteria; kingdom Bacillati; phylum Actinomycetota; class Actinomycetes; order Mycobacteriales; family Nocardiaceae; genus Rhodococcus; species Rhodococcus sp. 21391. The sequence continues at coordinate 377,509 of NZ_CP063783.1, read as the reverse complement.
CGCTGGTCGGGTTGAAAGGCTACGTCACCAACCTCTCCGCTACCCTGATGACACCGGGCGAGGTGATCGGCAAATATCACGACCTCTGGCACGTCGAGCAGTCGTTCCGCATGTCGAAAACTGATCTACGGGCGCGGCCGATGTTCCACCACACCCGAGACGCGATCGAAGCCCACCTCACCGTCGTGTTCACGGCCCTCGCCGTAGCCCGCTACTTGCAAGCCGAGACCGGGATCTCGATCGGACGCATCGTGAAAATCCTCCGGCCGCTGCAAGAAATCAGCCTGACCATCGCCGGTCAACCCCACACCGCCGCCGACCCACTCACCGCCGACGCAGCCCGCATCCTCACCGCACTGGACATCCCGCACTCGTAGTCAGCGTTGGCACACTAAATCTGTGCAAGTCAGGTCGTACTCCTGCCACCGCCGCACCTCGCAACTCGTCGGCTCCGAAACCCGGGGGCTGATGTTCACCAAGGGCCACCCTGCTGTCCCACTCACTCCCGTCCCGCGTGGGTCGGGGTCAGGCATGGATCGCCTTCCTCCTTCTGCTTCTGCTGATTTCGTGTACGGTGAGGCCCTTCTCCGCGACGGGATGGGTCAACCGCAATACCCGGCGTCGTAGTCGTACGTGGCGTCGATAATGTCGGTCTCGAGATTCCCGCCCGGGAACAACTGTCGACCACGCCTGGTCTCCCGGCCTCGACTGCCAGGCTCTGGCCACCGGAGGCCCATTGCTGTGCTGGTCGCAGTCACAATGGCGGTGGCGACCGGTCGACGCCTGCGATCCTCGAGCAAGGAGATCTTCGCGATAGACTCGCAGACGGTGCAACCACTGTCGACTCGAAGGCGGCCGAGGATGAGTGTCATCGTAGTTGCCCGGTTCACCATTTCAGATCTGGAAGCGGCCAAACAGTCCATCAGAGATGGACGCTGCGTTACTCGACGAGATCACGATACGAAACAGTCTGGGATACAACACCATCGGTTCACCGAGGGCATTGGTGAGCACGTCGGCATCGACGAGTGGGACAGGATCGAGTCCTTCCAGGAAATTTTTCGAAGGCGTATGAAGATCACCCAGGTCACCGAGCACGCAGGGGCCCAGGGACACCCGGTTGTTGCTGTGGTGCGCGAGTTCGCGCAGTACATCCGTGACAGCGCCGGCGACAGCGTGATAACCCGCAGCAGGGACCAGAGGTCCGCGGCCTCCACGGTGAGCGTCGGATGTCACTGCGGCCGAGGACTTGCGGCCCTTTTCCGGCACTCCCGGCCGAGGTTCGATGGAGACGTACGAGACGCACGTGAAGAAGAGATCGCAGCACCGGCGACGACGGGAGTGGATGTGAACGGGGAACAGTGGTCGGTGAGCATCGTCATCGACGGGCACAAACCGGACGACGCGGACATGTCGGTGTCGGCGCGGGCCCGCCTACCGAGACCGGACGACACCGCACTCGAGGGCACGGGATCTGCGAGCCTCCATTCGACACATTTCGACGTGGTGACGATCGGCAAGCAGCTCGCCGTCGCCCGCGCACTGGCCGACCTGTCACACCAGTTGTTCGAATCGGCCTCCGAGTACGAGGCGATCACCCGCCGCGCTCTGCGGATCCGACATCGAACGTCAGAGGTGGCTCCCCCTCGCACGTGGTCCTCGGCGACTCACGGCGTCACCCGGGCGGCAACGTAGTCTGTCACGTCGGTGAGTGTGACGAGTTTTCCGTAGTCGGCCTCCGGAATGTCGATCTCGAAGGTCGAATGCAGCCTGACGAGGAATTTCAGCCAATCCAGCTAATCGAGATCCACCTGATCCTGAACCGGCTGGTCGGCGACCACGTTGCCGCCCTCGACTTCGGGTGCGACGTCCTGCGGTGCACGCGTCTATCGCGCCGGCGGGGTCGAGGTCGATGGCGCCTACGATGGTGCGCAGGGCTTGAATCCCGTCTAGGGCGAGCAGGTGATGGCGAATCCGCTTGAAACGCAACGATCGTTGCTCGGGCGCCCCCTGCCTGAAGGTGACAGACCGGGCTCGCCGCACGCTTCTAGGCATTTTGGCCGACACTGGCAACGCACCGCCGCCCAGATCGAAGTATTGTCCGCCTTGTTGTTGATCCGCGTCGGCCAGATCGGACATATTATGCACTTCCGGCACATCACGATCAGTGGTGAACCGGGAAGCGGGAAAAGTTCCGTCGGGCGAGAGCTTGCGCGGATTTACGGCATGGATATTGTGAGCACGGGCGCACTACAGCGAGAATTGGCAGCTTCGCTGGGCGTATCACTTTTGGATGTTAACAAGAGGGCTGAACTTGATCAGTCGATTGATTTGCGTATAGATAGCATTCCGCAGGGGAAGGGCGCGCAGACTACCTCATTGATATTCGATTCTCGACTGGCTTGGCATTTTGTTCCAAATGCATTCAAACTACATCTCATCGTAGACCCCACTGTGGCCGCTGAGAGATTGCACCGGACTCGTGAATCAAGTGTCGGCGGAGCCCACCGCGTGCGACAAACAGAACGTCGCGCAGATCTCGGGCTGGACGGGCCTCGTATTCAGGTCCCGCAGCACCGGGTCGACGTCGACCGACAGACCATGCTCGATATCTCTTGGTGCGCTACCAGTGAACTCCACAATTCGGCGGCACACACACGAGAATCAAAAGGGCAGAAAATCATTGGCCATATTTCGGGCGCGGAACCGCTCTCCGGTGGTCCGCCCCTCCCCTGAGCCACCCGGCGACACCCAGAACAGGAACATACCGCGCCCCGCGCCGCCGTACGACCCGTAGGGCGGCGAGCAGCGTAACGTCCCCGCAACGGGGGACCTGGACTACCTCGGCCTCAGCCCCGAACGAAGGCACGCGAGAACCACACTAACGCCGGCCCCGCGGGTCCACGACCAGCTCCATCACATGGCGACCGGCACGACGGTGAATGTGCACAACGGTCCACCGTTGACATCGTCGGAAGTGTAGGGACTGGCAAGGCCGCGGGTGGACCTCCGACCCGAAGGCGACGACCATGGATCTCAGGACAAGCCCTCCCACCGTGCCACCACCCGCCAAGAAGGTAGGGAACAACATGGCTGCCGACCGTCCGATCGTCGTCGGAACAGACGGATCACCGTCGGCGCTGCAGGCAGTGTCGTGGGCCGCGAAGGAAGCGGCTTGGCGGCGTTGACCTTCACCGGATCCAACGGTGTCGGTGTCCGCCTCCGTGAGGCGGTCGCAGACCGCAACGTCAAGGTGCAACTCGAACTCGGCGGCAAGAACCCCGCCATCGTGCTGGCGGACGCCGAACTCGAGGATGCGGCCGTGCAGGTCGTTCGCGGAGCCATGCTGGCCGCCGGACAGCGGTGCACGGCCACCAGTCGCGTGTATGTTCAGCGCCCGGTGGCCACGGAATTCCGCGAACTGCTGCTCGCCCAGGTCAACCGACTGGTGGTGGGCAACCCGTACGACGAGGCCACCGACATCGGGCCGATGTCCTCACCGGAGCAACGCGACACCGTGGTCGAGTACCTTCGGCTCGCGCACGAGGAGGGTGCGGACATCCTGCTCGGTGGCACGGCAGACGGTGAGGGTTGCTTCCTCGAACCGACGGTGCTGACCGGTGTGGCCCCGTCCAGCCGACTCGTGCGGGAGGAAATCTTCGGCCCGGTGCTCGTCCTGACCGAGGTCGAGGATTTCGACGAAGCGCTGGCCGCGGCGAACGACACCGTGTTCGGCCTGTCGGCCTCGCTGTTCACATCGAACATCTCCAAAGCCATGCAGTTCGTGCGCCGGATCAATTCCGGCCTGGTGCATGTCAATCGGGAGACGGCGAGTGTGGAGCCGCACGTCCCGTTCGGCGGAGTCAAGGCCTCGAGCAGCATGAATCGTGAGCAGGGAAAGGCTGCCCGCACGTTCTTCACCACCACCAAAACGGTCTATCTCAGATCGCCGAACTGACGGGGGCGATCGCACATTTTCGAGATCAATCGCTTGGCCCCAGCACTTTTCAGCACCACCAACGCTTCGACGGAGGAAAATGATGGACCACACTCAGACGTTCTACATCGGCGGCACCTGGGTCGACCCGATCGGCTCGAAGACGCTCGAGGTGATCAACCCGGCGACGGAGAAGCCGATCGCCACGATCGCGATGGGCAACGAGCAGGACGTTGACCTCGCAGTCACCGCCGCACGCACGGCGTTCGACAGTTTCGCGTCGACCACCCCGGCCGAGCGTATCGCCCTGCTGGAGAAGATCATCGAGGTGTACAAGCGGCGTATGAAGGACCTCGCGGCCGCCGTCACCAGCGAGATGGGAGCGCCCACCGGCCTCGCGGGGGCCGCTCAGGCGCCGGCAGGTCTCGGGCACTTCATGGCGACGCTCGACGCCCTCGAGAACTTCACGTTCGAGGAAAAGATCGACACCACGACCGTGGTGCGCGAGCCGGTCGGCGTCTGCGCCTTCATCACCCCATGGAACTGGCCGCTCAACCAGATCGTCGCCAAGGTGGCACCCGCCCTGGCAGCCGGATGCACGATGGTGCTCAAACCGTCGGAGATCGCGCCCCTGAACGCAATCATCTTCGCCGAGATCCTGGACGAAGCCGGGGTTCCCGCAGGCGTCTTCAACCTCGTCAACGGTGATGGCCTGACCGTGGGAACGGCACTGTCCGCGCACCCCGAAGTCGACATGGTCTCGTTCACCGGGTCGACTCGGGCCGGCGTCGAGGTCGCCAAGAACGCGGCACCGACGGTCAAGCGCGTCGCCCAGGAACTCGGCGGCAAGTCGGCCAACATCGTGCTCGACGACGCCGACTTCGAGGACGTCATCACTCGCGACGTCACCGGCATGGTGGTGAACTCGGGCCAGTCCTGCAACGCCGGATCCCGCATCCTCATCCCCGCGGATCGCATGGACGAGGCTGTGGAGATCGCAAAGAAGGCCGCGGCCACCATCGTCGTCGGAGCTCCGGATGCGGAGGGCACGACCGTCGGTCCCGTGGTGTCGCAGGCACAGTTCGACAAGATCCAGGGACTCATCCAGAAGGGCATCGACGAGGGCGGCACGCTCGTCGTCGGTGGCACCGGCCGCCCGGACGGGCTGCAGGAGGGTTACTTCGTCAAGCCCACCGTCTTCGCCGACGTCACCAATGACATGACGATCGCGCAGGAGGAGATCTTCGGGCCGGTGATGATGTTCATCGGCTACGAAGACGAGGACGACGCGGTGCGCATCGCCAACGACACGCAATACGGGCTCGCCGGCATGGTGTCTTCCGGAAACCCCGAACGTGCTCGGAAGGTCGCTCGGCGGATGCGGACCGGAATGGTGCACCTCAACGGTGCCCCGCTGGCCGCCAATGCACCGTTCGGTGGATACAAGCAGTCCGGCAACGGCCGTGAATTCGGCAAGTTCGGTTTGGAGGACTTCCTCGAGGTGAAGGCCATCTTCGGGGACAACCAGAACTGACACACCCACGGGAGGTCGAGCACGCGTGCCCACGGGGCTCGGCCTCCCCCACCGGTTGTGCTCTGTCGATTCGGAAAGGCTCCACGCTATGCAGATCGGGCTTATCGGGCTGGGAAAGATGGGCTTCAACATGCGCGAACGGCTCCGCTGTTCGGGCACCGAGGTCCTCGGTTACGACCCACACGTCAACAGTTCCGACGTCTCGTCCATCGACGCGCTCGTCGAAGCACTCCCCTCACCGTGCATCGTCTGGGTGATGGTTCCGGCGGGTGCGCCGACGCAGGAGACGATCACACACCTGTCACAGGCGCTTTCTCCGGGCGACCTCGTCATCGAAGGAGGCAACTCCCGCTTCATCGACGACATCCACCACGCAAAAGCCCTCGACGCGCGAGGAATCGGGTACATCGACTGCGGTGTGTCCGGCGGAATCTGGGGCCTCGAGAACGGCTACGCGTTGATGGTGGGCGGATCCGAGGAACACGTCGACAGGGCGATGCCGCTCTTCGACGCCCTCCGCCCGGAAGGCCCGCGCAGCGAAGGATTCGTACACGCGGGACCCATTGGAGCAGGTCATTATTCAAAGATGGTGCACAACGGAATCGAGTACGGCCTGATGCAGGCGTACGCGGAGGGCTTCGAGCTGCTCGAGGCCACGGAACTCGTCGAGAACGTCCCGGCAGTGATCGAGGCCTGGAGCCGTGGCACCGTGGTGCGATCGTGGCTCCTCGACCTCCTCGTACGCGCCCTCAAAGACGATCCCGAGCTGTCCGGGATCTCCGGCTGGACCCAAGACTCCGGAGAAGGCCGATGGACCGTCGAAGAGGCCATCCGCAATGCCGTTCCGGTACCGGTCATCTCGGCTGCACTCTTCGCCCGGTTCGCCAGCAGGCAGGAAACCTCACCGTCGATGAAGGCAGTCTCCGCCCTGCGGAATCAGTTCGGTGGACACTCCACGAGCAGCGCCGACGCTGCACACGATCAGGTGAAGGCAGCGGCCCGATGACCGTGAGCCGCCGGGAGAAGCCGGACCGCAATCTCGCCCTCGAACTGGTCCGCGTAACGGAAGCAGCCGCGATGGCCGCTGGACGCTGGGTGGGACGGGGCGACAAGATCGGCGGCGACGGCGCCGCAGTCGACGCAATCCGGCAGCTCATCAATTCCGTGACCATGCGCGGAGTCGTCGTGATCGGCGAGGGAGAGAAAGACAACGCCCCCATGCTCTACAACGGTGAGTGCGTCGGAACCGGCGACGGTCCCGAGTGCGATGTCGCGGTCGACCCGGTGGATGGCACGACGATGATGTCCAAGGGAATGTCCAATGCCATCGCCGTGCTCGCGGTGTCCGAGCGCGGAACGATGTTCGATCCGTCTGCGGTGTTCTACATGGAGAAGATCGCGGTCGGTCCCGATGCCGCCGACGTCATCGACATCACCGCGCCGGTCCACGAGAACATCCGACGGGTGGCACGAGCGAAGAAGTCGTCGGTCTCGGACGTAACAGTGGCCGTACTCGACCGGCTCCGCCACGGCGACCTCATCAATACCGTGCGAGACGCCGGAGCCAGGGTCCAACTGCTGGCGGACGGAGATGTCGCCGGCGCCATCGCGGCCGCGGATCCACGTTCGGCACCGGACATGCTGCTGGGGATCGGCGGCACCCCCGAGGGCGTGATCGCAGCAGCGGCCCTGCGATGCATGGGAGGCGCGATCCAGGGACGGCTCGCCCCCACCAACGAGGCCGAACGCCGGCGAGCGATCGACGCAGGCCACGACCTCGACCGGGTGCTTCATACCGAAGATCTCGTTTCCGGAGACAACGTGTTCTTCTGCGCGACGGGCGTCACCGACGGTGACCTCCTCCGCGGGGTCCGATACGCCGCCGGCGGAGCGTCCACCCAGTCGATCGTCATGCGATCCAAGTCCGGCACGGTCCGGATGATCGACGGACAACACAGTCTGAACAAACTCCGTGAGTACTCCGCGGTGGACTTCCACGGCTGACGACCCACTTCGTACACACAGAAAAGCAGGAAACGCACATGACCGCAGAACTCAAGCTCGGGTACAAGGCGTCGGCGGAACAGTTCGGCCCACGTGAACTGGTCGAACTCTCAGTGCTCGCCGAAAGTCATGGACTCGACAGCGCCATGGTGAGCGACCACTTCCAGCCGTGGCGGCACAAGGGTGGCCACGCCCCGTTCTCCCTGGCGTGGATGACGGCCGTCGGTGAGCGGACCACAAGGATCCAGCTCGGCACCTCGGTTCTGACACCGACATTCCGGTACAACCCCGCAGTCATCGCGCAAGCATTCGCCACGATGGGACTGCTCTATCCCGGCCGGGTGATGCTCGGGGTCGGCACCGGTGAGGCGCTCAACGAAATCGCGACCGGGTTCGAAGGCGATTGGCCCGACTTCAAGGAACGCTTTGCCCGCCTGCGCGAATCCGTGCAACTCATGCGCGAACTGTGGAAGGGCGGCCGGGTCGACTTCGAAGGTCAGTACTACCGCACCACCGGCGCCTCGATCTATGACGTACCCGTAGAAGGCATTCCGGTGTACATCGCAGCAGGCGGTCCGGTCGTCGCCCGCTACGCCGGCCGTGCGGGTGACGGATTCATCTGCACCTCCGGTAAAGGCATGGAGCTCTACAACGACAAACTGATGCCAGCCGTCGCCGAGGGCGCGCAGAAAGCCGAACGGAAGGTCGAGGACATCGATCGCCTGATCGAGATCAAAATTTCCTACGACACTGATCCCGCACAAGCACTGGAGAACACCCGATTCTGGGCGCCGCTGTCCCTGACACCCGAGCAGAAACATGACATCACCGACCCGATCGAGATGGAGGCCGCCGCGGATGCGCTCCCCATCGAGCAGGTCGCGAAGCGGTGGATCGTGGGCGCCGACCCGGACGCAGTGGTCGAGGCGATCAAGCCCTACATCGACGCAGGGCTGAACCACCTGGTGTTCCACGCTCCCGGTCACGACCAGAAGCGCTTCCTTGAGTTGTTCGAACGTGACCTGGCGCCCCGGCTGCGGGGGCTCGGCTAACTCACCCAGCCCGTCACCGCACCGTCCAGCCAGACACCGCGGTGACCGTCACCGCACACGTCCAGCCATAGACAGTGCGATGACCGTCGGCGGCGCACCAGGTGTGCGGCCCTACAGGAGTGACTGGAAGTTCCCACCACTCACCTGGGCCGTACGTCACCACCGCCTGGTGCGCCGCTGTACGACTTCTTCAGCGGCACCTACCTATGCCCCCAGAGCCGATGCAGTCGCTCCACCACCCTGACGACCAAGGAGATCACGTGAAGCGAGTGGGCGTCATCGACGGCGGGACAATGGGGGCAGGGATCACGGAAGTAGTTGCGCGAGCATGCAATTCAGTGACCATCATCGAACGCGACACCACCTCGGCCACTGCGCAACGGACCGTATCCAGTCGTCCCTTGCCCGTGCGGTCAAGTCGGGACGACTCGACACCAACGCCTCGGCAGATATCTCCGCGAGAATCAACGTCACACTCGGTATCGAAGACTTCGCGGACCACAACCTCGTGATCGAAGCCGCTCCCGAGATCGAAGCCGTGAAGCTCGACCTCTTCCGCACCCTCGACGACATCGTCGGCCCATCGGCAATTCTGGCAACAAATACCTCCGCCATTCCGGTCATCCGGCTCGCAAACGCCACCCGAAACCCCGGGCGGGTGATCGGCATCCACTTCTTCAACTCAGTGCCCGTCCTGCCGCTCATCGAGATCGTCGTCAGCCTCACCACCGCAGAACACGTGGTGGTCGACCACGTCACTACCTACGTACAAGAGCGGCTGGGAATAAGGACCATCCGCTCGGGGGACCGGGCAAGTTTCGTGGTCAATGCCTGCTGATTCCGTACCCGGTCAATTCGATCAAAATGCTCGAAACCGGATTCGCCAGCCGGGAGGATATTGACGAAGGCATGACCAGTGGCTCTGCCCATCCTCTTGGACCTCTGACACTGTGCGACAGAATCGGCCTCGATGTCGTACTCGCGATCACCGAATCGCTGCACGCCGAGTTCCGGGAGCAACAACACCGTCCGCCGCCGTTGTTACAGCGCATGGTCGATGCCGGCCGTCTCGGTAAGAAGACGGGCCAAGGGTTCTACTCCTACACATAGTCCAGACCGTCCGTCGAGAAATGGGCGGCCAGAATCAGTCCCGGCACCGACAGCAGTCGAGTGCCCATATTCCCGACCCCGCAATAGGAGACTTCTGCCCGTGTCGATCACAGACGACATCCACGTCCTCACGCAACCGGTTCACCCCGCCGACTGGACCGAACTGGACACCAAGGCCGTCGACACCATCCGGGTGCTCGCCGCGGACGCGGTGCAGAAGGTGGGTAACGGCCACCCCGGCACGGCCATGAGCCTCGCGCCCCTCGCCTACACCCTGTTCCAGCGCGTCATGCGCCACGACCCCACCGATGTCGACTGGATCGGCCGCGACCGGTTCGTGCTGTCCTGCGGGCACTCCAGTCTCACCCTTTACATTCAGCTGTACCTCGCCGGCTACGGGCTCGAACTCGACGACCTGGAAGCATTGCGCACCTGGGGCTCGAAGACCCCCGGACACCCCGAGCACGGCCACACCCGCGGCGTCGAGATCACCACCGGTCCGCTGGGTCAGGGACTCGCCTCCGCCGTGGGCATGGCCATGGCCGCCCGCCGTGAGCGCGGCCTCTTCGACCCCGAGCCCGCGCTCGGCGACAGCCCGTTCGATCACCACATCTACGTGATCGCCTCCGACGGGGACATCGAGGAGGGCGTCACCTCCGAGGCCTCCTCCATCGCCGGCGTCCAGCAGCTCGGCAACCTGACGCTGATCTACGACGACAACAAGATCTCCATCGAGGACGACACCGCGATCGCGCTGTCCGAGGACACCGCCGCCCGCTACGAGGCGTACGGCTGGCACGTGCAGATCGTCGAGGGTGGCGAGAACGTCGTCGCCATCGAAGAGGCCCTGAACAAGGCCCGCGAGGTCACCGACAAGCCGTCGATGATCCTGCTCCGCACGATCATCGGCTTCCCCGCACCGACCAAGATGAACACGGGCGCGGCGCACGGCGCCGCCCTCGGTGCCGACGAGGTCGCGGCCGTGAAGAAGGCTCTCGGCTTCGATCCGGACAAGACGTTCGAGGTCGCCGACGAAGTCATCGCCCACACCCGCAAGGTCGTCGAGCGCGGCGCGCAGGCACACAAGGAATGGCAGGCCCAGTACGACGAGTGGACGCAGCGCGCCCCCGAGGGCAAGAAGCTGCTCGACCGTCTGATCGGCCGCGACCTGCCCGCCGGCTGGGCCGACGTCCTCCCCACCTGGGAGCCGGATCCCAAGGGAGTCGCGACCCGCAAGGCGTCTGCCGCCGTCCTCAACGCCGTCGGACCGGTGCTCCCCGAACTGTGGGGCGGCTCCGCCGACCTCGCCGAGAGCAACAACACCACGATCAAGGGCGCCGATTCCTTCGGTCCCGAAGCCATCTCCACCCGGATGTGGACGGCCCAGCCGTATGGCCGGACCCTGCACTTCGGGGTCCGCGAACACGCCATGGGCTCAATCCTCAACGGAATCGCGCTGCACGGGCCGACCCGCCCGTACGGCGGCACCTTCCTCGTCTTCAGCGACTACATGCGTCCCGCCGTGCGGCTCGCCGCGATCATGAAGACCCCGGTCACCTATGTGTGGACGCACGACTCCATCGGACTCGGCGAGGACGGGCCCACCCACCAGCCGATCGAGCACCTCGCCGCGCTGCGCGCGATCCCCGGCCTGTACGTCGTGCGGCCCGGCGACGCCAACGAGACCGCCCACGCCTGGCGCGCCGTCCTCGAGAAGGGCGCCGACGAGGCCACCCGCGCTCCCGCCGGCCTCGCCCTGACCCGCCAGGACCTGCCCGTCCTCGAGGGCACCAGCTACGAGGGTGTCTCCCGCGGCGGCTACGTCCTCGCCGACGCCTCCACCGGCGCACCGGAGGTCGTGCTCATCGGCACCGGGTCCGAGCTGCAGCTCGCCGTGGCCGCCCGCGAGACCCTCGAGGCCGACGGCATCCCCACCCGAGTCGTGTCCATGCCCTGCGTCGAATGGTTCGACGCCCAGGACCAGGCCTACCGCGACGGCGTCCTCCCCCCGACGGTCAAGGCGCGGGTCTCCGTCGAAGCCGGCATCTCCATGCCCTGGTACCGCTTCGTCGGCGACGCGGGCGAAATCGTGTCCATCGAGCACTTCGGCGCGTCCGCCGACTACAAGACCCTGTTCCGCGAGTTCGGTTTCACCGCCGAAGCCGTCACCGCCGCCGCACAGCGCTCACTCGCACATGCCAAGCGCTCTCGGCACTCTCCGCCTCCGCTGACGAGCAATTCTACCCCAGCTACCAGAGCGAACTGACTACGCACACAATGCCTAGCCGTACACGAACCGGCAGTCCGTGTGCCCCGGAGTCAGCCAGTCCTCGTACCACACGCAAATCCCTTTCAGTTCTGGTCCGCTCCGCCGTGAATGTGAATAACAAGCATTTCCGTTACTCGGCGTACCCCAAAGCGATGCCTGCAGTGCCGGTATCCCCTGGGCCCTTTCGATTTCGGGGATGGCCACGGGAGTTGCGGCAACGGCCGCCGATATCGTCGACAGGTACCTCATCGGTTCGTCAAGGAGATGAAGATGTCCAAGGACCTACCCGCGGGAGCGTTCAACAGTACATCGTCGCAAGCGGCCCCGATAGCGATGCAGATTCACTCGTACCGCAGGCTGCAGCCGAATCCGCTACGCCGGCCGCGGACGCTGCGAAACACCCGCAGTTCTCCACCCGGGTGGAGCCCGAACTGCTGCGGCAGGTGAAAATCGAAGTAGCCACCCGCGGAACGACGTTGCAGGCAGCGACGGGCGAAGCATTCCGGCTGTGGCTATCCTCCAGGTAGGCCCGCATCCGAGCATGAGACACATCCACGTGAGTGTGATTGTCTCACTTCATTCTTTCGGAAACGTCACCACCACAACGGGGATCTCGTGATGCCCCGTCCACCGCGAGCGCGCGAGATCAAGCCAGCAGGAAACCGCTGGGTGGTAGAACCGACACACGCCTCGATGAGCAGCTTCGGCAAACTCCGCAGCCGTACCGACAGATCCGCCCCCGGTCGTCGACTCCTACTTTGCTCTCGCCGCGACCGTGACCGTACGCCGGCGTCTGATCAACAACGCGCGCAACCTCTACCGCTCGCCCAACCTGTTCGGCTGATAGCTTGGCGCGGTTACGAACCGCGCAAGCTGACATGTGTGCACAACACACGGAAAGACTTACTCACCAATTGATTACCCAAATGTTGTTAATCAACAACGTTCAAAACCGATTCCAAATCGGACGAAACAGACACCCGCGCAACACCGACACCCCGTCGCCGGCACTCCCCCGACACGTCGCCGACACCCCCACATGTCATCAGACCAGGTCACAACACCATTACGCCCCCAACAGCACACACGGCTCGCACCCCGGAAGTCGGGTGCGGGCCGTACACGGAGAGAGGCGAACTAGGTAGCTAAGAGCGGCGTAGCCGGGTTTTGGAGTCAAGTTTTGTGGTGTTCGGGTCATGTTCGACTGCTTGATATTTCAGGCCGCGAGTTGCGCTGTGTCGGTAAGGGTGTCGACGGCGATGCGGTAGGCGGTCGCAACCGCTCGGAGGCGGCCGGGAGTGGTTGTCGGGGCGGCGAGTTCGGACAGACCCGTGCGTAGGACCCGATCGTGGACACAGGTGAGGAACTTCGCGGTGTCGAGTCCGAGGTCGGTGACCTGGTAGCGGTGGGTGCCCTGGATCCGGACGATGAGGTTGCGGGTCTTCAGGCGGCGCAGGTCGTAGGTCATCTGCCCGGTGGACACCGTGCCCGGGTCGAGTCCGCGCAGCTCGCCGGTGAGGTTGCGCAGGTCCTTGTTGGTGAAACCGTTCGGGTGCAGCCGGAAGACCAGCAGCGCAGACAGCAGGGCGTGGCTGCGCCCGTCGGCGAATCGCAGTCCCGGCACTCGGGTGCCGGCGGCGGTGGTGACGGGCCCGGTGATGGTGGTGAGGGCGTCGGCACCGGTGATCGGGTCGTGACTGAGTCGTTGGACGCGCAGCAGGCGGCGGTTGGCGTGAAAGCCGATCTCCCGCAGGGCGGGCAGATGTGTCAGTCGTTTCCCGATGTGGAAATCGCGGGTGTCGTTGATGGTGGTTTCGGTGCGTAGAGCCCGTCCCTCCTTGTGATACTGCTTGATGGTGGTGTGTTTGTAGTCGACGTGCAGGCTGGGGGTGACGCCCTCGGTGATCACCCGCGTGCGGAATCGTCCCGGGGTGGCCCGCGGCCCCCGGCGCATCAACCTGCGGTCGAAGACCAACGTGACCTGGTCCGGGCGACCGACGTCGAGATTGTCGCGGATGACCTGCTCGAAGAACACCCGCCCGGAGACCGGCGCGTCGAGCATCTGGGTCAGGGAGAACTCCGCCTGCAGCACCGACAGGTCGTAGCGGTAGCCCGCGTCCCGATCGGCGTCGGTGAACGGATCGGGCAGGATGGTCAGCCACTTCCGGAGCAGAGCATCGATGCGTGGACCGGTGAGCCGGTCGCAGATCGCCTGCAGCGCGTCCGGATCGTCGACGGCAGCGAAGGCGTTGTCGAGTGCGGTGAACCCGAGCCCGGCTCTCGCCGCCTGACGCTGGGCCCAGTGGTGGCCGTTGATACACAGTTTGGCGTTGTAGGGAAAGTACGAGCAGAACTTGAGGAAGAACGGGCCGAAGTCGGCGTCGACGCAATAGAAGTAGTAATGGTTGACCACGCCGGTGGACTTGACGATCCACGGATAACTCTTGCCGGCGGCGTCGCGGCGCTTCTCGGTGCGGAACAACGGCGTCCTCTCCTGCGCCCGTCCGATGAACACCACCCCCTCGGGCGCAGCAAAATGCTCGAGATACTCGTGCATCACATCGTCCTTGCGCTGGCCCCTGGCGAAGTCCACCCACGGGATGCGGCGAGTGTCGGCGAAACGGTGCACCGCCGCAGCGAAGCGGTCGGTGATCCTGGCCAACGGGGCGGTCGAGGCGACCGGCAACCCGAGCTGTCGGTGCACGTAGGCGACCAGGCCCGGGGCGTACTGCAAACCGGGGACGTAGACGTTCAGGTACATCCGGTCGATGCACTCGACCTCGAAGAGCGTGTGCGTGGTCAACACGTCGGCGACGCTGCGCGGTAGGGTCATGATGAGCTCCGGACGATCGGGCGGCCAGTAGGCCAACCAACCGCTACGACGGTTCATACACCCGATCGACGTCGTCGACCAGGGTCATCACCCCGACCGGCCGGAGCCCCCGGACCGCAGCGGTCACCACACGACTCGTCGGGCTGGGGCGAAGCCCCGGTAGTACTACAGTCGCGTTTAGGGCAGGTGCCCTCGGGCTCGGTAGTGGCATTGTCGGGCTCGGTGTTGATGGCGGCGGCGCCACTGGGAGCGTGCGAGGACGTGGCGGGGATCGGGTAGATACGTCCAGATCAGGTGGCAGAGCAACCGTCGGATCTCGGGCACGCTCAGTGCGATCAACTCACTGTCGTCGCCGGGTTCTCGGGCACGCTCAGTGCGATCAACTCACTGTCGTCGCCGGGTTCTCGGGCCCCCTTTTTGACCGGGTGACGGTGAGGAACGTGTGCGCGAGCATCGAGAGGGTGATGTGGCGGTACCAGCCCGTGTACTGCCGAACCTGGTAGTGGTCGAGGCCCGTCTGGCCCTTCGCAGTCTGGAAGGTTTCCTTTATCGCCCAACGTGTTCCGGCGACGGTGACCAATTCGGTCAAGGTGGTGCGCGCCGGGCAGTGGCACAGGTAGTACGCCAGATCCTCCGGGTCGGTGCGACTGCGACGGGCCAGGAGCCAGTACACCGTCGTCGGCCAGTTCACCCCGCGCACCGGTGTGCGCGCCCAGTCGTAGAGTCGCTCGCCTTTCGCGCCGTCACCGGCCGAGCGGGTCCGCCACGCCTGGGCAGGCAACGCCGCGATCGCCTCGTCGGCACGGAGCTCGGCGCCGTCGACGGTAATGACGTGTTGGTTCACCGAAGTAGCTAGCACGTAGGACAGTCCGAGTTCCTCGCAACGGGCACGGAGCCGGTGCACCTGCCCGTATACGGCATCTCCGGTGACCCATCGTGCCGGCACACCGGCGGCGACGGCGCGTTCGAGCATCGCGATCGCCAGCTCGGGTTTGGTCGCGAACTTACGCTCGGCGGGGATCCCGGCCTGCGCGCACCGGTCACGGTCGGCGGTCCAGGCTGTGGGCAGGTACAACTCTCGGTCGATCAGCGTTCGACTCGCCGGGGTGGCATAGGTCAAGAACACCCCGATCTGGCAGTTCTCGACCCGGCCCGCGGTCCCCGAGTACTGGCGGGCCACCCCGGCAGTATTCCGGCACGGCCGGGCGGATCGAGAACAGCCAGATCGGGGTGTTTCTCGCCTACGCCTCCGACCGGGGTCGGGCGCTGATCGATCGCGAGTTGTATCTTCCGAGGGCCTGGACCGAGGACCGCGATCGGTGCCGGACCGCCGGGATCGGCGACGAGGTGGCTTTCGCGACGAAACCCGAACTGGCGCAGATGATGATCGAACGGGCTCTCGATGCCGGGGTGCCGTTCGGGTGGTTTACCGGTGACGAGGCCTACGGGCAGGTCGGCAAGCTCCGGCTCTGGCTCGAATCCCGTGGTGTGGCCCATGTTCTCGCCGTCCCGAAGTCGCAGATGGTGATCTCGATGGAGTTGCGCCAGCGCCGCGCCCACGCCGTGATCGCCGACCTGCCGGCGACCGCGTGGCAGCGGATCAACTGCGGCGACGGCGCCCACGGACCCAGGCTCTACGACTGGGCGGTCGTAGACATTCGTCCACTGCGCGAATGGGGTCGCGGCCACTGGCTGCTGGCCCGCCGGTCGATCACCGACCCCGACGAGATTGCCTACTACATCTGCTATGGCCCCGCCGACACCGGTCCCGCCGAGCTGGTCCGGGTGGCCGGCAGTCGCTGGGCGATCGAGGAGTGCTTTCAGACCACCAAGAACGAGACCGGACTCGATCACTATCAGGTGCGTGGGTACCCGGCCTGGTACCGGCACATCACCTTGTCGATGGCCGCGGCTGCCTTCCTGACGATCCTGCGCCGCGGCGCTCAAAAAGGGGATCTGAAACCGGTACCCGAGATCTAATTCCTCTGACAATCAACGAGATCCGGCGATTGTTCAACCGCGTCGCCTGCCCGGTGCGACACGCTCTCCTCCATGTCTGGCACTGGTCGAACTGGCGCCGAGCCAGCCAGGCCAGGGCCCGCGCCAGCCACTACAAACATCGAGATCACAAACTGTCGTTGCAGTACTACCGGGGCTTCGCCCCAGCCCGACGAGTCGTGTGGTGACCGCTGCGGTCCGGGGGCTCCGGCCGGTCGGGGTGATGACCCTGGTCGACGACGTCGATCGGGTGTATGAACCGTCGTAGCGGTTGGTTGGCCTACTGGCCGCCCGATCGTCCGGAGCTCATCATGACCCTACCGCGCAGCGTCGCCGACGTGTTGACCACGCACACGCTCTTCGAGGTCGAGTGCATCGACCGGATGTACCTGAACGTCTACGTCCCCGGTTTGCAGTACGCCCCGGGCCTGGTCGCCTACGTGCACCGACAGCTCGGGTTGCCGGTCGCCTCGACCGCCCCGTTGGCCAGGATCACCGACCGCTTCGCTGCGGCGGTGCACCGTTTCGCCGACACTCGCCGCATCCCGTGGGTGGACTTCGCCAGGGGCCAGCGCAAGGACGATGTGATGCACGAGTATCTCGAGCATTTTGCTGCGCCCGAGGGGGTGGTGTTCATCGGACGGGCGCAGGAGAGGACGCCGTTGTTCCGCACCGAGAAGCGCCGCGACGCCGCCGGCAAGAGTTATCCGTGGATCGTCAAGTCCACCGGCGTGGTCAACCATTACTACTTCTATTGCGTCGACGCCGACTTCGGCCCGTTCTTCCTCAAGTTCTGCTCGTACTTTCCCTACAACGCCAAACTGTGTATCAACGGCCACCACTGGGCCCAGCGTCAGGCGGCGAGAGCCGGGCTCGGGTTCACCGCACTCGACAACGCCTTCGCTGCCGTCGACGATCCGGACGCGCTGCAGGCGATCTGCGACCGGCTCACCGGTCCACGCATCGATGCTCTGCTCCGGAAGTGGCTGACCATCCTGCCCGATCCGTTCACCGACGCCGATCGGGACGCGGGCTACCGCTACGACCTGTCGGTGCTGCAGGCGGAGTTCTCCCTGACCCAGATGCTCGACGCGCCGGTCTCCGGGCGGGTGTTCTTCGAGCAGGTCATCCGCGACAATCTCGACGTCGGTCGCCCGGACCAGGTCACGTTGGTCTTCGACCGCAGGTTGATGCGCCGGGGGCCGCGGGCCACCCCGGGACGATTCCGCACGCGGGTGATCACCGAGGGCGTCACCCCCAGCCTGCACGTCGACTACAAACACACCACCATCAAGCAGTATCACAAGGAGGGACGGGCTCTACGCACCGAAACCACCATCAACGACACCCGCGATTTCCACATCGGGAAACGACTGACACATCTGCCCGCCCTGCGGGAGATCGGCTTTCACGCCAACCGCCGCCTGCTGCGCGTCCAACGACTCAGTCACGACCCGATCACCGGTGCCGACGCCCTCACCACCATCACCGGGCCCGTCACCACCGCCGCCGGCACCCGAGTGCCGGGACTGCGATTCGCCGACGGGCGCAGCCACGCCCTGCTGTCTGCGCTGCTGGTCTTCCGGCTGCACCCGAACGGTTTCACCAACAAGGACCTGCGCAACCTCACCGGCGAGCTGCGCGGACTCGACCCGGGCACGGTGTCCACCGGGCAGATGACCTACGACCTGCGCCGCCTGAAGACCCGCAACCTCATCGTCCGGATCCAGGGCACCCACCGCTACCAGGTCACCGACCTCGGACTCGACACCGCGAAGTTCCTCACCTGTGTCCACGATCGGGTCCTACGCACGGGTCTGTCCGAACTCGCCGCCCCGACAACCACTCCCGGCCGCCTCCGAGCGGTTGCGACCGCCTACCGCATCGCCGTCGACACCCTTACCGACACAGCGCAACTCGCGGCCTGAAATATCAAGCAGTCGAACATGACCCGGACACCACAAAACTTGACTCCAAAACCCGGCTACGCCGCTCTTAGCTACCTAGGGCGTGTCTCCCAATGATTTGGGGTGTTGTGCTGCAGACTCTTCGCTGTGGCAGACGTTGTTAATCGGTTTGAGGTGTTGACGGACAAGCAGTGGGAGTTGCTTGCGCTGCTGTTGCCCAGTTCGGATGGGCTGCGGGGGCGGAAGTTCCAGAACAGCCGACTCGTGGTGGAGGGGATGCTCTACCGACTGCGTACCGGGCTCCCGTGGCGGGATCTACCTGCGCATTTCGGCCCCTGGAAGACGGTGTGGAAACGGCACCGACGCTACGCCGGGGATGGAACGTGGGATCGGGTACTCATAGCCCTGGCGGCGATGGCCGATGCCGGTGGCGACCTGGATTGGGCGGTGCCGGTGGATTCCACCGTGGTGCGGGTGCACCAGCACGGCGCCAACGCCGCGCGTACTAGTTCTGGATAGCGGCGACGTCGTTGGCGAGTTCGTCCAGGGCAGCGCGATAGATGCCTGCGATTGCCTGGGCGAGGGCGGCATCTTCCTCAGCGAAGGCGGTTTCGAACTCCGCGTTCCAGGTGACCTGAGCACCATCGGGATGGTCGTTGACGGCGAAGGTCGATCGGTACGAGCGCAGCGGCAGCGGGCCTGACACGTAGTCGTATGCGTACCGCCGTTGCTGGTCGTCGTGTTCGACGATCCTCTCGATCGCCTCGCCGCCACCGTCGGCGAAGGTGGCGTGCCGCAGGTCTCCACGCTGGGTCGACTTCTCCAGCGCCGGGATCCAGTCCGCGACGTTGGCGGTGTCCCCGCCGATCTTCCATACGAGGTCGGGTTCAGCTGTGATGACTCGGGATTCGCTTATCTGCATGTCGTGTCCTCCGGGATGGTGTCGTCGTGGGTGATCAGCAGTGTGGTCAGCCGGTCGACCGCTTCGGGTCCGACGCCGTTGTCGGCAAGCAGCGTCAGGACTCCGCCGTACCGGTCGTCGATATTGTCGAGGAATCGTTCCATCGCGTCAGGTGGGGCGGTCCATACCTGCGGTGGGTACAAGTCGGTTGCGGCACCGTAGGAGGCCATCTCGCGCAGCCGGTGCATGGACGCGACCACGTCGTCGGGGGCGGTGGCGTAGTCGGTGACGATGTCCTCCCGCCGCACCCCGATGGCGTCGAGGAGCAGTGCGACAGCCACACCGGTGCGGTCCTTGCCGACGGTGCAGTGCACCAGCACGGGCAGCACGCCTGGGTCGAGCAGCCTGGAGATCAGGGAGACGACACCGGCCGCGTCCTGTGCCAGGTAGGCGAGATACCGAGTGACCAAGGGGTCGTCACCGGGCATCGGGGCCACCGCGGAGGCCGGGGAGACGGTGTCGTTGATGCTGAACGGGTGCGGAAGGTGGAGCACCCCCAGCTCGTCGAGGGGCCCGCGCCCTTCGACGGCGACTTCATGCGGCAACCGTAGGTCGATGGTGGCGCGGATTCCGGTGTCCGCGATCAGCGCACGGGCAGCGTCCGAGGCGAGGAATTGCGGGGTCCCACTGCGGTAGAGCAATCCGCGGCGGACCTGTCCCCCATCGTTGGTGCACAGGCCTCCGACATCGCGGAATCCCAGGAGCCCCGTGTAGGAGGTGGTCATGCCTGGGCGGACAGGATTGTGACCACGCAGGCATTACCGTCCATGCCGGCCGCGCCGCCGCCCATGGTCTCCACGAGACCGACGCGGTGCCGGTCGACCTGCCGGGCGCCGGCCTTGCCGCGGAGCTGCCACGCTATTTCGGCCAGCTGTGCCATTCCGGTCGCGCCGAGCGGGTGGCCACGTGAGAGCAACCCACCGCTCGGGTTGACCGGTTGCACACCGTCGCGGGTGGTGTGACCGGACGGGGCGAGTTCGGCGCCCTTGCCGCGGGGGGCGATCCCGAGTGCCTCGAGGGTGAGGATCTCGCCGATGGTGAAGGCATCGTGCACCTCGAGCACATCGATCTCCTGTGGGCTGCGACCAGCCTGCGCGTAGGCCTTCTGAGCGGCGCGGGCCACGCTGGCGAATCCCCAGACGTCGTCGCTGCGCTGGTCCCACAGGGCACCGGAGACCATGGCGGACGCCTCGATCCGCAGATCGTTCCGGTTTCCGCGCTCCCCGCCGACGATGGCGGCGCCGGCACCATCGCTGGTCGGGCAGCACTGCAGGAAGGTCAAAGGTTCGGCGATCATTCGGGAGTCGAGCACTTCCTGAATCGTTGGCACCGTGTCCCGCAGTTGGGCGCGGGGATTATTCATGCCATTGCTCTTGTTCTTCACCGCGACCGCGGCGAGCTGTTCGGGGGTGACTCCGAACTCGCCGATATACCGTTGCGCCTGCAGGGCATACAGGCCCGGCAGGGGCAGGGACGACGCGCCTTCGGGGTCGGTGGCCTCGGGCACGATGGCTCCGGAGAACAGGGTGGACATCTGATCGACTCCGAGTACCAGGACGCACTTGAACCGGCCGAGCCGCACCGCTTCGACGGCCTCGTGGTAGGCGCTGGTGCCGCTGGCGCAGGCATTCTCGACGGTCCACATCGGCACGGACGGTATCCCGAGTCCGCGTTGGATGCGGGTGGCCACCCCGGGTGGGCCGAAGACCGAGCCGACGATGATCGCGTCGATCGCGTCCGGTCGGATGTCGGCGTCGCGGACCGCCTCGGCCACTGCGGTCCAGGCGAGTGACTCGACCCGCTGGTCCGGGAACCGTCCGTAGGCGGAGGTTCCGACACCCCACAGCATCGCCTGCTCCATCACTGCACCTTTCTCGTAGCGACCAGGTCGCCGTCGTCTGTTCCGGTGATCTCGAGACGTGCACCGGGTTCGAGGACGGCCGGTTCGGCGAGGTGAACGAGCACCCGGGGGCCGTCGTCGAGATCGAGATACGCCAGCCCGAAGGGCGGCCGGCGGGTACCGACCGGGATGGCGACCACCGTGGAGGACCACACCTTGCCGGTGCGGGCGAACCGGTCCGGTTCGGTGGCCTGGTAGCACACCGGGCACCACGGGAGCCCTTGCTGTGCGGTCGGGTACCGGCACACGGTGCATCGGGAGCCGAGCACGGCGTCGCCGTCGAGGAACGGCC
Organism: Rhodococcus sp. 21391; assembly: GCF_016772255.1. Lineage (NCBI taxonomy): Bacteria > Bacillati > Actinomycetota > Actinomycetes > Mycobacteriales > Nocardiaceae > Rhodococcus > Rhodococcus sp. 21391. The sequence continues at coordinate 355,712 of NZ_CP063783.1, read as the reverse complement.
GGGAGTCGGCGACCGGCAGGCCCCCGACCGCGGCCCCTGGGCGACGTTTGGTGGGCCGGCCCACCCCCAGCTCGCTCATCAGTGATCCCCTTCCAGGGTGAGCGTGAAGTCGTCGGCCTCGATATGCAGGTAGGCACCCACCGAGGTCTCGACCAGTTCCCGGATGTAACGCATTTCCCTGCTCGTCGGCGCGAAATCACGGTGGCGCTGTGGGGTGGCGCGCATGATATCGATGTCGTTCTCGGGCACCAACAGTCGCAGAATCAGCTCGTCATCGCTGATCGATTCCCCGAACTTCTTGCGCAGCTCGCCGAGGGTGGGCTGCGGCGGCTCCCAGTTCTCGTAAGTCTTCGCCTTCGGAGAGCTCGTGATCTTGTCGAGGACGTTGGCATCGAGCGGGGCGACCGGCTTGCCGTAGAAGCCGTTCGCGTAGATCATCACCTCGTCCGGCACGACCGAGTACCGCGAGCCGGTCACCACGTTGAGCACCGCCTGCGTGCCGACCAGCTGCGAGAACGGGGTCGCCATCACCGGATAGCCCAATTCCTCACGTACCCGCGACATTTCGTCGAGGACCTCCTCGAAACGGTCCTCCATGCCACGGTCGCGCAGCTGCGCCTTGAAGGTGCCCGCCATCCCACCGGGCAGCTGGTGACGGTACTGGAACAGGGAGTACTCGGCGGGCTGTCCGACCGGCAGATCCTCATATTCGGCGACGCGGAGCAGATGCTCCTCGACCGCGGCGAAGCGGGAGTCGTCGAGATCGACGTCGAAGCCGGCGTAGCGCAGGTTCGCCACCGTGTTCTCGGTGGACGGCAGGGAAACCCCCGCAGCGAGTGGTCGGCTCGCGGTGTGCACGCGGTCGGCGCCGGCGAGGACGCCTTCGAGGTAGTTCACCGGAGCCAGGGCGTTGTTGCTGTGGAAGTGGATCTCCACGGGCAGGTCACCGGCGGCGCCCTTGATGGCGGCGATCAGCGAGCGGGTGCGTTCGGGGGTGAGCAGTCCGGCTGCGTCCTCGATCTCAATACCGTCCGCGCCGAGCGCGGCGAGTTCGCGGGTGCGGGCCGCGTAGTACTCGTCGGTGTGGTGCGGGCTGTCTGCGTAGAGGATGCACGGCAGAGCCTTCGCGCCTTCGGCCTGCACGGTCTTGACCAGGCGGCCGATCTTGTCGATGTTGAACAGGCCGTCGTAGATCCAGAAACTGCCGATGCCGTGGGCGCACAGCCGCTGCACCCACAGGTCCATCACGCTGTCGGCGGTCAGCCCGAAGGTGACGATGCCGTTGCTGCGGGTGCCGGCGCGGACCGTGGTCTGCGGCATGGCCTTCGACAGGGAGATCAACTGCTCCCACGGGTCCTCTTTGCAGTGTCGCACGAGGACTTCGAAGATCGAGCTACCGACGAGGTCGATGGTATGGAAGCCGGTGCGATCCAGTTCGGCGGCCATGGGCAGGCCCATGTCCTTGCGCAGGCGCATGCCCCACCAGCTCTGCGGACCGTCCCGCAGCGTCTGGTCCACGATGTCGATCCTGCGGCGGCTGCCGTCGGCGTTGCGCGGGGCGCAATCGAGGTAACTCATCAGATCTTCTCCAAATAGTCGGGTAGGCCCCGAGAGGCGATCCAGTCGGTGGTGGCGATTCCGGCCCGGAAGTCCGGATGGTCGAGGGCGGCGCGGGCGAAATCCGCGGTCGTGGGGACGCCGGCGACAGCCAGGTTCGCGAGCGCGGCCACCATGCGATCGGCGGCGGTGTCCCGGTCCGGGCCGTGTGCCACGACCTTGGCCAGAAGGGAGTCGTAGTACGGGGTGACGATGTAGCCGGGTTCGCAGTGGCTGTCGACCCGAATACCCTCGCCCGTCGGGGGCTCCCACCGTTCGACGGTGCCGGGATTGGGGATGAACCCGCGGGCGGGGTCTTCGGTGGTGATGCGGACCTCGATGGCATGCCCGGTCACGTGGATATCGTCCTGGGTGAGCCGCAGGGGCTCACCGGCCGCCGATCTCAGCTGTTCGGCGACGAGGTCGACCCCGGTGACCATCTCGGTGACCGGATGCTCGACCTGAATTCGTGCGTTGAACTCGAGGAAGGCGTACTCGTGTGTGTCGGCGTCGTAGATGAATTCGACGGTGCCGGCGCTGTCGAGGCGGAGCGCCTCGGCGAAGGCGACGCCGCTTCGGCGCAGGTCCTGCCGAATTTGCTCCGGAAGGTTCGGCGCGGGAGATTCCTCGACCACCTTCTGGTGGCGGCGCTGCAGAGTGCAGTCCCGCTCTCCGAGGTGGATGACCGAGCCGTGTTTATCCCCGAGGACTTGCACCTCGATGTGCCGGGCGTTGCGGATGAACCGTTCGATGTAGGTGCGGCCGTCACCGAACGCCGACTGCGCCTCGGCCGCGGCCGGGGCCCATCGCGCCCGGAGTTCGGTCTCGTTCTCGACCACCGACATGCCGCGGCCCCCGCCGCCGGCAGCAGCTTTGACCAGTACCGGGTAGCCCAGCTCGGCGGCCGCGGCGACCGCCGCCTCGGTCGAGTCGAGCACCGGGGACCCGGACAGCACCGGAATTCCGGCCGAGCGTGCCAGCTCCCGTGCCCGCGCTTTGTCGCCGGCCTCGGCGACCGCCTCGGGACGGGGACCGATGAAAACCAGGCCCTCGGCGACACATGCGGCCGCGAACTCGGGATTTTCGGAGAGGAATCCGTATCCCGGGTGCACCGCATCGCATCCGGTGCCGAGTGCCGCGGCTAACACTGCCGGGATCGACAGGTAGCTCTGCCCGGCGGGGGCGGGACCGATGCACACGGCGCGGTCGGCCATCCGGGCGGCGAGGCCGTTTCTGTCCACGGTGGAGGTCACGGCCACCGTCTCGATACCGAGTGCCTGGCAGGCCCGGATCACTCGAACGGCGATTTCCCCGCGGTTGGCGACCAGGACCCGTCGCAGCGGCGTTCTGGCGGGTGCCTCGGTGGTCAGGGCGGACGGGCTAGCCATCGGTCGGCCTGATCAGGAACAGCGGCTGGTCGAATCCGACGAGTTCGGCGTTGTTCGCGCAGATTTGCACGATCTCGCCGCCCTGGGGTGCCACGACGGGGTTCATCAATTTCATCACCTCGACGATCGCGAGTTGTTGGCCTGCCTCGATGGTCTGGCCGACCGTCACGAACGGTGCCTCGCCGGGGCTCGGCGCCGTCCAGAATGCGCCGACCGTCGGAGATTTCACCTCGGTGCAGCCTGTGGTGTCGGCGGCCGCAGCTGGTACCGGTGCCGCGGCGACGGGCGCCGCACCGCCGTTGCCTGCCGTGGCCTGTACCTCGGCGGGCACGGGTGTGGTCGGTGCTGCGGGGGCGGCGGGCGGTGTCGACGGCACCGTGGCCGCGGATGCTGTCGGGGCGGATGTTGTCGGGGCGGTGGGTGTCGGTGCCGCCGGGAGGCCGTCCTTGCCGACGGTGATGCGCATGCCGTCCATTTCCAGTGTCATGGCGGCCCAACCGGAGTCGTGGAAGGTGCGCAGAATCTCCCGCACTTCGCGGTGGGTGATGCGCTCCGGTGTGCTCATGAGGTTCTCCTGTGGTGTGCGATGGTGGCGAGTAGCACCGGCAACCGGTGGGCGGTGACGATCGCATCTACTCCGGCGTCGATGGCGGCGCGGACGCCGTCGGGGGCGCAGAACACTGCTCCGCGAACGGTTTTGGTTCCACGAGGAATGTCCGGAAGTTGCTCACCGAGTTCCTCGGCGGGGAGGGCGTCGGCATCGAAGACCGGTTCGACGGCGACATCGATGCCCACCTGCAGGGACGTCGCGCCCTCGGCCCATTCGGTGAGACGGCGCAGGTCCTCGTCCTTACTCTCGTCGACCGCCGAGGTCGGCAGTTCGCCGGCGTAGACGCGGCCGGTGGTCGCGTCTACGGTGACGGTACGACCGACCAAGCTTTCGACTGTTCCGGTGCCGCAACCGACGACACAGGGGGTATCGAGGGCGCGGCTGACGACGGCGGCGTGCGAGGTTGCACCACCCTGCTCGGTGACGACGGCAGCGGCCGCGATCATGCCGTGCACGTCGTCCGGGCTGGTCGATTTGCGGACCAGGATGCACCCCGGGTTCGCCTGCGCCGCTTCGGGAGTATCCACCACGATGCCCGTGGCAACACCGGGGCTGGCGGCCACTCCGGACACCAGCACCTCGGCGGAATCTGCTGCACCGGCGGCGATTTCCGGCCGGAGCAGGGTGCGGATCTGATCTGCGGTGACCCGGGACAGGGCCTCGGCCGGTTCGATGACGCCCTCGTCGACGAGTTCGACCGCGATCCGCACTGCGGCGCGGGCGGTTCGCTTCGCCGGGCGAGACTGCAGCAGGAACAGCTCTCCGCTCTGGACGGTGAATTCGATGTCCTGGGCGTCTTTTCCTTCGCGGTCGAGGCGGTCGGCGGCCTCGAGCAGTTCGGTGTGCACGGTGGGCCAGCGCTCGTGCAGGTCGGTCAATGGTTTCGGGGTGACCCGGCCAGACACGACGTCCTCACCCTGGCCGCGCTGCAGGTACTCGCCGTAGGGTTCGCGGGTGCCGTCGACGGGGTTGCGGGTGAACAGCACCCCGGTGCCGGAGTCATCGTCGAGGTTGCCGAACACCATGGCCTGCACCGTGACCGCCGTACCGAGGTCGTCCGGGATGCCGTAGTGCTTGCGGTACGCGACCGCACGGCGGGACCGGCTGGACTGGAACACCGCGGCAACCGCGGCGCGCAGCTGCTCCCACGGGTCGGCGGGCACCATTTCGTCGACGTCGCCGGCGATCGCGGCGCGCACCGACGCGGTGTCGGGTAGGTCCTCGAGGTCGTCAGTGCAGCCGAGGACGAGGCGGCCGTAGAAGCCGGTGAAGCGGCGGTGTACCTCGGCCGCGAAGTCGGGGTCACCGCTTTCGGCTGCCAGCGCGGCCTCGACCGCGTCGTTGCAACCGAGATCGAGGATGGTGTCCATCATGCCGGGCATGCTGATCGCCGCGCCGGATCGCACCGACACCAGCAACGGGCGTTCCGTTCCACCGAAGGTGCGTCCGAGTTGCTTCTCCAGCAAGCGGATTCCGGTGACGAGTTCGTCGGCCAGCCCGTCAGGCAGGCCACCTTCGGCGAAGTAGGCCGCGCAGGCCTCGGTGGTGACCACGAAGGCCGGCGGCACCCGCAGGCCCAGTGACCGCATCCGCCACAGGCTCCATGCCTTCCCGCCGACCAGGTCTCGGCTCGGCTCCGTGGCGGTCTCGTCGGGAATAACCAACCAGCGGAAACTCGTCACGGTGCTCATTCGGGGCGCTCCCGTCCAGTCAGACGGAGGATGTGTTCGTGCATCTGGAACCACACGGTGTGGACGGAATCGACGCGGACGCCGCTGACGTAGTCGCTCTCGCCGCCTTCGGCGCGGATCAGTGCCGCGCCGATCCGGTCGAGGAATCGATCGACCAACGGATCCCTTTGAGCGAGGGGGCGCAGGACCTTCTGCGTCTTCTCGTGCACGCGGCCGAGCTTGGCGATGATCTTGTTGTCGTAGTCGGCGTCGGCGTGGTCGTTGCTCACTCGGGTGCCGTCGACCTCGACGGTCTGCCAGTCGGTGGTCAGGGCGAGTACCTGCTTGTTCACGCCGGTCTCGAATGAGTCCATCGCCTCGGTGATGGCCGGATCCGAGCGCAGGTCGGCGAAGGCACGCGGATACACACCGTCGAGGACCGCACGGCCGGCGGGGGTGATCATGTAGTTGCCGCGCGCAGCCATGACCGCACCATCGGCGACGGCCTTCTCCAAGGCATCCTCGACATCGCCGATCGGGAGAGCGTTGATCTCCGCCAGTTGTTCGGCAGATCCGAGCTGACGCAGGGTCAGGGTGTGAACAGTGAGTTCATACGGGTCGAGCATGATGGGTCCTTTCAGTGTCGGGGTCATGCCCGCGCGGCGGCGACCATGCGGTCGCGCACCTCGCGGCGCAAGGATTTCCCGACCGGACTGGTGGGGATGTTCGGCCAAATCTCCAGGGAGCGAGGTCGTTTGAAACCGGCCAATCGGTCGGCGCAGAACTCGAGGATCTCGTCGGGCTCGGCGGCGGAGCGGGTGACGACGGCGGCGGCGACGCGTTCACCCCACTTGTCGTCGGGCAGGCCCACGACCGCGGCCTCGACGACGGCGGGATGGGTCAGCAGGGCATCTTCGACCTCACGGGGGTAGACGTTGAAGCCGCCCGAAATGATGACGTCGTGCCGGCGGTCGAGCAGGTGCAGATAGCCGTCGTCGTCCCAGCGACCGATGTCGCCGGTGTGCAACCAGCCGTCCGGCTCGATCGTCTCGGCGGTCGCCACGGGACGGCGCCAGTAGCGGCTCATCGTGTGCGGTCCCCGGGTCAGGACCTCTCCGACCTCACCTGGCCCCAGCACGGTGCCGTCAGTGGACCGGACCTGGACTTCGACGAAGGTGTAGGGCTTGCCGGCGGAGGTGAGCCGGTCGGAGGTGTGCTCCCACGGCTGCAGGCAGGTGATCGCCAACGGTGCCTCGGCCTGACCGTAGAGTTGGGCGAACACCGGGCCGAGAATGTCGATTCCGCGTTGGAGCACGCTGGTGGCGATCGGGGCACCCCCATAACACAGGCGCTCGAGCGCCAGGTCCGCAGCCGCGGTTGCCGGGTCCTCGAGCAGCATCGCGATCATCGTCGGCACCATGAACGTCGACGTGGCCCTGTACTTTTGCCCGGCCTCGAGGAAGGCGCCGGGCGAGAACTTCGACACGATCACGTTCGGCGCGCCCTTTACCAGGTGCGGCAGGAAGAACGCGCCGCTGCCGTGGGTGATCGGCGCGGCGTGCAGCATCACCGAATCCGGCCGCAGGTTGGGCAGCAGGTCGACCAAGAAGTTCGCGACTTCGGCGAGCTCGCTGCGCGTGGTCAGCACGACCGCTTTGGGCTTGCCGGTCGTGCCCCCGGTGTAGGCGAGGCGCAGCGGCGCATCCTGATCCCGCCGCACATCGCACGGGCCGTCCGGAGCGTCGGCGATGAGGTCAGGCAGCTGATCTGCGGTGATCATCACCTCGACGTGGGCAGGCGGATCCCCGGCATAGACCAGGGCACGCGCCTGTGAGTCCTCGACCTTGTAGGCGTGCTCATGGACGGTCTCGCGCACGTTCAGCGGGACACGAACCAGGCCGGCCTTCGCGAGGGCGTAGTACACGACGACACCGTCGATGCCGTTCGGCATCAGGACTGCGACGCGGTCACCGGCATCGAGGCCGCGGGCCAGCAATGCGTGGCCGAGGCGGTCGGTGAGCGCGTCGAACTCGGCGAAGCTCACCACCCGGTCGCCGTCGATCAAGGCGGGGGCGGAACCGAACTGCTTACCGGCGCGGCGGATCAGGTCACCGATCTGCATCGTCGCTCCCCTTCGCGGTATTGGTGGTGGGCAGATCGGCGCGGCGCAGCCCGGAACCGCGGCCTTCGAGGTTTCGGGAGCCGCGCTGGGTGAGGTGGTACAGTTCGTCCGCCTGCGCGGTGCCGTGGTTCCACTTCACCCATTCCTCGTCGAGGTACCGGTGGGTCCCGTCGAGTACAGCGGGGACAAATCCCTGCGCACGCCGGTTGTACTCGTCGATGTCGATCCGGCCGGTGCTGGTGGTCCACAGTCCGGACTTCTCGGTCAGGCTGGATGATCCGGAGAACTGATCGCCTGCGGTCGGCGCGTAACCGTCGTCGGTGAGCACCGAGTAAGGAATTCCGGTGAGCATGTTCTGGTTCATCCCGGAGTACCGCGCCATGGTGTATTCATTCGACTTCTGGTGTGGCAGGCTCAGCAGTCCCACCATCTCGCCCAGGTTGTCGCGACCGTATTCATCGTTCATCAACGGCTTGAATCGCTGCACCCGTTCGTCGATCTGGAACCAGTCGTCCTGCCGGTACGTTCCGGCGAGGTGCGCGAAGTCCTTGCCCACCGACGAGTAGACCAGGGCACCGGCGTCGATCATCTGCTCACGCGACCAGTTCGCGATCCTCTTCCACAGGTCGGTGGTTGCCTCGTTGAGGATCTCGCGGTACTGCTCCATGGTGTCGGCGAGGGTGTCTGCGTTGTCCATGCCAACCGGGATGTAGCCGTCGGTCAACGGATCGGAGGTGTACATGCCGACTGCTTCGATGTTCGCGGCGTTGTATCCGGGTTCGGCTTCGAAGGACGCCCAATCGTCCATGAGATGGAAGTTGGTGTCTTTGAACACGATTGGAATGGTGAGGTTGTTGAACGGCAACTGGGTGGCGATCCCGTCCATCCAGGGATAGTCACCCTCGGCGAGATCGAAGAAGTCCCGCATGATCATCTGCCGGTTTTTGCCGAAGTCGTAGGGTCCACTGTTGTGCAGACCTATCCGGCATTCGCAGTGCGCGAGGAACGCGAACTGGGACAGTTGGGCGACGAGTTTGGTGGCGGCGGTGTGCAGCCGGTCGCCGGGAACCACACCGTGTAGATCCGATTCGAACACCTGCAGCGTTCGTTCGGGCAGGAACTGGCTGCGGTCGCCGAACTCCTTGTTGGTCAGGTGTCCGTCGTTGCGGTGGTACGCCAGATTGAACCGGCGGGAGAAGTCGAGCACGTCGACGACATCGTCGACCGCGTCGGTCGGTCGCAGCAGGCCCCAGTTCATCAGCATTTCACGGCCGATGAGATAGAACGCGGGCATTCCCCAGGCGGCGTTCACCGTGTCTACCTTCAGGCTGACCTCACGGGCGCGGTCGCCGAGTTTCTCCGCCGGTGTCGCCGCGTCGATCTCGCGGAGCAGGGTCGGGAGCCGGTAGAAGCTGTTGAGGTAGCTCACCAGCATGTAAGGGTTCATCGGGAACAGCTTCGACTCCTGCACGGTGCGCGTGATGCACAGCCAGTATGTGGTGTCGGACAAATTCCGCAGGTAGTTGTTGGTTTCCAGTAATGATCGGTAGTTCAGGTTCGCCATGTCTCAGCCCTCGTTTTCGATCAGCCAGATCCGGGCATGCCCGGTGTCACCCGTTTCGTATGCGTCCGCTGCCGGGGGTGCAGCGGTGACTTCGAGCTCGACCATGTCGCCGTTCTTCAGGTCGTTGATCTTGCAGTTCATCAGGGTGGGGACGTCGTACTCGCGGGCGAGAATGCCCAGGTGCGAGCGCACGGTGCCGCCGAGGCAGATGACACCGGCGAACCCTTCGATGATCGGGGCGGTCAAGGTGCCGCCGGAGTCATCGATCACTGCGATCGTGCCGGGAGGGATGCCGTCCGTGAGGAACTCCATGACCTGCTCGATGGTGGAGACCAACGCGACCGGTCCGCTGACCGTCTGAGACTTCTTGATGACGTTGTCACCGACGCCGACGTGACGGCGACCATCGGAGTCCAGTCCGTCCGTGAAAGAACTCGCTGGGCGGTCTGCGCGCTTGTACTTGTCCGGTTCGGATTCGAGCGAGGCTGTCGCCGAGTATTCGAACCGGTACCCGGAGTCGAGGGTCTCCAGCTCGATGGCCCGGGCATCCTCCACGGAGAAGAGATCAAACTGACGTTCAAATACAATGTCTTTCCACTGCTCATCGGATGCCGCGAATCGTTGCGCTGCCAATGACCGCACTGCGGCGTTGAAGCGACCGGGCAATGGCAGCATTTCGGTCGATCCCCATTTCGGGGCAGTAACCACGGAGTCGGACATGTCACCTCGCTGATGTGTGTGGTGGTCGTTCGGCCACCGACGCCGGAATCTGGGCTCGAGCTGGGCCCTTACGCCTAGCTTCTTTTTCTTGTGAGGAAAATCTAGTTATGATCGTCACTGTGACCCAGTCCACGTTGGGGGACAGTTCCGCCGGTTCGTCGAAGACCACACGGTCCACTCCCCGCACTCGCTCCCCGCTCCGCGCCAACCTCCACCAGACAGATTACGAACGCGCTTTCGATGTCCTCGAGGCGTGCGCTGACGCGGCCTGTCTTCCCGATTTCAAAGAACGCGCCGTAGACGCCATCAGTGAGCATTTCGAGCTCCGTCACGTCTCGTTGTTCGCCGGCGCGACCTTTCACACCATCTTCGAGGACGCAGCTCCGTTGACGGCAGGAAAAACTGCCAAGATGCTTCCGGAATACCAAGACCGGTGGGCACGATACGACGTGTTCGGTACCCCCGCCGCGATGCGCCAGCTCGTCTCCAGCGGCTTGTCCTCACTGGACGAGTTGCAATCCATGGGTCATTTGCCCGCAGGCGCTGACGCGTACGTCAGGTATTTTCTGTCCTCCACGTGGCGGATGAACACCGCTGCGGCGCTGCGCCTGGAGCTGAACTCGGGGCACACCGCCCTGCTGGGGATGTTCGATCCGGAACCGGGCAAGATTGGCCCATCTGAAGCAGCCACATTACGACTGCTCAGCAAGCAGATGTCGGCGATGGCCCGCGGCTTGCCCGCGTCGAGGCCGCAGGCAGCGCTCACGCGACTTTCCGCGCGGCAGCGGCAGGTTGTCCAGCTCGTCGCCGACGGCTTGTCGAACGCGCAGATCGCCGAGATCCTCTCCCTCGCTGAGGACAGCGTGAAGAAGTACGTCACCCGTATTTTGACGACTACCGGGTGCCAGTCGCGGATGGAACTGGCGCTGCTCGCCCGAGCTCAGCGGATATAGGTAAAGGGGCCGCGGACAATTCGTCCGCGGCCCCGTCACGCTCCGGTCAGAGGAAGGATGATTCCTTCGTCAGTCCGTAGCGGGGATGTTCACCGATCACCATCGACTCGAAGATGCCGTAACCCACAGCGTCGCCTTCCCGGCACCGGATTACGCAGTCCCGCAACTGGTGTACCTCCCGAGCGGTGTTCGCCTCGGACACATCGTCGTAGCGCTCACCGTCCAGATGCTCTGCCCCATGCCACTGTCCGTGCCGTTGGCCCTTGAAACCGAAATACAGCCCAGTACCGAGGTGGAACCCGGTGTCGCTGACCGGTTCGATCTCGATCGTGCGGGTCTCGCCCCACCCCGCGTCGAAGGTCAGCGTGCCGCCGAGCAGTCGCCGATTGTCGGGATCGTACTTCAACTCGTCCCGCAGTCCCTGCAGCGGACGTTGCGTGCCGTCGGGGAGGTTCTCGAAACCTGAGAAGTAGGTCACCGCACCGTCGACCCACTGCAGGTAGTGGTGGATCTCGTAGCTGGTCCCGTCTGGCCGCTGCAGCCACATCGGGCTCCAGGTGAGAAGGAAGTTGCTATCGAGTCGTTGGTGCTTGAAGACGTCCGGTGCGGGTTCGCCGACATCCATCCGGACTCCCCACGAGTGGTCGCGGAAGCCGAACCATTCCTCGTCGCGTACCTCGATCCGCTTGCCGTCCATCCAGATTTCACCGCTCACGGTCGACGCCTGGTGGTATCGCAGCAGGTCGGACTGGACTCGGAATCCCTGCGGTTCGCGCTGGGAGTCTTTCTGCTCTAGGAATGGTGGCAGAACACCGGTGATGGTGAGGTCGAAGCGGATCGGGACGATGTCGTTCTCCTGCAGAACGAATCGGACCTTGCGCAACGGTTCGAGGACCTCGTAGTCGAGGGGGCCGACCCCGACCCGTTCCGGATCGGCATCGAGTTGCCGGCTCGCACGGACCGTGAGCTGTTCTTTGCCCCTGGAGATTCCGGCGAACATGTCGATGACGTTCCGGTTGTGGTACTTGCCGATGCCCACGTCCACTTGGATGGAGCCGTCCCGGGCGAACAGTGATCCCCACAGCTTCTCGGTCCAGGCGATATCGGCCTGACTGATCGTCGCGAACGTTTCGGGGGTCTGGTGGTATAGCAGCTCGTCGGCGGGAACGAGTTTCTGCATTGATTGGCGCACGGCGGCGCCTCCTTTCAGGGGGACTAGCGAAGCGGTGAGAACGAGCCGGGGAGATCGTTGGCGACGAGGGCGTTGCCGAAGATCGCAGCGGCCCGATCGTCGTCGTCGAATGGGTCCGGATAGAGCGCGAGGGTATCGGGGGACATCGACCAGTTGATCTGGTCGGTGACACCGGCGTACGCCGCGAACGGTCGCAACCCTGAGGTGTACATGGTAGTGGCGGCCATGATTCGCTCGGTCCGGTTCATCGCCGCGAACCGCTGATACAGCTTCATGTGGCACCGGCTGAGCTCGGCCGCGACGCTCGACCATTGCGCCGGTGGAATCAGTTCGCGAGTGCCGTCGGTGCGATATCCGTAGACCGCGGCTTCTGTGACCGACCCGATTAATTGTTCGGGTTCGGTGAAGGTGGTGCCCCAGTCGTTGATTTCGAATTCGGTGAACGCCGAGCGGTCGAAGGTCAAGGCCATGGTCAGTCCGGTGTAGGGCGGATCGAGATCTTCCGCCCACGGGTAGGCCCAGGTACTGGGTGCGAGCGAGAGATAGTCACGCACGATTGTCTGCTGGCTGCCGACTGGACGCGGATAGGGACCGGAGTCGCAGATGCCGACCCGTGAGTCGCAGAAGTAGAGGAAGGAGTATCCCGAGACGGTCGCGTTGAGCCTCTTCAGGCCCTTTGCCGTGATCGGGTCCAGTCTCGTTGCTCCCCTCGTCAGGTCTTCGACGACGTCCGTGGGCAGGTAACGGTTGGTGAAGCCTGCGTCCTTGTAATCGAGCGTTCCGTCTCCGCGGTGGGCGAGGGAAAGCCTGCGCCAGAAGTCGACGACCGTACGGACGTCCTCGAGGCGCTCATCCGGGGCCAGCTTGCCCATCTGAATCAAACATTCGCGCCCGCACAGGTAGTGGTAACCGATCATCCAAATCCATAAAGGACTGATTTTGTTCGGACCTTCGCGGAGGCGCCGACCCAACTCCTCGGCCGGCATCGCGTCGTCAATCACCCGTACTCGATCGGCGTAACTGTGGAAGTCTTCGATGACCGACAAAGACATGTAGGGCAGCATGGGAAAGAGTTCGGAAGTGAAGCCCGACCGACGCGTGATCTCGGGTTTGAAAGCCCTTCCCATGTGCTGCACCAGGTCGTTGAGCCGTTCGTCGGTCAGATCCTCCGCAATGAGCTGATCGAGAATCTCCGCGGAAATCTCGAGGTTGAAGTCCTTGACTGCGATCTCGTCGCCGACACGGCGGATGTATTCCCACCAGTCTGCGCTGACGCTTGCCGCGGACGGCGTCTGTTCGTGACTAGTCGTTTCCTGGGCGACCACCCCTGCTCCATCCGCGATGCGCAGGCTAATCGTTGTGCCGTCCGGAATGTCGCCCGGCAATTCGGCGCCCACGAGGCACGGAACCTCGAACTCGCGGGACACGATCGCCAAATGCGATCGGAGCGTGCCATCGAGGCAGACAATGCCGCCCAGTCGTCCGAGGATGGGTGACAAGAACGTGGTTCCTCCCGAGGCGACCAACGCAATCGTCGATTCGAGGTCACTGTCGAGGGATGCAATCACGTCATCGGGGGACCGGAAATACCGCAGCGTGCCGGTGACCGGAGCGAAGGAATAGGACGGAACGCCCTTGCCGAGAACGGACATGTTCACTCTCCCAACGGTCGGAAACAGCCGTCGCGATCCTCTGGCACGAAGACACCGCCGATCAGTTGCAGCGCGAGTGCCGGATCACTGAATCTTTCGAAAGATTCGGCGATCCGGGGTGTAATGGACCAATCGATTTCGTCGTAGCAGCCGGCCAGGCGAGCCCACGCCTTGAGTTTCCACGCGTACATCTCGGTGGCATAGAGATTGCGTTCCTCGGGGTCGGTCTCGGCCAAGCGTTGATACAGCGCTCGGTGCGCCTTCCGGATCGACTTGGTGGCTTCTTCGACCTCGTCGGTACCCAGCGGACGGAGCGTGCCGTCGTCGGTGCAGAACACCCGGGTGTCGATGATGTCGGCCTGATAGTCGCTCGGCGTGAACCAGGCGGTACCCCAGACATTGTTGTCCATTTTCACGGTGGCCGGCAGCCGGTACGCAATAACGAAATGATGGTATGGCAGCGTTTCGCGAATACCGTCAACCCACGGGAAGTCGCCGTCCCCATCCGTGCAGGTCTCGCGCAGGGCCAGGAAACTGCCGTCCTCGAGCTGATACGGTCCGGTGTCACAGACCGCGGTCCGCGCATCGCAGTTTTCGAGGAAGGCGTATCCCGTCAGCCGTGCACCGAACTTGCGGATCCCGGCCTTGACGGCGTCGTCGGCCGGAATAAGGTTCGCGCGAATTTCCGACAGCAGAACGTCATCGATGACGTGCGAGCTGTTGGCGGGCTCGGCATCCATGTTGAACAGCACGTTGTCGGTGCGCATCGCAATGGTGGCTTCACGCCAGAATCGGAGGACCTCCAACTGATCGGCGAGACCGTCCGACAAGCTGTTTTCACCGAGATCTACGAACAGTTCGCGGCCGGTGAGATAGTGCAGGGGGGTAGCCGCGAGGTTGATGAAGCTGCGCTTGTTGCCGATGGGCAGGGCTTTGCGCACGAGTTCGGTGGGCGTGGCGTGCTTCCGAATGGTGCGAATGCGCTCCGGCACACGAAGATAGTCCTCCATCATCGACATCAAGATGTAGGTGTTCATCCCGAACAGTTCCGACTCGAACACCGTCCGCGCCGACAATTCGGACTTGTAGGCCGCACCGGCAGCATGCACCAGCCAGTTCCACTCGTCGAGCGTCGGCTCGTAGTCGGGGTCTGTGTAGAGCGCCTTCAGATTCGCGGGCGCTGTGAGTTGCGCTGTCATACCGTCACCGCCCCTGCGGCGACGGCAACCCGCGCTGCCTCGGCGTCGTAGAGGTCGAGAACGACGGTGTCGCCGTCGGTGACTGTTCCGGTCAGTTCGGCGGCGAGCACACAGGGCACGTCGGATTCCCGGCACAAGATCGCCAGGTGCGATTCGCGGCTACCTGCCGTGCAGACGATCGCCCGCAGGTCGGGCAGGATCGGTGACAGGAAAGTCATTCCGCCTTTGCTGACAAATGCGATGGTGTCCTCGAGATCGTCGTCGTCGATCGACAGAACGTCGGACGTGTCGTTGAACCAGCGGGCGACTCCTCGCACCTGACTTGTGGTGAAGAGATTGACTCCGGTCCCGACCTCGTTCAGATTTTCGCTCATCACTGCTCCGTTTCGCGCGCGGGGGCGTGGATTGGCTTGAAAGCGCTTATCAGCGCTGGTTACAGGCTATGAATTCATCGCTTTGTGACCCAGTCCACTTAGGGGGACAGTATTGATCGGCGTCACATTTACGGCTCGTCCCCGGTTTCTTGCGAACACCCGGACACGGCCCGCCCTACGCCACGACGCACACATTTTGCCTAGTGTGCTTTCACGTCGATAAAACGAAACTGATCGCGGAGCGTCCGTTTGAGGATTTTTCCGCTGGGGTTCTTCGGCAGCGACTCGGCCAGCACCACATACTTGGGGACTTTGTAGCCGGCGAGCCGGCCACGGCAGTGTGCCACGATGTCCTGCTCGTCGAGTTCGACGCCGGCGGACGGGACCACGACCGCGGCGACCGCCTCGATCCACCGCGGGTGCGGCACCGCGAACACGGCGGCCTCACCGACGCCGTCGAGTTCGTAGAGTGTTTCCTCGACCTCCCGGGTCGCGACGTTCTCCCCGCCGGTCTTGATCATGTCCTTCTTGCGGTCGACCACCCACAGGTAGCCGTCCTCGTCAAGGTAACCGAGGTCGCCGGAGTGGAACCACCCGCCGACGAATGCTTCCGCGGTCTTCTCGGGTTGCCTGAGGTAGCCGACCGTGGCGTGCGGGCTGCGGTGCACGATCTCGCCGACCTCGCCCGCCGGCAACGGCAGATCCCGGTCGTCCACGATGCGTGTCTCCACGTTGAGAGCAGGTTTGCCCGCCGAACCACCACGTGTCTCTTGATCTTCCGGCACGAGAGCCGTCGCGAGTGACGCCATTTCCGTCTGCCCGTAGAAGTTCCACAACCGGATACCCGGCAACCGGCGGTTCATTTCGCGCAGGATCTCCACCGGCAGCGGCGAAGCCCCGTAGTAGCCCTTGCGCAGCGAACGCAGGTCGGTGGTCGCGAACTCGGGTGACTGCAGCAGCGAGATCCACACCGTCGGCGGGCAGAACAGGTTGGTCACCTGCTCGGCCTCGATGGTGCGGAGCAACACCCGCGGGTCGGGCCCGTCGACGATGATGCTCGTCGCGCCGAGATAGATGTCGGTGCTGAGGAAGTTGTCGAGCTGAGCGCAGTGGTACAGCGGCAGCGCGTGCACCTCCACGTCGTCGCTGCTCATGCCGCCGGTGACGATGCAGCTGATGTACTGCCACATCAGCGACCGGTTGGTGAGCATCGCGCCCTTGGGCCGTGACTCGGTGCCCGACGTGTACATGATGCGGACCACGTCGTCGTCTGTCACGTACACCTCGGGCGGCGAACCGAATTCACCCTCCGCCCAGTCCGTCACCGAACGCCAGCCACCCGGTGTGGCCGTATCGCCGAGCGGGATGGTCGCCCGTACCCGGACGCTTCCCTTCGATTCCGCGAGCGCCTTCTCGGCAACGGGCACCAGGGCGTCCTCGACGACGAACGCGTCGGCTGCGCAGTCGTCGAGGATGTATGCCACCTCGCTACCTGTGAGCATGAAGTTGATCGGTACCAGTAATGTGACACAAGCCACAGCTAAGGTCGCGGAGATGCCTTACCCTGCTGAGAAACACGCCACCTAAGACTTCCCCCACGAATCGACACACAGAGTGAGTCGGAACCCGCGCCCACTCGAGGAGGTGCGGTCGCCATGACCACAGAACAGCTGGTCCGCAACACCATCATCGCGGTCGCGCTCTCGGATCCGTTCGATTGCGTCGAGGTCGACGTTCCCGTCGTCGAGGTCGAGGGAGAACATTGCCGCGACAATGTCTCGGGGCGACTGGCTGGCGATATCGGCGGCGACTTCGACGACTGGGTTCTCGCCGCCACCCGGTCCGGCCTTTTCACTCCGCGTGAGATCGAGGCCCTGGCCCGGTCATGGCACGCCGACCCCCGGACGCTGTTCGGAGCGCTCCTCACCTACGCCGACGACATGACCCGCAAGCGCTACGAGATCGCCTGGGACTCGCTCGACGAGGCAGACTCACGCGAGTACGCCTGACGGTGCCCACCGACATGGAAACGCGTGACAGTCAACGCACCCGCCCGCAATGAGCAACAAGAAGCGGACCTGAGCAGCATGGGAGGACGACGCCCGATGACGAACTCGACCGTTCCGGAGCAGTTGCTGCACGCCGTACAGGACCGCACCACCGAGATGCGCCGATGGTTGGATACAGACAACAACAGCGAAACGCTGATGGCGCATCTCCACGACGAACCGGTCGACACAAAGTGGCTGCGCACCTATCAGCGCCTGGGCCGCGACCTCATGTCGGCCGTCGGAAACGCCCAGGAGCAGTTGCCGCGACGGCGATGAACGCCGAACAGGACAATGCGGTCGAACGGGTACGGGACACGCGCGCGGTCCTTCGAACCGTCACGCCCGCCGAGAACACGAGGGTTCCCACGTTGGCGACCGATACTGTGGCTCGCAGCTACACCGCAGCCTATCCGCGGGCCGTGCAGGGGAAGCGATAAAGGTGTCCCCCGCCCTCATACAGCCGCCGACATCCTCATTCGACCTCCCCGGTGCGCGACAGAGGACGTCTCATCGCTCGGCTGTGAGCCGACATTCTGCAGTGCCCGCGAATACCCGATGTCCGTGAGCTCGCCGACCTCCGTCCAGTCTGTCGCGGGCCACCGGTCGACGGCGAATCGGCTCCCCGCGGAGCAATCGCTGTCACTATCACGATGTCCGCGGATAACCACTGCGCCGAATAACCACTGCGCCGAAAGCTTACTCGGCAGGACACCGGCGCCCACTCCACTCAGCGGCCATCACGGCGCTGATGCGCATGCGGACGACGCACCACCCACAGTCCGATTGCGGATGCGCGAGCGTAACGGCCGCCCCTATCCGCTGCATCACGCCGGTCAGATCAGGCATCCGGTCCGCACACCATCGTCATAGACGCACCCCTGTTGCCAGCCACACCGCCCCAGAGTGCGACCGGAACGGTACCGGTAAGGGGATTCGATCTCCCGTCGATCAACTTGCAGCACAGACGAATTGGCCGGGCCAAGCGCGCCCGGAAATGGCGCGGAACAGCTAGCTGGGTGTCAGAACCGGTGCCCGCGATCGGGGTCACGAGAGCGGTGCGCCTCGAACGGCACGAACCAGGCGGCCGGATCCACCACCACACCGTCGGTGATCGGGGCAGCGTCGGACAGGGTCGGCGCATCACGGTCTCCGCACAATACATCCGTCGGCCCGCTCCAGGTCGCCGTCCCGCCGGTGCACCGGGAGATCGGCCACCACCATGTCCAGGTCACCGGCAGCGGCGTGCTCGGCCGCGGCGGCCAACACCAGATGCAACGCCACCACCTCCGCGGGGCATGTCGGCTCCGGATCGCGGCCGGTGGCGATGTCGGCGGCCAGGTCGTCGAACGCGCGGGCCATCCGCCGCCACCACCCGGTGTCCTGATCCCACGTCACCGCGGGCAGTGTGACCAGCAGCGACCCCTGCTCCGCCGACTCGATCGCCCTCCCCGCCAACGCATCCGCATCGCCGTACACCGTCGCCGCGAACGTGGTGGCAATGACCGCAACCATCCGGGCCTGACGCGACGTCAGCCCCGGATCCAGGTCGTTCCCGCTGCCCGCGAGGGGGAACAAGATCACGTTCCGCATTCAGGCCCCCTCGACGCCAGCATTCACCACGGTGCCGCATGGCCGGCGCAGATGCCGGCGGCGGCCCCGTTCGGTCATCCCACCCCAGATCCCGTAGCCCTCCCCCATCGCCAGGGCGCGCCCGCGGCACTCTGTCAGCACTGGGCACCCCGCACAGATCCGCTGGGCCGCCGCCTCGCGGCGGGCCCGGGCACCGGCATGTTCGGAATCCGGGGCGAAGAACACCGACGCCCCGACATCGCGGCACCGCGCCCACTCACGCCACACCCACGAGGTGCTCACACCCCAGCCGACGGTGACAACGATGCACACGGCACACGAAACCCCCTTCGCCGAACAGCGGGAGCCACGACCAACTAAACCTGCACACCCCGCAGCCAGTCGTCCTCCCCGAGTACCCGGGGCGACGCCCGGCACCCGTCAGCCTTCGCATAACAAACCGGTCGCCCTCATTGTGCACGAATCAGCCATCGCCCGCGCAGTACGCCCTCCACGTCTCATCATGTGAGAGCGTCGGCGACGACTCACACCCGACGATCGAACTCCGCGAACGCAGGCGCAGGGTTTCGACCCGCCGTCCTCCTTACCGCGACCGGATACTCGAAAAGCGTTGCACCGCAGCAGGTCCGGTCTGCTGAGATCTCCGGCGCTCGACCACGCGCCTGATGCGAGTGGGATCCCGATGGCCGGCATGCGTCTCGGCGCCGCTCGGGGCGCGGATCGGGGAGGCAGGTGGGCCTCACCGCCGGCAACAGGCAACATCCACATTCCGCCGACTCGCCGCTCGAGGTCGGTGCGGCGGGCCTGAACGCCATGCCAGCAATTGCACTTCGAGGAACGCGCGAACCACAAACCGGGCCAGGGGCGCCGGATCGGAATGGCGTGCGATCTCCTTGATCAATCGGCCGCGGACAAACTCCCGACAGATGGTGGTCCCGCCCGAATCGGGATCGACATACGGGTTCGCCGCTGTCGGAGGTGAATTCGAGCGCGATACGGATTCCTGCCCGCACCACACGGTAACCCACGAGCGGCCGGGTATCCGTGGCGATGTAGCACCATCTGCTCGACCGCGCCCACCGGTTCGGTCCGCACGGCCTCGACCAAGCGAACGTCGTACTGTTCGGTCACAATGGAGACCGGCCAGTTCTCCTTCCGTCGAGTGGTGGAAGTGCATTCGCCGGTGAGCGGAGCGCCGCTGCACCATCGCTCGGCGGCCTATCTGTGGCAGACGACGGCCGACGATTGTGTGCGGTGGTGGCACTGCCTCGGTGCCGAGCGCGAGGGTCCTCCTGCGGATGTCATCGTCCGCGATGTCCGCGATGAACCGTGCGACCTGAGGCGGCAGCCTGCGGCTCTCCTCACCGGTCAGGAACTCGAGCGGCAGCAGGCCCAACTGCTCGAGACGCGGGATGAGCTCACGTGGCACCGGCCCGTCGGGGTCGGCACGCAGTCGGTCCTGCTGCTCTGCGGTCAGAAGTCGCCAGCGCTGCTCGAGGTCCGCGGTCATGCGATGATGCTACCGTCGGCGCACCCAGTGCACGGACCGGAAGCGGCACCACCTACCGCCGACCGCGACGTCCGGCCTCTGCCCCGCCGGCCAATCGCGAGTCGCAATGTGTACCGGCCGACGGGGTCAGGGCCGCCCGAGTTTGGGAGCGAGCGGCCCTGACCACAATACGGCGGCAGGCCTTCGCCGTCCCAGGCTTACCGCGCGGGTCGGTGCGAGCACGCAGCACCGTATCCGGGCCCGGGCCCGCAGAACGTCCACAGTGCCTTTGCCGCAAGGTGATAGCGATGCAGGACCTCATTTGACGGTGTATGCATTCACCTCGGCCAACTCCCGCCTTTGGCGCGGGCACGGGCCGCACCCGGCGCGATCGGCCCCAACGCGGCGTGCTCACCTGGCTCGTCACCGCGCTCGCGAATGTGGACGTCGCCCGCCTTGGCGTCCCGGAGGACGGGCCGTCGTTCGTGCTCGCGGTGCACACCGACGACCGAACCGTTGGTGCCGGCGACGTGTCATCAGCGACGCCGATGCGCCGATGCCGGGTTGATCTGATGCCGGTCGAGGTGCGGAGGATCAAGGCACGGCGGCGGTCAGCTCGAGCGCGATGCCGTCGGAGTCACGGAACTCGAGGATCGCGAGGCTTACGGCGGTCAGATGTTTGCTTCCACCGTGATCGACTCCGATTTCTTCCAGCAGCTATGCGGCACGGGTGAGATCGTCGACGCTGGGCACGGCGCAACTGAGGTGCTCGAGGCCGGCTGGGTCCTCGTCGAATCGGTCGAACTCCGGTGCGGCGGGTCGCAAGCCGGGCAAGCCACCGGGAAGGTGACCTCGCCGAACAGGAAGGACAGGGCCTCGGAGGTCATCTCGCCGGCGTTCTCTCGCACCTCGAGGGCGACATCGAAGCCGAAGACGGCGTCATATAGGGCTCTCGAGCGACCGGAATCGGACGGGTGACGCGGATGTGGCTGACGTTGGTAACGGCGACCGCCGTGGCGTACTCCTCTCGTGGAACCCCGCAAAGGACGGGTGTGGGCGGGCAGGGATGATGATCCCTGCACGGTCCGTCGACGTTCGGCATTCCGGGACGGGTGCATCGACGGGCGCGCGTGGCTCGGACCGGTGAGGAACGCCAGGACTGAAAGTGGTGGTGGCGGTGCGAGATCAGCTTCTCAGGAGTGCTGTCGTGCGGCGGGCAGGGTGACGACCTGGGCGGCGTAGGTCAGGCCGGCGCCGAACCCGACGAGCAGTGCTGTGTCCCCGGCGTGCGAATCCCCGGTGCGGAGCAAGGTGTCCATGGCGAGCGGCACGGAGGCGGCGGAGGTGTTGCCCGCCTCGACGATGTCCCGTGCGACCACCGTGGCGGGTTTCAGCTTCAGTCGCTTGGTGATCGCTTCGGTGATCCGCAGGTTCGCCTGGTGTGGGATGAAGGCATCGACTTCGTCGATCGCGACACCTGCCCGGTCGAGGGCAGATCGGCTGACTTTTTCCATCTCGGACACCGCCCATCGGAATATCGCGGGCCCGTCCATCCGCACGGTGGGCGGTGGGCCCATCGGATTGTCGCGGAACGTCGTCAGCGACGGATGTTGCGTGAGGGCGTGCGCCTGGGATCCGTCCGAACCCCATTCCACCGGTCCGATGCCCGGTTCGTCGGAGGGACCGACCACCACAGCGCCCGCGCCGTCGGAGAAAATGAACGCGGTGGACTTGTCCGTGAAGTCGACAAACTCGCTGAGACGCTCGACGCCGATGACCAGCACATGGCTCGCGGTGCGCCCGCGCACGACGTCGGAAGCCAGTGCGAGTGCAAGGCAGAAACCGGCGCATCCGGCGGAGACGTCGAATGCGCTTCCGGTGATCCCTAGCTGGTGCGCGATCTGCGGGCCGGCCGCGGGCGTCTGGTAGGGGAAGGTCGAGGTCGCCACGATCACGGACCCGATCTGGTCCGGGCACACCGCGGACGAATGCAGGGCGTCTCGACCGGCGCGCACGGCCATGTCGATCAGGGTCTCGTCGGGTCCGGCGAAGCGCCGAACCTGAATGCCCGATCGGACCCGAATCCATTCGTCGGTGGAGTCGATTTGACGGCAGATGTCGTCGTTGGTGACCACCCGACATGGTCGATACACCCCCAGTCCGAGGATCGAACTGTTTTGGATTTCCTGGCTGTTCGTGATCGGAATTGCCACGGGCGCTCTCCGTCGGTCGACCTGCAGCACTCGCCGTCCGCGTCTGCTGCTGGCTGGTGGGTTGTCCTCCAGTGTCGTGACCGCCGGCGACGAAGGGCAGCCACCCTAGGGTGAGGTCGCCACCACCTTGTTTCGCTTGCGTCGGCCCTGATTGGTTCTGCCGGGTACCGACGGCACGCCCTCGAAAAACAAAAATGCGTCGTGAACACCCTCTCGACCCGTCCGGTGGTATGCCGACTACGGGGGCCAAATTCTGCGTGGTGGCCGTCGACGACCGTGGCAGGAGGTCCTCATGCCGTACCAAACCGCACTCTCGCGCATGCGCAGCATCCGCGACGCACGACAGTTCGCGGTGTCGCCCCCGAGCGGGAGGAAGTCCTGCTCGGCGGCCGTCGGCGCTTACTCGACGGCGTATTCGGTAGGCAGCTGTGGCGTCGCCGGGGCGCCCCGGTCGCTCGCCTCCGCACACCTTGTTCCACTCGTGCACTGTCACCGTGCTGGAGCCACGACCCCTATCGGCAGTGGCGCGCGGACACCGCCGTGCAACGGCTACCGTGACGACAGCCGCCGGCACCGCGAACAAGTCCGTTAGGATCGCCGCCGCTCCCGATCATTAAATGTGCAGACACTTCGCGCTCGCCCACGCATACTGCAGCGCGGCATCGACATGCGCGAGCGCAGCCCGTGCGTCCCGGATCTGAGCCGCGACGACCGCTGCCAAGGCGTCCGGATCGGTCGTCGAACCCTCCCCGTCACTCCGCAGACCATGGCGGGCGTCCAGCCAATCCTCGATCTCCGCCCGCACCCGCAGGAGCCGGTCCCGGAGCGCCACTACCATCTCCTCAGTGTCCCGCGCATTCTCCCGGTAGGTGCTCGTCGGATCGGCCATGCCCTTTATCCTCCTCTTCCCCTACCCCGGCCGAGACGATCGTTGGCCAGGTCATCCGGGTGGCGCTCGAGCATGAGTAGGTCGATGCCTGTGACGTCGCGGGTGGGGTAAGTGAGGGCCGGGTGCAACGGGTCACCGTTTCGGATGTTGGTTTGGGTGGAGCTGCGTCCGATCGTCAGCCACCGCCTCGACCCCCACCTGCTCGGTCTCCACAAGCGACGCCAACGTGACCCGGAGCAGGCCTCCGACGGATCCCGCTGCCTGGGCACCCTCCAGGCTCATATGGCTCCGGAAGGCGCTGTGACACAGAGGTCACCGGCTTACTCAGCGACCGACTGTCGGTCGCCTCACTCGGCGACCGGTTGGCGCGGTGTCGGTGTGTGTTCGGGGACGAGGACCACCGGACGGCGGCCGTGGTGGATCAGGTGCGAGGACACCGACTCCCCTACCACCCGCTCGAGGACGGACACCAGCCCTCCCCGCGAGCTGCCGATGATGATCATCAGGGCGTCATTCGCATCGGCGATCGTCGCCAACAGGTGCGCCGGGCTGCCCTCATGGGAGTAGTAGCTCCAATTCCCCGGGAGCGACGCCAGCATGGTGCACGCCTCGTTGCGTTCGCGCTCGACGGTGTCGACGATGCGTTGCTCCCAATCGTTCCGGTCCGGTTCAACCGGAAAGTCGTCGAGGTCGACGATGTGGGCCACGTGCAGATACGCAGTGAGCGGTATCGCGAGATCCATGGCGAAGGCGAGCGCAGTATGGCTGGCCGGATACCGGTCGAACCCCACCACCAGGTGGCACACCGGCACCGTCGCGGCCGCGGGTCCGTCCACCCGCACGGGTTTCCGCCAATCCCGCACCGCCTCCCGCGACGGGTGCTTCCTGTCCTTGATCATCTGCTCCTCCTCACCACCCGGCCGGAGCGAGACCGGCCGCTCCGGCGCCGACGGTCACCGCCGCGGTGCCCAAACGCGCTCGCTGACCGGCGGGGTACCACCAGCCGAAACACCTCAAACGGCAACGCTTCCCGGTGATCTGCGATCGGCCCATCAGGCCTGGAGAAATACCCTGGCACACCCGGGCAGAAGGGCCCGGCGTGCCCGGCGCAGTGGTGTGGTCATCGTGAGTTGGGGAACTGGCGTGCCGGAGTGACCTTGTCCTCTGTTTCCACACCTCGGTGTGCGTTGATTGTTGAAGTGGTCGGGCACTTCGAGCTGAGGAGACCGTCATGACCACGACAGCCCCGGATTCGGCGCTCTCCGCGGCCGAGTGCATTCGCTTGCTGCGGTCGGTTCCGGTAGGGCTGATGGTCTTCACCGAGAACGCGGCGCCGGCACTGCGCCCGGTGACCTTCGCCGCCGTCGGGGGCGAGGTCGTCATCCCCACCGACGACGAGTCGTTCTAACGCTTCGACGGGGAGTTTCTCGCCTTCGAAGCAGGAGGCATCGATCTGATCACCCGAGCGGGCTGGAGTGTCACTGCCATGGGACACGCCACCTACGTGTCCTACGCGGACGCCATGACCAGATTCCACGACCGGAGCGCGGTCCCGTGGTCGATCCATCCCGGCGACTGCCACCTCGCCATCGACATGGAATATGTGAGCGGCCGACGCGTCACGCTGATACGCCGTCACGGTGACAACCGATGAAGGATGTGTGACGAGCCGCAGGAATCCGGAACCCGGATTCGAGTGGCACGGGATCGTCGAGCGACGACCGGCCCGCCTCGGCGGATAACGCCATCACCGGGCTCGGTACCGTCTTCCACCTTCCGGGTCTGCAGGGTTTTCGCTCCCGGCCTGATCACCGCCGTCCTGGTCGTGCGGTGCGGGCCGCAGTTGGCCTGGCTAGGTGGTTCCCGCCGACATCCGGAGCCGGCCGTGTTGCCGCTGTGGGCGTGCGGCGCAGCCGAACTCACCCCGCGGAATGCAGTCCACGGCCACCTCGTTCGGCGAGCCGCTGCGGCGCGTGTTCGACGACGTACTGCGCCCGGCTTCCGACGTCGAGGCGGCCCATCTCGCGGAGCGTGGCAACCCGGACAACCTCTACCAGGCCGCCGCGCCCGCAAGAGCGCCGCCGCTCAGGCCCGAGGATGCCAAACTTCGACAAGGTGATCGACTGCCACATGGGCGGCACCTCCACCGACGTGTCGCACTTCGCCGGCGAATTCGAGCGCGTGTTCGACACCCAGGTGGCCGGGGGTCGGGCTGCGGTCGCCGATTCACTCGGCATTCGCACCGTGATGGTCCTGCCGATGGCCGGTGTCCTGTCGGCGCTTGGCATGGGCTGGCCGAGACCACCGCCATGTGCGAGCAATCGGTGGTCATCACACTCGAACCGGCCACCCTGCCGCGGCTGAGCGAGGTGGTCGAGACCCTGGAATCATGGGCCCGCGCTGAATCGCTCGACGAGGGCGTCCCCACCGGAGCTGATCCGAATGACATTCCTGACCTCCGACTCGCACCGGCTGATCGGCACCGAATCGTCGCCCGTCACTTCTCCTCACACGTCCCGTCGGCGAGGCGCGCACCGGAGTTTCCGTCGCCGTAATGTTCCCGCCGAGCAGCCGCAACAGGCCGGGTGCACGATAGCCGCATGCCCCACTCCAACCCGGTTGCCGCGTGGAAAACCCTCCGCCAGGGTAACGAGCGCTTCGTCAGCGGAGTCTCGATCCACCCCAGTCAGGGAATCGCCGACCGCGCGCAGCTCGACGCCGAGCAACACCCCACCGCGGTGGTGTTCGGATGCGGAGACTCACGTGTCGCTGCGGAAATCATCTTCGACCAGGGACTCAGTGACATGTTCGTCGTCCGCACGGCCGGCCATGTCCTCGACGACGCCGTGCTCGGTTCCATCGAATACGCGGTGCAGCTCCTCGACGCGCCCTTGATCGTCGTGCTGGGTCACGACGGTTGCGGCGCCGTGAAGTCCACGCTCGACGCGCTGGACAAGGGCAAGGTTCCGGACGGCTTCATCCGCAGCATCGTCGAACGGGTGGCGCCGTCGATCATGGTGGGTCGCAAAGAGGGCCTCACCACCGTCGACGAACTCGAAGGCCGCCACGTCGTGGAGACCGGGGCTCTGCTCATGCAGCGTTCGCGCATCATCGCCGATCGCGTCGGAAGTGGTGCCTGCGCTATTGCCGGCGTCACCTACAAGCTGTCCGACGGCCGGATGCACCTGCAGGGAGGGGTCGGAGACATCGGCGAGCTCCGCGACTGACGCGACACACCGAGCCCGCTGATCCGCTGATCCGCTGATCCACCGGTCCATCCGGAGACCTGACGCGGTGAACGGAACGCACTCGCAGATCGCGAACCGGCCGATCTCCGCGGCCCCCGAGGTCACCGCGGAGGAGACCCGGAAGGTCCTCGCCAGGCCGGCGAGCATTGCGACTCGATCGATTCCCACGTGGCGACGCATCGGGACACCTCGTGCCCGCTGCGGTGATCGCCCGGGCGCACGCACGACGACGATCGAGTGGCTCACTTCTGCGGCTGTGGCCCTCGTTCGGCCACCTGACGCACCGCCGCCGCGACCGCCGGCGCGACAGTGGCGTCGAACACGCTCGGCACGATGTAGGTGGCATTGAGCTCCGGCGGCGACACCCTGTCGGCGATCGCTCCGGCCGCGGCGATCAGCATCTCGTCGGTGATGTCGACCGCGTGCGCGTCGAGCAGACCACGGAACACCCCCGGGAAGGCGAGCACGTTGTTGATCTGGTTCGGGAAGTCCGACCGGCCGGTGGCCACCACGGTGGCATATTCGCCGGCGGCGACCGGGTCGACCTCCGGGACCGGATTGGCCAGCGCGAACACGATCGACTCGTCGGCCATCGCCGCGATGTCGTCGCCCGTGACAATGTTCGGCGCCGAGACCCCGATGAACACGTCCGCCCCGACCAGCGCGTCCCGCAGTGATCCCGTCCGACCCTCCGGATTGGTGTGCTCGGCGATCCAGGTACGAAACTCGTCGGCGGTGTCGTCCGGGGACAGAATTCCCTTCCGTCCGCAGCCGATGATGTTCGTCGCGCCCTGGGCGACGAGCAACCGGATGACGGCGTGCCCGGCGGCGCCGACGCCGGACACCACGATCCGGGCCCGGTCGAGCGACTTGCCGACCACCCGCAGCGCGTTGGTCAGGGCGGCCAGGACCACGATCGCGGTGCCGTGCTGGTCGTCGTGGAACACCGGAATGTCGAGGATATCGCGGAGCCGGGCCTCGATCTCGAAACACCTTGGGGCGGAAATATCTTCAAGGTTGATCCCGCCATAGACGGGCGCCAGGGCCCGGACGATCTCGACGATGGCATCCGGGTCCTGGGTGTCCAGGCACACCGGCCAGGCGTCCACACCACCGAATTGTTTGAACAGTGCCGCCTTGCCCTCCATCACCGGGATCGACGCCGCGGCACCGATGTTGCCCAGACCCAGCACCGCGGACCCGTCGGTGACCACTGCGACGGTGTTGCGTTTGATCGTCAACCGGCGCACGTCCTCGGGGTGTTCAGCGATCGCGGTACACACCCGGGCTACACCGGGGGTGTAGGCGCGGGAGAGGTCGTCGCGGTGTGTCAGCGGAACCGTCGGGTTCACCTCGAGTTTGCCGCCCAAATGCAGAAGGAAGGTGCGGTCGCTGACCTTGCCGACGACCACGCCGGGCACCTCGGCGATCGCGGTCGCGATCTGGTCGGCGTGCGCGACGTCCGAGGCGTCGCAGGTGAGGTCGATGACCATATGGTCAGGGTGGCTCTCGGCCACATCGAGCGCCGTCATCGCGCCCTTCACCGACGCGATGGCTGCCGCCAACGTCGACGTGGTGCCGGCGCCGACCGGTGCATGAACCCGGACGGTGATCGAATAACCGGGGCTGGGACTGGGCATGGGAACTCCTGATCGAGTGACGAGCAGCAGGCGCCCACAGGGGGCGTGACCCGATCAGCCCGCACGGCCGGCGCCCCCGCCGCAACTCTTCAGTCTGCGCGGCCAGCGCCGATCCGGACAAGAGGAGTTCGGCTGATTCCGCGCGCGAAACGCTGCCCCGCGTCCCCGGGCCGCGGAGAAGGATGGAAGACACCCGGCGACCAACCACCAGGCGCGAACACAGAACACCGCCGCTGCGGCGCCCCACCGCGAGAGACAAACCGGAAAGAGCAGGAGCCGTCATGACGGCACACAAGAATCCACCGGTCGGGCCCACCACCGATCACGAACGAATCCGCTGTTGGATCCAGCACCATCACGGGGCGCCCGCAACGACCACCCGGCCCCCGGCCCGCCCCGCGTCTGCGACCACTACGCTGCTGGTCGACTTCGCCGGTCTGCGCCCGGGATCGGGTCTCGAGCACATTTCCTGGAAGCAAGGGTTCGCCCTGTTCGACGCACAGGCCCTCGCGTTCCAATTCCCCGGCACCGAGGACAGTCTCGCGTTCGAGCTGATACCACGCACCACCGGAAGACCAGCAGGGCGGCACCAGACCACACCCCGACCGGCACCGGAATGAGAGTCGCGAACAGATGGCAGGGGAATCGGCACCAGGCCGATTTCGTCGAGTCGACCCCCTCCCCAGCAAAGAAGGTGGTTTCGAGCCGGCGCACACCCCGGCCCGTTCCATGTTGCCCTCCGCAACGTTTCCCTCCGCACCGGCGGCTCGTGACGTACGATCAGCCGATGCTGGGACCGGCCGCCCTCCCCAAGGCTGTTGCACGAATCAACTACCGGCTGGTGCACATCCCGTTGCAGCTGATCGAAGACGTCGCAATCTCCCAGCTCGACGAGGCCGCACCCACCCGGCTCGCCTACGAACAGTTCCTGATCGGATGCGACCGCACCGCGGCCCATCCCCTCGGCGACCCCGGCGCCGCCGCCCGCGCCGCCGCGCTGCATGCGCACACCGCGCCGTCCGGCTGGTCCTCGCCCGCCGCCGGCATCGAGCCCACCGGGCGGACGTCATTCCCCTCGACTTCCGCCGTGCACGATCCCGCCGCCGAATCTAGCCGTTACCTCGTCGGGAATTCGTGTCCCGGAACGGAAAGCTCGCCGCGAAACTATGTGAACCGGTCCCGACCGGGTACGCGGACAAGGCGCACCGGGCGGGTGGGAGTAGGGTCGACGAGATGTCCTGCAGGATGGCGAAATACGGTGAGCCGGTGCGGCTCCGCGTCCCGGCGGACTTCGACCAATTACCGGTGGTGCGGGCGCTGACACGCACCCTCGCGGTTGTCGCGGACATCACCCTCGCCGCCGACGAGGTCTGCACCCAGCTGATCGCCTCGGCCCGCCCCGGCTCCGACCTCCACTGCACCATTACGCCCGCCGAACACCGATTACGGATCACGATCGCCGCCCACATGGAACACCCCGGGGTGCCGAGGCGGCAGGGCATCGGGTGGCACGTCCTCGACACCCTGACCGACTCGCTGTCGGTATCGGAGAACCCCGCCGACACCGACCCGACCGGATTGGACGTGGTCGTCGACTTCGTCAAACACCGCGCAATCGAGATCGGGCTCGCCGAAGACCGCGGTCAACCGGCCCTGACGTGCCCCAGCGCATCCCAGTCGGCAAGCCCCGGTACGTGCACCGGGTGAGGGGTCGTGTGTCGCGCACGGACACACCGCACACGACCCGGACGCAGCCGACGTGCCGGCACACCCTCCGGACCGGTGCCGGAACGACCCGAACACGGTGAATCTCAAAGCCGGGCAGAGCCGAAACGGCGCACCAGCGCAGACTGCGAGAACGCGCCGCGGCAGGACGCCGAGCCGATCGCCGCGCCGGGATCGGTGACGGCAGGGGAAACCCCGCCGGGGTCCATTGGGAGGATCCCGCCGGGGTTTGGGCACCGACTCCATCGGGGGTCGATCCAGAGTTTTCGGGCCCGGTTTCTCTGTCGGGCTGGGTAAGCGGTGTCCGTGGTCGGCGCTCCGGCTCTGATCAGAGGACTCTGCGCGCGGTGGACGGCAGCGACTGGGCCGGACTCTCGGCGCAGGGAGCCGGGCCGTCTCGCCGCGTCCCTACTTCCGTCGTTCCGTACTCCTCGTTCCCTCGACCTCGAGCTCGTCGCCGTCGCGGAAGACCAACTGTCCTTCGTCGAGGAGCACCGCCCAGCGGCGCGGAAGCGCCCAATCCCGCCCGTACGGCCGGGTCGCCGAGTCGATCACCTCGCCGTGATCTTCGACGATCACCCCGCTCTTCTGCGGCCTTTGATCCGCGGCGAGCGCCGGATCGGGCGAGTGGTGTGTCGTCACCCGAGCGCCCACCGACCACGCGGGCCGTATCGCGGTCTCCTTCTGGAGCTTCATCGGCCCATCGTTGCGCATCACGCCGGCGACTGCCACTCGTTCTGCCGTTCGACGGTGATTGGTTACCGCGAGTTAACCCCTCGTCCCGGGAAGCACGCCACGGCGAAAGTGTCCGCGGGGTCCGGTCCGCGCTCCGCCGGGACCCGGCATAGCTGCCTCCCCGGCGTTGTCACCGACACTGGTGGGCGCGGTGGCCCATCGAGGGGTCGTGCTGGCACTCGCTGGCGCGCGGTGACACCGCGGCCTTGCGCGGCCAGGCGGCGGTCTGCGGGGACCTGTGGGCGACTTCGCGGGTCTGCTCCGGATCGGCCGATCCACCCCCGCGCTGGTCGATCGGCGGTGGGGCACCTACCTTTCCAGCCCATACGGGCCGGCGGTGTCGGCCGGGTCGGGGGGGTTGTTTCTGAAGGCGTAGGCGGCGAGAGTCGCGGCGCCCGCGGCGCCCCAGAGGGCGCCGAACCCGAGCACCCGGTACGTCGCCGCACCGGCGGCCGCCCCCACCGCGACCGCACCCCAGAGCCGCAGGTATCGAACCCATCGATGGGGTCCCCGGCCGAAGAGTCGATCGGTCAGGGACCGCGCCGCGTCGGCGAGCAGGCCGCCGGTCTCGAGCAGGGTGGCTTCGGCTCCCATGGCCAGGGCGAGGGCGAATCCGATCAGGGGTGCGGTGGCGGTGACCGCGTGGAGAGCGCCGGCCGCCGCGAGGAGGCCCGCCGCGAGCAGCAGTACCCGCGGCACCCGCTGGCGTGGCCATATCCGGCCGACCACCGCGGCCAGGACGACACCGACGACGAACCCGGCAAGGATGGCCCCGGTCAGGCCCACGACGAACCACGAACTGCTGCCGAGGGCGACGCCGGCTCGGGTAGTGGTGGCTTCGATCGAGGAGACGAAGAACCCGCCGAGCAGGACGAACCCGAAGGCGTCGACGA
The DNA here is from genome assembly GCF_016772255.1 of Rhodococcus sp. 21391. Classification (NCBI taxonomy): domain Bacteria; kingdom Bacillati; phylum Actinomycetota; class Actinomycetes; order Mycobacteriales; family Nocardiaceae; genus Rhodococcus; species Rhodococcus sp. 21391. The sequence goes on along the minus strand of NZ_CP063783.1, from coordinate 324,199 downwards.
ATCCGAGGTGCATCGCGACGATCGTCTCCACCGGTCGCCGTGACCGCGGTCGCGCTGCCATCTCTGCATCGGTTGTGCTCACCGGCTCTCTCACCACCGGTAGGTCGCCGGCATCGGGCAGGGTGGGGATCGTGGACCAGCGCGGTCGGTCCGGTCCTCTCCCCTCGCTGGCGAGGCGCCTGCCGCGACCGTTTTACGGGCGCCCCGGGTTTCGGGATGCGGGGCCGGAAGGGGCTCTGCAGCGCGAATTCTAGCAAATTGCTAAGATTCGCAAGTAACGCAACCTGACGGAGCTATCAGGTTGCAGGCGAGCCCGCAGACCCGGCGACGCGGCGAGCGCGACACGCACCTCGCCGCCGCTGGCTCGACCCGGACGACAGGAGGAGCCATGACCGCGAACTCGCGCCAACCGCTGTATCAGATGAAGGCGGACTTCTTCAAAACGTTGGGGCACCCGGCGCGCATCCGGGTCCTCGAGCTTCTCAGCGAACGCGAACACGCCGTGTCCGAGATGTTGCCCGAGGTGGGAATCGAGCCGGCGAACCTGTCCCAGCAGCTGTCGATCCTCCGGCGCGCCGGTCTGGTCACCGCCCGCCGCGAGGGCCTGTCGGTGTCCTACGCGCTGACCTCCCCCCGCATCGCCGAACTCCTGCGGGTGGCGCGGGGGATCTTGACGGGGGTGGTGGCCGGGCAGGCCGAGGTGCTCGAGGACGTTTCCGAATCTCCTGCCTTGGTGGGTGAAACCGGGGGCTGACGGGGGCTCACCAAGGCAGGAATCCCCCATTGCATGGGTTGATTGCGAATTTTCTTAAGTGCGTACATTGTGCGATCGGGTGGCATCGGAGATTCGCTCCCGACCGGAAAACGAGAAAAGAGAAGTGGGCGGTGACGAACAATCACGACGGTGGTGCCAGCGGTCCGTCCGACGGCGGTCCGGTCTTGACGGGAATCAGCGTGGCCGTCGTCGCGGTGTCCACCACCGGCTCGCGCGCGGCCGGGTCGGCGCGGACCCGGCCGCCGTGGGTCGCGATGGAGGACTATGCGGCCCTCATCCGGGAGAACACCCCGATGCGCGCGCTGTGCCTTCCGGTGACCACGGGCGACCCGCACGTGCTGACCGAGCGCATCCTGGGACTCCCGACGGGGGTGTCCGCGGTGTTCGTGGTCGGGGTGGGGCACCGGGAGTCCGCGGCGGTGGCGCGTGCGGTGACCGAGCGCGGCGGGCCCGTGGTCCTGACCGAACTGGACGTGCTGACGGCGGCGGTGGCGGCCGCGACGATCACCACCCTGCGCCGCCGCGGCGTGCCGCCGCGCGCCGGCCGGGTCGTCGTCACCGGCGCGTCGTGGGCGCCGTTGCTGGCTCCGGTGTTGATCGCCTCCGGGGTCGGTGATCTGAGCAGCTGGCACGAGCGCGATGCCGAGGCATTCCCGCTGCGCCGGTTGATGAACCACAACGATGTCCTGGTCGACCTCGCCGGCTGCGCCCCCGACGGTGCCGCCCCCGGGCGCACGGTGACGGTCCCGGCCGACGGCTTTGCCTATGGTGCGCTGGTGCTGCCCGGGCTGCTCGCCGCGCTGTGTGGACACGAGGTGCGGACCGTGACGGTCGAGGTGGTGGCCGCCTGCGTGCGGGCGCTGGCGCTGATCACCCCCGCCGACCGGATGCTGCCGTCCGCCGGTGACCGGCTGCTGGTCTCCGCCGTCGCCCGCCACGTGAGCCGGGCCCTCGGCCATCCCGTCCCGTATCGCGATCCACAGCGGTGATCGAACGCACCGCACCGCACCGCACCGCACCGCAGCACATTCTGTCGGATTCTTGTGAGGAGAACACCGTGAGCACCCCCACCGCCCCCGGCGCTGCCGGCGCCGGCACTGCCCCGACCGCGCATCCCGCCGTCGTGTCCTGGGTCGACGAGGTCGCCGACCTCACCGCCCCGGACGAGGTGGTGTGGTGCGACGGCAGCGCCGGCGAATGGGACCGGCTGACCACACAATTGGTGGACAAGGGCACCTTCGTGCGACTGGAGCGCAAACCGAACTCCTTCTGGTGCGCCTCCGACCCCGACGACGTCGCCCGGGTCGAGGACCGCACATTCCTCTGCTCACAGTTCCAGGCCGACGCCGGTCCGACGAACAACTGGATGGACCCGGTCGACATGAAGACGCTGATGACCGAGCACTACCGCGGCGCGATGGCCGGCCGCACGATGTACGTCATCGCGTTCTGCATGGGCCCCCTCGATGCGGCCGAGCCGAAGTTCGGGGTCCAGATCACCGATTCGGAGTACGTGGCGGTCTCGATGCAGATCATGACCCGCTCCGGCACCCCGGTCTGGGACAGGCTCACCGCGGGCACCGAATTCGTCCGATGCCTGCACTCAGTCGGCGCCCCCCTCTACCCCGGGCAGACCGACGTGCCGTGGCCGTGCGACCACACCAAATACATCTCCCACTTCCCCGAGGAGCGCACCATCTGGAGTTACGGCTCCGGCTACGGCGGCAACGCCCTGCTCGGCAAGAAGTGCTACTCGCTGCGGATCGCGTCGAAGATGGGCAAGGACGAGGGCTGGCTCGCCGAACACATGCTCATCCTCAAACTCACCTCACCCCAGCAGACGGTGCACTACATCGCCGCCGCGTTCCCCTCGTCCTGCGGCAAAACCAACCTCGCCATGCTCGAACCCACCCTCGACGGGTGGACCGCCGAAACCATCGGCGACGACATCGCCTGGCTGCGATTCGGCGACGACGGCCGGCTCTACGCGGTCAACCCGGAGGCCGGATTCTTCGGCGTCGCCCCCGGCACCGGCGTCCACACCAACCCGCACGCCATGGCCACCATCGAGTGGGGTAACTCGATCTTCACCAACGTCGCCCTCACCGACAACGGCGACATCTGGTGGGAAGGGCTGACCGACAGCCCGCCGCCGCACCTGACGGACTGGAAACGGCGGGACTGGACCCCGGCCTCCGGAGAGCCTGCCGCGCACCCGAATTCCCGGTATTGCACCCCGATCGCCCAGTGTCCGACCGTTGCCCCCGAGTGGGATGATCCGGCCGGGGTGCCGATCTCGGCGATCCTCTTCGGCGGCCGCCGCGCCACCACCATCCCACTGGTCACCGAATCGCGCAGCTGGCAGCACGGGGTGTTCCTGGCCTCGACCCTGTCGTCGGAAACCACGGCCGCCGCGGCCGGGCGGGTCGGCGTGGTGCGCCGCGACCCGATGGCGATGCTGCCGTTCCTCGGCTACCACGTCGGGGACTACTTCCAGCACTGGCTCGACATCGGCGAGAAGACAAGCCCGGAGCTGTTGCCGAAGATCTTCTACGTCAACTGGTTCCGCCGCGGCGATGACGACGAATTCCTCTGGCCGGGCTTCGGGGAGAATTCCCGGGTCCTCGAGTGGGCGCTGCGGCGGATCGAGGGCACCGCCGACGCCGACGAGACCCCGATCGGCCTGGTGCCCACCCCGGGCGCCCTCGACCTGACGGGCCTGAAGTTCGATCACACCAAGATCGCCTCCGCCCTGCAGGTCGACACGACCGAATGGGTAGCCGAGACCCGGTTGATCGACGAGTGGTACGCGAGGATCGGCGGCAACACGCTGCCCGACGTCCTGCGCCAAGAACTCGGGGCTCTCAAGCTCCGCCTGGCCGAGCTCGAACTCGGCGACGCCCTCCACCGCAGGGGCACTCACGCCACCTCCCCCGAGAAGGATTCGCGCTGGTCACGACCGCACTTCTGACCGGGACGCGCAACGCTCCTCGGGTGCGTCACCCTCGGCGACGCACCCGAGGAGCGGCGCCTGGGGCACCTGGTTCCCCATGCCGGCCGGGCAGCACGGATCAGTTCGAGACCGTGCCGGGTTCCAAGCGATGAGGCCGTCCGGTCCCGGCCCCGACCAGCGTCCGGCGCCCACACCCGGGGCAGCGGTCGTCGCCGGCCCGCAGCGCCGACACCCGGCACCACCGCCCGCACTCGGTGCAGTGCAGAATCCGCCCCCGCAGGGCCGCGATCTGGGTTACCCGCATCACTCAACTTTCCATGATGGTTACTTGCTAACATTAGCAATTATAGAACGGATGGCCCCGCTGGCCGTCATTACCGAGGAACGTCGATGACCGAACCCACCCCCACCGGCCCCGCCGACGCGGCCGAGAGCACCCTCGCGCGGGCGGCGCGGTCGGTGGCCGCGCTGCTGCCGCGCTGGGGTGAGTGGAAACCCGCGGCCGGCGCCCCCGGCGCGGACCTGCTCGCCGGGCTGATCGTCGCGCTGGTGGCGCTGCCGCTGGCGTTGGGGTTCGGGATCAGTTCCGGCCTCGGCGCCGCCGCCGGGCTGACCACCGCCGTCATCGCCGGGGCGGTGGCGGCCGTGTTCGGCGGGTCCCGGTTCCAGGTGTCGGGCCCGACCGGTGCGATGACCGTGGTACTGGTGCCGATCGTCGGCCAGTACGGTCCGACCGGGGTCCTCGCGGTCGGACTGATCGCCGGACTGGTGCTGGTCGTACTGGCGTTCGCCGGGGTGGGCCGGGCCGTGCGGTACATGCCGGCCCCGGTGATCGAGGGATTCACCGCCGGCATCGCCGTCGTCATCGCGTTGCAGCAGTTTCCCGCCGCGCTGGGCATCACCGGCGCCGCCGGGGAGAAGGTGTGGCAGAGCGCCGCCGACGCCGTCCATCAGTTCGCCCAGGACCCCTCCCTGCTGACTCCGGCGACCTCACTGGCGGTGGCCGCGGTCATTCTCGTCGGCGGCCGCTACCTCCCCCGGGTCCCGTTCTCCCTGATCGCGGTCGCCGCCGCCACCCTGATCGCGCAGCTCTTTCACCTCGACATCGCCCGGATCGGCGCCATTCCGGCCGGGTTCGCCGCCCCCACCCTGAGTTTCCTGCACCTCGGCGAGCTGACGTCGCTGATCGCCCCCGCCCTCGCGGTCGCCGCGCTGGCGGCGCTCGAGTCGCTGCTGTCGGCGACCGCCGCCGACTCGATGGCCGTGGGAACCCGCCACAACCCGGACCGGGAACTGTTCGGGCAGGGGCTGGCGAACATCGCCGCCCCGCTGTTCGGCGGTGTCCCGGCGACCGGGGCGATCGCCCGCACCGCCGTCAACGTGCGCTCCGGTGCCCGTACCCGGCTCGCCGCCCTCACCCACGCGCTCATCCTCGCGGCGATCGTGTATCTGGCGGCCGGGCTCGTCGCGCAGATTCCGCTCGCCGCCCTGGCGGGGGTGCTGCTGGCGACCACGGTGCGGATGGTCGAGACCGCGTCGATCCTGGCGATCACCCGAGCCACCCGCGCCGATGCGGTCGTGATGGTGGCCACCTTCCTGGTCACCGTCGTCTTCGACCTGGTCACCGCGGTCGCCGTCGGGGTCGGGTTCGCCGCCGTCCTCGCGCTTCGCGCGGTCGCGAAATCCGCCCGCCTCGAACAGGTCCCCCTCGAAACCGACGACCACCTCGCCGAGGAACACGACCTGCTCCGCGAGCACATCGTCGCCTACCGGATCGACGGCGCCCTGTTCTTCGCCGCCGCCCACCGGTTCCTGCTCGAACTCGCCGACGTCTCCGACGTAAAGGTGGTGATCCTGCGGATGTCGCGGATCACCACCATCGACGCCAGCGGCGCGATCGTCCTCAAGGACGTCATCACCAAACTCGAGCACCGGCACATCACCGTCCTGATCTCCGGAGCCAAACCCGAACACCTCCGACCCCTGAAGGCACTCGGGGTGTTCACCACCACCGACAGCGAAGACCGCCACCTCTTCGACACCACCCCGCGCGCCATCGCCTACGCCCGCATGCTCGTCCTACCCGAACACCACTACACCTCCACCACGAACGAGGACCGACCATGACCGAGAACCCCGCCGACAACACAACCCCCACACCCGAACCCACTGCGCGGCAACGCCTCGGCTACGTCCTGGGCAGAACACTGCCCGCCGAGTTGCACCCGTGGGTCATCGAAGACGCCACCGGCCCCGGCGCCACCCGCCGCTACGCCACCCGCTGCCTCATCCCGCTGATCCCGATCCTCGCCGGGCTCCTGCTCATCCCCGGCCCCTGGATCATCCGCACCGGCATGGTCCTGCTGCTGTTCCTGCCGTTCGTGTACTTCCTCCTCGCCCTGAAGAACATTTACCTCCGCCACCGACTGGTCAGCCACGGCCTCGACCCCCGCCTCCTCAACGCCACCAAACAACGCCGACTCGACCGCGAGCAGGCCTCCTACGAATCCCGCTACCGATCCGCCCCCTGACCCCGCAAACAACCGCACCCCAGATCCGGGGGTCCACCCAGTTCACTACCAAACGATTAATTGCTAATCTTCGTAAGTAGAAAAAATGGAATGGACGATGAACTGGGCGGGGTATGCGCACCTCCCGGATCGAGCGACGCGGAACCGGGGCTCGGCGAAACCACCCAGGGCTGGATCGGCACGCATGTGGTGGTGGCGCGCCGCCCCATCGGTCCGGCAGTGCGCCCGATCACCGGCCACGCCCGCGAGGGAGGAACGTCATGCCACATTTCCGCTACGTCGGCACCCGCGAGAGAATCCATCTCGGTGCCGCGACCCGGATGATCAACTACGGCGACATCGTCGCGGCGCGAACCAATCCCGACCCGCGCTACTTCGAGCTGGTGGAACCGGACCAGATCACCGAACAGCTGAGCCACCAAACCATGGGAGCGCCGGAACGCGAATAGTCCGCACGCCTGAACCTCGGGCCGATGGCCTTCTCCCACGCGTCCCCGTGCCCGATCCCCGCCCTCCCGGCGTCGCCGACGGGGGCGACACCGGAACGGGGGCGACACCGGAACGGAACCACCACCCATGCTCGCCGACCGCAGAAACCAGCCACCACCCCGAACAGAAGCCAGGATCCGATGACAACCCGCACCATCCACGCCGCCGATCTGCAGTGGAACTCACTCGCCCTGTGGATTCTCGAGTGGGAAGGCGTCGACAACCCCGAACCGACCCTGAGCGAGTGGAGCACCGAACTCGCCGCCGCGGCCACCGGGATCGACCGCCGAATCAGCTGGAACCCCACCCAGAACACCGCCACCGCCCCCGAGGACGTCGACCTGCCCCAGATCGAACACACCCTCCGCGGCGCCGTACGCCGCCTCGCCCACGGATGACCCCATCCCGGCCACAACGGGACGGACTCGCGGCGTCCGAGTCGCGGTGCGAGTGACCGGACCTCGCTGTGGCATCTCACTCAGCGCCCGCCGATGTGTTCGGGGACCAGGACAACCGGACGGCGGCCATGGTGGATCAGATGCGAGGACACCGACTCCCCCACCACCCGCTCGAGGACGGACACCAGCTCTCCCCGTGAGCTGCCGATGATGATCATCAGGGCGTCATTCGCATCGGCGATCGTCGCCAACAGGTGCGCCGGGTTGCCCTCGTGGGAGTAGTAGCTCCAGTTCCCGGGCAGCGCTGCGAGCATGGTGCACGCCTCCGTGCGTTCCCGGTCGACCGTCTCGACGATGCGCCGTTCCCAATCGTCCCGGTCCGGTTCGACCGGAAAATCGTCGAGGTCGACGACGTGGGCGACATGCAGATACGCGTGAAGCGGCACCGCGAGGCCCATGGCGAAGGACAGCGCCTGATGGCTGGCGGGATACCGGTCGAACCCCACCACCAGTGGCACACCGGCGCGGTCGCGGCTGCGGGCCCGTCCACCCGCACCGGTCTCCGCCAGTCCCGCACGCCGTCCCAGTCGGAAGGCTTCTTCTTGATCATCTGCTCCTCCTCACCGCCGCGGCGCCCAGCGCGGTCGCCGCACCGGCAGAGGTACGTCCGGTGCTCGATCGGCGGTACGGTCCTCGACTCCCATGGCGGCTGAAGGTGGTGTACCCACAACAGCACCCGACACCCACGATCAGCCGGATCACCGCGGAACGTCGTGCACACACGGGCCCGGTCACGAAACCCACCAAGGCGCCACCCGATCAGGAGCGGCCCTCGCCCACGGCGACCACCAGCCCCGCCGGTGACCGATCATCGCGTCGACGATCCGCAGGCACCCCCGGCGCTGCCCGCACGCGCAAACCCACCGAACACCGGCGAAGCGACTCTGCCCGGGACCAGCGATATTACCGGCAATGCCTGGCAATTCGACGTCATCAATAAGACGCCGGGCGCACCGGCCGTGGTGGCGACCAGGCAGGCCGGTACGACGGCGCACACGCTCCGCGGTCCGACAACGGTGTCCGTCAAGGTGGGTGTGTTTCCTCGTGAGTTCGGGGACCGGCCTAGCGGGTGACCTTGTCCTCTGTTCCACCACCCGCGGTGAGGTGAGTGTTGAAGTGGTCGGGCACGTCGAGGGAGGACACCGCCATGACCACGACAGCACCGGATTCGGTGCTCTCCGCAGCCGAGTGCATTCGCCTGCTGCGGTCGGTTCCGGTCGGTCGAATGGTCTTCACCGAGAACGCGGCGCCGGCGCTGCGTCCGGTGACCTTCGCCGCCGTCGGGGGCGAAGTCGTCATCCCCACCGACGACGAGTCGTTCGCACGGTTCGACGGGGAGTTTCTCGCCTTCGAAGCGGGAGACATCGATCTGATCACCCGAATCGGGTGGAGTGTCACTGCCATGGGCCACGCCACGTACGTGTCCTTCGCCGATTCCGTGGCCAGATTCCATGACCGGAACGCGGTCCCGTGGTCGATCCATCCCGGGGACCGGCATCTCATCATCGACATGGAATACGTGTCGGGCCGACGCGTCACGCTGATGCGGCGCCACGGTGACAACCGATGATGGTGTGGGACCAGACGCCGGAAACCCGAACCGGATTGATCAGACTGGCAAGGGGTACCGGTCGCCCCGCTGGGGCGCGCTGAATCAGCAAGCACCATCAGGGCATTCGGGCGCACCCCCTGACCTCCGAGTCGGCCCTGCGCACACCGCTCGTGCCGTCACCACGGGATGCCGTTCTACAGCACATCCCGGCGCACCTCCCCGGTCCGCAGTCGAAATAGTCGGTAGCTGTTGTCGACCTAACGGATTTCGGTCACAGATCCCTGGGAATCGTCATTTCAGTAAACAGGACCCGAAAGGTGCTGGCAGAGTCGAACCATGGCGCTTCGTTGGCGGTCGACTATCACCATGTGGACCCTCATTGGTCCACCGGTCGCGATGGCCGTGCTCGCCGCCACCTGGGGACGCGACCTCGAACCTGCGCTTTCGCTCGCGGTGGCACTGGCGCTGATCGGCGCGGCCCTGGCAGCGGTCCATCATGCCGACGTGGTCGCCCGCCGGATCAGCGAGCCGTTCGGGTCCCTGCTCCTTGCGGTCACGGTCACGGTCATCCAGGTGGGGCTGATCGTGGCCTTGATGATCTCCGGTGGCCCCTCGACGGCGTCCCTCGCACGAGACACCGTCTTCGCCGCCGTGATGATCACCCTCAACGGCATCGTCGGGCTCTCCCTGTTCATCGGCGCAGGGCGTCGCGGGTTCGCACTGTTCAACGCCAAGGGTACCGGCGCCGCCCTCGCAACCGTAGCCTCGCTCATCACCCTTGCCCTGGTGCTGCCCACGTTCACCAGCAGCCCGCCCAAGCCCGAATTCTCCCCTTCCCAACTCGCTTTCGCCGCGATGGCCTCGCTCCTGCTGTACGGGATGTTCGCCCTCACCCAGACCGGATCCCATCGTCACTTCTTCCCTCCGGCCGTCGCGGAGAACCCGCCCACCGAGATCGGACAGAGTCCCCGACAACCGACGGCCGCGATGGCCGGGCTGAGCCTGACCCTGCTGGTGGTGGCGTTGGGCGCGGTCGTAGGGTTGGCGAAGGTCGGAGCCCCCGCGGTCGAGGGCGCAGTCAGGGACGCCGCGCTGTCGCAATCCCTCGTCGGCGTCGTCATCGCCCTACTCGTGCTGGTGCCGAACACCCTGACCGCCGTGCGGGCAGCACAGCGAAACCAGGTCCAGGCCAGCCTGAACCTGGCACTCGGATCGGCGATGGCCAGCATCGGGTTGACCATTCCCGCCGTCGCGGTCGCCTCGATCTGGATGGACGGACCATTGCTCCTCGGTCTCGGCCCGACGCAACTCGTGCTCCTCGCCCTCACCGTGGTGGTGGCGATCCTGACGGTGGTCCCCGGCCGCGCCACCCGGCTACACGGCGAACTTCACCTGGCGCTGCTCACCGCCTATGTGGTCCTGTGCATTCACCCGTATCCGGGATCGGAGGTGCCGATTTGATGGAATTGGGCCGCCCGACTGCCGGCCTGCGACGACGGCGTGCCGGTGAGTCGAGATACGGGTGCTGGGACCGGGGAATTCGCCCGTCGTTTCGGGTCGGAGGGCGGGAATCTCACTGTCCGGCTTTGGGCCTCACGCGGAGCACCTGGTCGCCGTCGCCGTTGTCGGTGGTGACGAGCAGCGACCCGCCGGGCTGGGCGGTGACCGTGCGGATGCGGCCGTAGTTGCCGGCCAGTTCGGGTGGCGCGGTCTCGGCGACGACATGCGCACCGGTGGGGTCGAGTCGCAGGAACAGCACTTTGCGGCCTTTCTGGACGCCGACGGCGAGGGCTCCGTCCCAGTCGCCCCAGCCCGGGCCGGTGACGAATGTGCCGCTGGCGGTGGCGATGGTGGCGGTTCCGGAACTCCATACCGCCTCGATCGCGGCGGGTACCCGGTCGAGGTCGGTCATCGGCACGGATTCGTCGTAGAACCCGTCGCCGGTATCGGGTTTCCATCCGTAGTTGCCGCCGGCGACGAGTCGGTTGACCTCGTCGTCGCGGTGGGTGCCCTGTTCGACGGAGTAGATGTCTCCGGTGCCCGTGTGCACTGTCAGCCCTTGGACGTTGCGGTGCCCGAGGGTGTAGACGGCGCTGTCGGGGAATGGGTTGTCCACCGGGGGTGACCCGGTGGCGGCTTCGATCCGTAACACCTTGCCGCCGAGGGAATTCAGATCCTGCGGCGCCGCCGCTTGGGTGGCGTCACCCGTGGAGATCAACAGCGTCCCGTCCTGGTGCGGGAGGAGGCGGCATCCGCCGTGCCGGCCGCGGTCGCTGAGGGGCAGGCCGTCGATCAGCACACCGGTGGGCGTCAGAGCGGTCCACTGGACGTTTGCGGTCCAGGATTGCACCCGGATGTCGGTGACCTCGCCCGCCGCATGGGTGTGGCAGGTGTAGAGGGTGCGGGTGACCTCGAAGTCGGTGGCGAGGGCGATGCCCATCAGGCCCAGTTCGTGGTGGACGACGAGGTCGGGCAGATCCGCGGCGAGCACGCCGGTGGAGCCGTCCGGGTGTTTGACGACGAAGCGTCCGGAGCGTTCGCCGGTCAGCAGGGTGCCGTCCGGCGCGGCGACCACGTCCCAGGGGTGGTCGAGATCGTCGAGTTCGGTGACGACGTCCAGTGCTGGGAAGGCGAGCGCACCGTCCGGTGAGGGTGCGCCGCATGCTGTCGCGGCCGCGCAGCAGGCAGCGCTCACCGCCGCCGCCCACGATGGCAGATACCGGTGTGGGTGTGTCGTCATGAGAGGGTTCCCTTTCTACGCGTGACGAGTCTGTGGCCTGCATGCAGGCGACACCACCATCGGGATGCAGGCGTACAGCCTTGATGCACTGCGGAATCGGAATATCCATTGGGTGCTTCATTGCGTCACCCAGCGTGGGCGATAGTGTTCCGGCGTCGGCTGCGGATCACCCACTTTTCGGCCTCGGCGACGAAGAACACGACGAGTCCCACGCCGAGGACCTTGGCCCATTCGGTCGCCGTGAGCCCGGACGAGCCGAAGATCGCCTGCATGAACGGGGCGTAGGTGAACAGCATCTGCAGCACGATGCACGCGGTGATCGCGCCGAGCACGTACCTGTTGCCGAACAGCCCTTCCCGGTTCAGGACGGAGGCTTTGATGTGCCGGCTGTTGATCAGATAGAACATCTCGGTGATCACGATCGCATTGACGGCGATGGTGCGGGCCACCTCGACGGTGGTGCCGGATTCGAGTTCCCACAGGAACAGCCCGAGCGCGCCGGACATCATGAGCACCGACACCAGGGCCACCCGCCAGACAAAGAACCCGGACAGCAGTGACTCGGTCGGGGGGCGGGGTGGACGGCGCATCACGGAGGGTTCGGTCGGCTCGAACGCCAACGCCAGCCCGAGTGTGCTGACCGTGGCCAGGTTGATCCACAACACCTGCGCCGGGGTCAGCGGCAGTGTCAGCTGGAACAGGATCGCCGCGATTACCACCAGGGCTTCGCCGCCGTTGGTGGGCAGCATGAACAGCACGAACTTCTTGAGGTTGTCGTAGACGCCGCGTCCTTCGCGCACCGCGGCGGCGATCGTCGCGAAGTTGTCGTCGACGAGCACCATGTCCGAGGCTTCCTTGGCGGCCTCGGTGCCGGTGCGGCCCATCGCGACCCCGACGTCGGCGCGGGTCAGGGCCGGGGAGTCGTTGACTCCGTCCCCGGTCATGGCGACGACCTGGCCACCGTCTTGGAGGGCGCGCACCAATCGGAGTTTGTGTTCGGGGCTGGCGCGGGCGAAGATGTCGGTCTCGGCGACGACGCGGCGTAGTGCCGGGTCGTCGAGTTCGTCGATCTGCGCACCGGTCACGGGCCGCGTCCCGGTGCCGAGGCCCATTTGCGCCCCGATCTCGGCGGCGGTGTCGGCGTGGTCGCCGGTGATCATCTTGACGGTGATGCCGGCCCGGTGGCAGTCCCGCACGGCGTCGATCGCTTCCTGCCGCGGGGGGTCGATGATTCCTACCAGGGCAAGCAGGGTGAATCCGTCCTCGGCGTCGTCGGCGTCGAGGATGCCGTCCGTGGAGGGGCGGTCCCGGTAGGCGAGGGCCAGAACCCGCAGTCCCTGCGCGGCGGTCTCGGTGGCGCGGCGCTGCCAGTGGGTGCGGTCGATGCGGACCGCTTCGCCGGCGTCGAGGTGGTGCGTGCACGCCGTGAGTACCCGCTCGGGGGCGCCCTTGAGGTAAATCCGTCCCTCATCTGCGGTGTCGCCGGGATGCAGGGTTGCCATGTAGCGCCGCTCGGATTCGAACGGGATCGTGTCGAGCCGGGGCCACGCCGTCGCCGCGGCCGCCCGGGTGATGCCGGCCTTGACCCCGAGGACCAGCAGCGCAGCCTCGGTCGGGTCGCCGTCGATTTCCCACGCGTCGTCGGCCTCATAGAGCTTGGCGTCGTTGCACAGCACTCCGGCCCGCACTGCCACCTGCAGGGCCGGGTCGGTGTTCGGGTCGATGACGACCCCGTCGTCTTCGGTGAGGTTGCCGACCGGGGCGTAGCCGACCCCGCCGACGTCGATGGAGCGGTGCGCGATGACCACCTTCTGTACGGTCATCTCGTTGCGGGTCAGTGTGCCGGTCTTGTCCGAGCAGATCACCGTCACCGAACCGAGGGTCTCCACCGCCGGCAGCCGGCGGATCACCGCGTGGCGCCGCGCCATCCGCAGCACGCCCAGCGACAGGGTCACCGTCATGATCGCGGGCAGCCCTTCGGGGATGGCGGAGGCGGCGAGAGCGACGACGAGGGTGAACATCTCGGAGGGTGATTCGCCGCGCCAGACGATCCCGAGGAGGAAGGTGCCTGCGGCGGCGGTGAGGATCACGACGGCCAGCCACCGGCCGAACCGGTCGATCTGCCGCAACAGCGGGGTGGTGGTCTTGGCGATGCCCGCGAGCAGCGCATTGATCCGGCCCAGTTCGGTGCCCGCCCCGGTCGCGGTGACGACGCCGTCGCCTTGTCCGAACACGGCCACCGTGCCGGCGTAGGCGGTGGATCGGCGGTCGGCCAGTTCGGTGTCGCGGTCCACCGGGTTCGAGGTCTTGTCGACGGGCGCGGACTCCCCGGTGAGCGCCGCCTCGTCGATGCGGAGTTCGCGCACCCGGATCAACCGCACGTCGGCCGGGACCCGGTCCCCCGAGACCAGGCGGACCACATCCCCGGGAACGAGGTCGGCGGCGGGGATCTCCACGATCTGTCCGTCGCGGTGGACACGAGCCCGGGGAGAGAGCATTGCGCGGATCGACTCGAGCGCGGATTCGGCTCGCCCCTCCTGGATGAAGCCGAGGATCGCGTTGATCACCACCGCCCCGAGCAGTACGGCCGTGTCCACCCAGTGTGCGAGGAATGCGGTGATTGCCGCGGCAGTCATCATGACGTACAGCAGCACGTTGTGGAACTGCCGCAGCAACCGCCACCACCACCGGTCACTGCGGCCGGCAGGCAGCGTGTTGGGGCCGTGGACGGCGAGGCGCCGGGCGGCTTCCTCCGAGGTCAGACCGGTTGGTGTCGAATCGAGCAGGTCCAGCGTCCCCGGCGCTTCCAACGCATGCCATGGGGGATCCATTGCCTGCAACCTCATCTTTGGTGGGGTGACCCGTCGCATACCGGTTTCTCAGACCAATCCTGTTGCGCTGCTGCGCCTATCACGGGATTCGTGGCAGAACCCCGGCGGCGGCCTCGCGTCGAATCCGCGTGACTCTCACACCGCTGGTGGGGTTGTGCAACGCTCCTGTGGGTGACTGGCCCGGGCTGATCGGCGACCGCTCGCGGGTGGACGGGTTCATCGTCACCCACACGAACGCACCGGCACAATCGGGTCTGACACCCATTTTTCGGGGTGCCGAACATGTAGCCGGGTCGACGACGGCACCTCGGGAGCCGGACGAAATGGGTGCCGTTGCCGATTGACGCCGGTTCGGCTCCAACGGAAGGCTGACACTAGGGCAATGCCGACGGTCACCGGCAACCGAAGGGCACTGGACACGCGGGGCGCGGCGGTCAACCGGAGACGTCAACCGGAGACTCAGGGATGTGCATCACGTTCGCAGCGAGGAGGCCGAGGATCGTGTCGTTGTTCTGGCGGATCTTCCTTCTCAACGCGGCGGTCCTCGTCACCGCGACCGCATTGCTGGTGTTCCTGCCCGTGACGGTGTCGACGCCGGTCCTGCTCACCGAGGCACTCATCCTGATCGCCGGTCTGGCGGCCACGCTTGTCGCCAATGCCGCGCTGCTGCGGATCGGGCTCGCCCCGCTGCGGCGGCTCACCCGCGCCATGACCACCATCGACCTCCTCCGGCCGGACCCCCGCCCGGCAGCGACGGGACATGCAGGGATCGCGGATCTGATCGAAACCTTCAACACGATGCTCGACCGCCTCGAGGCCGAGCGCGCCACCAGCAACGCTCGAGCGCTGTCGGCGCAGGAGGCCGAACGGCACCGCATCGCCCAGGAACTCCACGACGAGGTCGGTCAGACCCTGACCGCGGTCCTGCTCGAACTGAAAAGAGTCGCCGACCGCGCACCCGAGCCGACCCGCACGGATCTGCACCGTGTCCAGGAAATCACCCGCGAGAGTCTCGACGAGATCCGGCGGATCGCCCGCCGGCTGCGCCCGGGCGTGCTCGACGAGCTCGGATTGGTCAGTGCCCTGAAAGCCCTCGCGGCCGAAACCGCCGATCACACCGGACTCACGGTGCACCGGTCCTTCGAGGCCGATCTGCCCGACCTCGGAAAGGACACCGAACTGGTCGTGTATCGCGTGGCTCAGGAAAGTGTCACCAACATCGCCCGGCACGCCCACGCCCGCCGCCTCGACATCGCTCTCCACCGTGCAGACACGGACGGAATCCAGCTCCGCATACGGGATGACGGATGCGGGCTCGGCGACACCGCCGAAGGTGCCGGCATCCGGGGAATGCGCGAGCGGGCACTGCTGATCGGCGCGCACCTCACACTCGGCCCGGGCCCGGGCGGCGGCACCGAGGTGCGACTGGACGTGCCACAATCGAAACGAGGCCAGTGATCATGCCGGACACGACGACCCGCATCCTGCTCGCCGACGATCACGCCCTGGTCCGTCGCGGCGTCCGCCTCATCCTCGACAACGAACCCGACCTCACCGTCGTCGGCGAGGCCGGTGACGGCGCCGAAGCGATCGAGATGACCCGCCGCTATCAACCCGACCTGGTCATCCTCGACATCGCGATGCCGCGCCTGACCGGGCTGCAGGCCGCGCGGGAATTGTCCAAGTCGCGAGGCGATCTGCGCATCCTCATCCTCACGATGTACGACAACGAGCAGTATTTCTTCGAAGCCCTCAAGGCCGGGGCGTGCGGATATGTGCTCAAATCGGTGGCGGACCGCGATCTCGTCGAGGCCTGCCGCGCCGCGATGCGCGACGAGCCGTTCCTCTATCCGGGGGCGGTGACCGCCCTCATCCGGAATTATCTGGCGCGCGCCGAAGACGGCGACGACCTCCCCGACAAAGCCATCACGGACCGGGAGGAGGAGATTCTCAAACTCGTCGCCGAAGGGCACACCTCGAAGGACATCGGCGACATCCTCGCCATCAGCATCAAAACCGTTGAGCGGCACCGGGCCAACCTGCTCCAGAAGCTCGGCCTGCGGGACCGCCTGGAACTCACCCGCTACGCAATCCGCGCGGGCCTGATCGAACCCTAGCCACGCCCGGTGTGGCCGGGTCGCCGAAGAAGGAGGAGTTGTCCGTCATGGCCAGCCCACCGACCGAGAGAGTGCAGTTGCCGCGATCGGCAAAAGTGGTGCTGACCGGGGTGTTCGTCTTCACTATCGTGCTGATCCTCGGACCGGTGGTGATCAACACGTACGCGGACTGGTTGTGGTTCGGTGAGGTCGGCTTCCGGGCCGTCTGGGGCACCGTCATTCTCACCAGGCTCACGTTGTTGGTCCTGGTGACGCTGGTGGTCGGCGGCACGCTGTTCGGGTCGATCGTCCTGGCCTACCGCTCGCGGCCGGTGTTCCTCCCCAAGCCCCCAGGCCGTGATCCGGTCGAGCCCTACCGAACCGCGGCGATCAGCCGGAGACGGCTGCTGGGGATCGGGATTCCCGTCGGCTTCGGTGTCATCTGCGGACTGATGTCCCAATCGCAGTGGACGACGGTGCAACTGTTCATGCATGGCACCTCGTTCGGTACGGTCGACCCGCAGTTCGGGCACGATGTCGGCTTCTACGCCTTCGATCTGCCATTCTACCGGTTCGTGCTGAACTGGTTGTTCACGGCGATCCTGCTCGGGTTCCTTGCCAATCTGTCGACGCACTACCTGTTCGGTGGGGTCAGGGTGACCGCCACGTCCGGCGCCCTCACTCTGGCCGCGCGGGTCCAACTCGCGGTCCTCGCGGGGACCCTGGTCCTGCTCAAAGCCGTCGCATACTGGCTCGACCGGTACTCCCTGGTCTCGAGCAGCCGCAAGGAACCGACGTTCACCGGCGCCGGATACACCGACGTTCACGCGATACTGCCGGCGAAACTGATCCTGCTCGCCATCGCCGTCATCTGCGCGGCCGCGTTCTTCGCCGCAATCGTGTTGCGCGATCTGCGGATCCCCGCGATGGCGACCGCCCTGCTGGTGCTGTCCTCGATCCTCGTCGGCGGTGTCTGGCCGCTGCTGATGGAGCAGTTCTCCGTCCGGCCCAACGCCGCCGACGTCGAACGCCCCTACATCGAGCGCAACATCGACGCCACCCGGCAGGCCTACGGGATCGGCCCCGACACGGTCGAATACACCGGCTACCCCGGCATCGGAACGACATCACCGAGAGAGGTGCCCGCGGACCGCACGACCATCGCCAACACCCGGCTGCTCGACCCCAACGTGCTCTCCCGCACCTTCACCCAGCAGCAACAGCTCAAGAACTTCTACAGCTTCCCGGCCACCCTGGACGTCGATCGGTACGTCATCGACGGTGAACCCCGCGACTACATCGTCGCCGCCCGCGAACTCTCCCCGGACAGTCTCACCGGCAACCAAACCGACTGGATCAACAAACACACCGTCTACACCCACGGAAACGGTTTCGTCGCCGCCCCCGCGAACCGGGTGAACGCCGCCGTGCGCGACGCCACCCGCGACACCGCCAACAGTGACAGCGGTTACCCGATCTACACGGTCAGTGACATCGCCTCCCAGGGCTCCGGCGGACAGGTCATCCCGGTCGACCAGCCACGCACCTACTTCGGCGAAGTGATCGCACAGGCCAAGCCCGACTATGCCGTCGTCGGACACGTCGAGGGCTCCGAGGCCCGCGAATACGACACCGACACCTCGAAATACACCTACACCGGGTCGGGCGGCGTGCCGATCGGGAACTGGTTCCACCGCTGGGTTTTCGCCGCCAAGTACACCGAACGCAACATTCTGTTCTCCCGGGCGATCGGACCCGACTCGAAGATCCTCTACAACCGCGAACCCCGCGACCGCGTCCAGCGGGTTGCCCCGTGGCTGACGACAGACGCGAACCCCTATCCGGCGGTCGTGGGCGGCAGAATCGTGTGGATCATCGACGCCTACACCACCCTCGACGCCTACCCCTACTCGACACCCAACTCCCTGCAAGCGGCGACCATCGACGATACGGGACGGGTCATGCCGCGCAACGAGATCGCCTACGCACGCAACTCGGTGAAAGCCACCGTCGACGCCTACGACGGCACCGTCACCCTCTACCAGATCGACGAACACGACCCCGTCCTGCGCACCTGGATGAATGTCTTCCCCGGCACCGTCGAACCCCCATCGGCGATCTCCGACGAGTTGCGTGCCCACTTCCGCTACCCCGAAGACCTGTTCAAGATCCAACGCGAGATGATCGCCAAATATCATGTCAACGATCCCCGCGAATTCTTCACCACCAACGCCTTCTGGTCGGTGCCCAGCGACCCGACCGTCGACGACAACCCCCACCAACCCCCCTTCTACGTCCTCGTCGGGGACCAGGCCACCGCGCAACCGTCGTTCCGGCTGGCCAGTGCGATGGTCGGATACAACCGAGAATTCCTCTCCGCGTACATCTCCGCGCACTCCGACCCGGAGAACTACGG
Source organism: Rhodococcus sp. 21391 (assembly GCF_016772255.1). Taxonomy (NCBI): domain Bacteria; kingdom Bacillati; phylum Actinomycetota; class Actinomycetes; order Mycobacteriales; family Nocardiaceae; genus Rhodococcus; species Rhodococcus sp. 21391. The sequence continues at coordinate 305,358 of NZ_CP063783.1, read as the reverse complement.
AAAGATCAGCGTCCTGCAACTGCCCACCGACACCCTCACCCAGGGCCCGCAACAGATCCAGAACTCGATGATCTCCGACACCCGCGTCGCCTCCGAACGCACCCTGCTCGAACGATCCAACCGAATCCAGTACGGCAACCTGCTCACCCTCCCCATCGCCGACGGCGGCGTCCTGTACGTCGAACCCCTCTACACCGAAAGGACCTCCTCGGCGCAGGACAGCTCGACCTTCCCGCAACTCTCGCGCGTGCTGGTCAGTTACCGGGAACCCGGAACCGGCGGCGTCCGTGTCGGCTACGCACCCACCCTCGCCGAAGCACTCGACCAGGTCTTCGGCCCCGGCACCGGCCGTGCCGCCACCGCACCCGGCGGCGACGCGGCCACCGCACCACCACCCCCGGCAGAACCACCGCCACAGGAATCACTGCCGGACGGCCCCGCCGCGCCACCACCACCCCCGCCACCGGCGGCGGACACCACCGCGGCGCTCGAACTGAAAGCCGCCCTCGAACAGCTCCGCGACGCCCAGCGGCGGGGCGACTTCAGCGGTTACGGAGCCGCCCTCGACCGCCTGCAACAAGCAGTCGACGCCTACCTCACCACCGGCGGATAAGCCCTGGGGGCAAATGGGGGCACTAAAGGCGCTTCATCAAGCGCCTGCGAAAGGAAGTGCTGTCGATGCCCCACAGGGTTGCTGTCCGGCCACGAAAACGGTTCGACGATGGACAAATCCACCGGTAACACGATGCTCAACCGAACGCGCGATCACCATGCCCCAGGGGGTCACAGTGCGCACGGCGCGGATTCGGTACGACCCAGAGTGAAATGGGTGGCAGGAGTGCAATGAACACCAGGCCCATCGAGATCCGCGACCTGCAACCCTGGTGGGTGGCGGCCGCATTCGTATGCGGCTGTGCCGCGGTGATCCTGTTCTCGCCAATCCGTGTTCTCGTTGCCGCGACACTCATGACCTTCGCCGGACTCCTCGCCTTCCACACCAGTCGGTACCGCCGCACCGGCGCACGGGCAGCATCCGTCAGCGCCGGGCTAGCGATCCCTGCACTACCCCTTTCCGTACTCCACTTGGTCGACTCACTCTGACCAACCCGAACCACGGCCCTCCGGGGACCGTCGCCGGCCTCGTCCGCTAGGGAGTGCGTCCAATTCAGTGGACGGGCGCTGACCACCGACCCTCGATGTCCGTTTTGTCCGATTTGGCTACACTGGGGGTCACTCAGATCGACGTCGCCTCCGAGGGGAAAACGACCATGGGTCATCGTCACAGACCCCGGCCGCTTCGAGATGGGTGGCTGCGATGAATGACACGGTGGTCGATGCCGGACTGGTGCTGCTTTTCGTGCTGGTCGGCGGCGTGTTCGCGGCCACCGAGATCGCGTTGGTGTCGCTGCGCGAGGGCCAGATCCGGCGCCTCGAGCGCCGCGGTGGCCGCGGGGCTCGGACCGCCGCCCTGGCCCGCAACCCGAACCGGTTCCTGTCCGCGGTGCAGATCGGCGTCACGGTGGCCGGGTTCCTGTCGGCCGCCTACGGTGCCTCCACCATCGCGCCCGCCCTGGCGCCGACACTCGAGTCGTGGGGGCTGCCGACCGGGCCGGCATCGGCCATCGCGCTGGTCGGCACCACCCTGGCGATCGCCTACCTGTCGCTGATTCTCGGCGAACTCGTCCCCAAACGCATTGCCCTGCAACGTGCCACCGGCGTCTCGTTGCTGACCGCGCCCGCGCTGGATCGATTCGCCACGGTGATGCGCCCGGTCATCTGGTTGCTGTCGGCCTCCACCGACCTGCTGGTCCGCATCCTGGGCGGCGACCCGAGGAGCACGAACGAGGCGATCACTCACGACGAGTTGCGCGACCTCGTCCTCGGTCACACCGCAATCGCCGAGAACGAGCGCCGCATCCACTCGGAGGTCTTCGACGCCGGCCAACGGTCCCTGGCCGAGGTCATGCGTCCGCGCACCGACGTCCGGTTCCTGCCCGCCGACACCCCGGTGGCGCAGGCGGGGCAGCAGGCCCTGGAATGGGGGCACAGCCGGTATCCGGTCATTGGGTCCTCCTTCGACGACATCGTCGGATTCGTCCACCTCCGCGACCTGCTCCGTGCCGACCAGTCCGAGGCCAACACCGTGGCCGACGTGTGCCGGCCGGTCCTGCAACTGCCCGCCTCGAAACCGGCGCTGGCGGCGCTGGCGGACATGCGACACGACGATCGTCAGATGACGATCGTCGTCGACGAATACGGCGGCACCGCAGGCATTGCCACCCTCGAGGACATCGTGGAAGAAATCGTCGGCGAGATCGGCGACGAATACGACGACCCCACCGGCCCCGACCCGTCACCGATGCCGCCCCACCGACCCCTCGACGGGCTACTGATCGTCGAAGATTTCGAAGAGGCGACCGGCCTCACGCTGCCCGATGGCCCCTACGAGACGGTCGCCGGTTTCCTGTTGCACCGACTCCAGCGCGTCCCCCAACTCGGTGACAGCATCACCTTCGACGGCCACATTTTCACCGTCAGCGCCCTCGACGGGCGCCGCATCTCCCGGATCCGGGTCACCCGCCGGGTATCGGATCCGCGGCGCCCCGCCACCGACCGGCCCTAAGTCGGGTGGTCCGCGCTCGACCACAGTCAGGCTGATCAAGGCGATCCGGGCGCGCCGCGACGGCCCCGGGAAGACACTCCCTCGATCCGCCCGCCGCGCATGGGCAGAGCGAGGGGCAGCCGAACACTGTCAACTCATCGGAGGTGAAGGTGGGTGCTGGAATCGACGGCCTCCGCATGCTTAGCCTGCCGTCCTTGACGGTGACTATCCACTTCGTCCCCGGACCCGAGTTTCCCCACACATCGCGTACCTTCGCCTCCGCTTTCACTCAATCCTCATAGGCGCCGACTGCGCACGACAGAACAGCTGGAACCGATTTCGTCACAGTCGGCCTCCGCGGACGGAATCGTCGAACACCGGATCCACGATTGGGCCAGACCTGACTCCACACAGAAGTTAAGTCGCTGTGCGAAGTGACGGAATCCCACCGGCCCCGGCTACCCACAAGGGGGTGGCCGGTGGGATTCCTCTCGCCCATCTCATGATGCTCGAGTGCTCACCCCAGTTCGCACGAGGGTGACACAACTGCTGCGGCACGCCCATGGAGCAGCAGTTGATGCTGGCGGATAACCCGATCAGTCCAGTCTGCGAAGCCAGGCCGATGGAGCCCTCCCCTCGCCCGATCCCTGAAATCGGGCGAGACCCGAAACCCACCATGAGAGGGCGACATCTCGAGGACTGCAGCCAATCCAGTAGCACAAAGACTAGACCTAGAAATAGTCAAGCACAAGTAAAGGGGCGGGACCGTTGCGGACCCCGTGGAATCCGCCCCGGCCCCGCATCCTCACGGTAGCGAATCACAGGAAGGCGGGACCGTTGGGTCCCCACATCACCTGGGCCGTACGGACGCCGACACGACCGACGACCGCTTCGGCGACTCAATGTTCGTTACGCTGCGATTCAATTCCACGAGTCCGCTGCGCGCATCGGACATCATCACCAACTTCGAGTTGGTGGGAACCCCGTAGTCGTCTCAGGTCGCTGGGCCCCAGGGTCACTTCGGGTTCTCGGCGGTGATCGTTGCCATCTCCCGGTCGATTTCGTCGCCGGACTCTGAGAGTACCGGTCGTGTGCCCGGGTCAGGCTGTCGCCTGACCTTCCTCACACATTCTCAGTGCGTCGGCACTCGGCGCAACACCGAACTCGCGACGGTACTCCCGGCTGAACTGAGAGGCACTGCTGTAGCCAACGGAATGTGCTACTGCCGCAATGTCGTGCGGGCGTTTGAACAGTTGGAGTCGTGCTTCTTGGAGGCGAATTCGCTTCTGGTACTGAATTGGGCTCATCGCGGTAACCGCGCGGAACTGTTTGTGGAACGACGAGATGCCCATCCCGCTCAGCTGTGCCAGTTCCTCGACCTGGATCGGTTCGAATGCGTTGGAACGCAGGTGCCGGATGGCACGACCGATATAGGTCAGGCTGCTGTCTCTGAGGCCGATCTGGCGCACCGTTGGTCCGGCAGGGCCGGACAGGACACGCCACAGGATCTCGCGCTCGAGCAGTGGTGCGAGGACGGGTGCGTCGACCGGCCGTTCTATCAGAGCAAGCAGTCGAGCGACCGCGTCGAGCATTTCCGGGGTCGCCGGGTTGATCGAGATGCCGGGGGGCGGGGGCGTCAGTATCCCGGGGAGGCCCGAGGCCGCCTCCACAAGTAGTTCGGCGATCGACGACGAACGAAGTTCGAGTGCGAAACCGAGGTAGGGCTCGGCACGGGAAGCTCGAACGTAGTGGCCCGTTATCGGGAGATCGACCGCAACGGTCATGAAGGCCCCCGGTACCTGGTCATACACTCTGTCGGCGAGCGCGATTCGCTTCGCACCCTGCATCGAGAACGCGAGAATTGGTTCGGCGATCGACGGAGTCGGTTGTGTGGGGTCGGTGATTCTGTTGATCCGGACGCCGGGCAGCCCGAGGTCTTCTTTGTGCGCATGCGTGGTGATCAGTCTGCGGATCTCTTCGATACTCACGTGATGTTCCTGTTCTTCCAAACCCGTGCTGAACCGATCATATGAGTTCGAAGTCGGCGCCAGGGCAGTTGGCGTTGCGGGGTCAAGCGCCCGGCGGTGGTTCCTCGTGGGCTTTGGGTCCGGGAGAGATTTCAGAGCCGCTCGCCGCCGGACACCTCGAGCACCTGCCCGGTGATCCACGCCGCCGCATCGCTCAGCAGGAACGCGATGACCTTCGCGATATCCTCGGGCTCACCGACCCGTCCCAGAGCGAACGCCTGGCTGATGGCCGGAAGCATTTCGGGCATCTTCGTGAAGGCGTCGTCGGCAATTCGTGTCCTCGTAGTTCCCGGCGCGACGCTGTTGACGCGGATTCCGCGCTCAGCAAACTCTTTCGCCCAGAATGCGGTGACGGTGTGTATCGCGCCCTTCTGCGCGGCGTAGGCGGAGTAGCCCGGGTTTACTCGGTTCGGGAGCGCCGCGGTACTGCCGGTGTTGACGATCGCTCCGCCGTCAGCGAGCACAGGAAGAAGTCTCTGCGTCAGGAAATACGGGCCTTTGAACAACACGTTGTGGAAGTGGTCGAAGGTTTCCTCGGTGATGTCGGCGAACATCGCGGGACCACCCACGCCCGCGTTGTTGACCAGGTAGTTCACCTCGGAAGCATCCCAGCGGGACGCCATCTCGACCTTCACCTGGGCGACGAACTCGTCGATGCCCGATACGGCGGCGAGGTCCAGCGGGAGCGCGACCGCGGAGCCACCCTCGGCTTCGATCTTCGCGACGGTCTGCTCGCCCTCGCTCTTGTGAGACCGGTACGTCGTGATGACGCCGAGGCCCTGCTTGGCAAGTTGTCGGGCCGTGGCCTGGCCGATGCCGGCGCTGGAGCCGGTGACGAGTGCGATCTGCATGTGAACCACCTCTTCGAATGGGGAGTGTGCTCGAGTAATCTCCATTCAAGAAGACCGAACTCCGTCGCTGTAGACCGATGCGCTCCGATGCTTGCCTATTGCTCTGCGGCGTGGGCGAAACGAGGTGCCCGTCGCCAACTGTCGTAGCAATGGGCAAGAGGTGGAGAGCATCGGTCTACGGGTTTTCTCGATGTGCTGGCTTGATTGAGTCATGAACGCAAACTACGGATTTACCTGCACGATGACCGCAAAGCCGGGCATGGGAGACCAGCTGGTCGAGCTCCTGCTCACGGGCCTCGACGAGGGCAACCCGGCAGCCAGCGAATGGTGCGTGGTGTACCTGGTGAGCCGCTCGGCCACCAACCCTGACGTCGTCACGGTCCAGGAGGGCTGGACGACCGAGGAGGACCACCACCGGATCTTCGCCGGAGAGGCAGCCCAGGCGATCGCCGCACAGTTCGCCGACATCCTGGCCGACGAGCCGACCTACGGCGACCTCATCCCCGTCCGAGGCAAGGCCAACTACCACACCTTCTCCGCGCCTTCCGAACTCAACAGCCCCGACGCGGGCCAACCCGCACCCCACAAACCCGACTTGACCGTCCCCCACCCTCCCCTCGACCCCGAACTCCAGGACCTTCTCTCCTCCATGCCGGAAACACCGCCGCTGGACAAGCAGACCCTTGAGATGATCCGCCCCTACGCGACCCTTCCCGCCGAAACCGCCATCGCCAGCCATCTGCCCGTCGACCGTCAGGAAATCTCGATCGCGAGCTTCGACGGCGCCCAGATCCCGGTCACCATCCTCAGACCTATCGGCAGCGATCTCACGGGCGGCAACGCGCCCTGCGTCTACTGGCTCCACGGCGGCGGAATGATTATGGGCGACCGCTACTCCCAGATCGACATTCCGCTCGATTGGCTCGCCAGGTTCGGCGCGGTCGTCGTCTCCGTCGACTACCGCCTGGCACCCGAGTTCTCCGGCACGACGCTCGTCGAGGACTGCTACGCAGGCCTGGTCTGGGCCGCAGATCACGCCACCGATCTCGGAATCGACCTGGGCAAGCTCGTGATCGCCGGTACCAGCGCCGGGGGCGGACTTGCCGCCGGCACTGCCCTGCTCGCCCGCGAACGCAAGGGTCCCGCCCTCGCCGCACAGGTCCTGATCGGTCCGATGCTCGACCATCGAAACAACACCGCCTCGAGCCATCAGTTCGACGGGGCTGCCATCTGGTCGCGCGACGCGAACGCTTTCGGCTGGCACTCAGTGCTCGAGGGTATCGGCGACGGACCTGTCCCGAGTTGCGTCTCGCCCGCTATCGCCGACGACCTCTCCGGTCTCCCGACCACCTACATCGACGCGGGCTCGGCTGAGGTCTTCCGAGACGAGGCCGTCGCCTACGCCACACGAATCTGGGCCGCCGGAGGCCAAGCCGATCTGCAGGTCTGGGCCGGCGGATTCCACGGCTTCGACGCACTCTTCCCGCACGCCGCGCTATCCCAGATCGCCCGGCAGACCCGCAGCGATTGGCTCGGTCGTGTCCTTGCCGGCTCCGCTGTGCGCACCCCCACCGCAACCGATAGGTAGGCACCGCAAAGACAACCCAGCGTGAGGCGCTGCAGACAGGCGCGGCGCCTCACGCTGCAAACGCCTGGTCGTCGATAACCACCGAGTCACCGCGTCGACCACGCCATCGTCGGCCCCGCCCAGCGGGGCCTGAAGAACCCTTTCCACCTGGAGCACCATGAATTCCACCACGCGGAGCCAGATCGTCATCACCGGCCCACGGTCCTCAGTGTCCGGGCTGGTCGTGGCCCTCGAGTCCGAAGAGTTGGGACGCACACCCGGCATGCCGCCGTTTCCCATCGACACAGTGATCGCCCCGAAACAGCGCACATGGCTGACCCCGTCCGGCACTGCTCGGCAGGTCGAGGCAGAATTTCCAAGGGTCACGGGACCAATGCTGGCAACGACCGAAACCGGCTTTCTCGAAGTCCGCTACACCGTGGAAGCCGATGGCAGCTCCGCACGAGCGGTCGAGGCTCTTGCCTCACGGGTCCCCGAGCTGACGGTAGTCCTGGCTGAACAGCGAGAGGCCCTCCGGACCGAACTCATCGTCTACCGCGGCGGACGACGCATCGCCGCGGTCGACTGCGCATGCAACGGGATTGTCGTTCTGCCGTCACGGCACCACCTCACGCTCCAGGAGTGCATCGTCCAGGCAAGCGAAGGTGCGCTCGTGACCGGAAGCCTCCTGCCGTTCGCCGTGTTGGACGACGTTCGCGGCAACGGCACCCTTCGTCACGACGCCGGCGCCTGGACCGCAACAGTCATCGACTGCACCGATGGCACGACACTCACACTGGCGCAGCCAGACCCTCAGGTGTGGACCGCACAGATGGTCCTTGCCAACGCGCGCGCACTCGCCGATCTCCTCCCGCTTCAGGCAGCCGAGGAATCCCCGATCGATACCCTGCCAGCGGTCTTCGATGACCTCCTGCCATATGCGCTCTTCGCCAGAGACGCCTACCAGCTGCGCGACATTGCAGTGCTCGCCTGCGCGTGGGCTACCGGCCGCACCGTCGATGCCGAAGTCGAAGAAGCGGTCGCGGAACTTTGCCGGCGACTTCCCGTTCGAGCCGTCGCGGAGGCCGCGATCGGATCGGATGAGGAAACACCCGCTCGTGAGGCACTCGTCGAGACTCTGAACCGCCTGCGCACCGACCAACGCGGTCTGCGCGTCGTTGGTGGTTCGGCGTCATGACATCCTGCAGGACGGCTGGCCACCGCAGCACCGCGAGCTTGACCGACGCGGCGGTGTTCGTACGCGAAGCGGGCACTGGTTGGAGGGGTGTTAGTGTCGGCGACCCGGCTTCGCGACAACGACGTCGTTGCCGGCATCGCGTAGTCGATCGATGTGTTCTTGATCGGTTGCCGCGTCGACGATGACCGTGTCGAAATCGGATAAGGGTGCCATCGCGTGGAGTGCGCGTTGGTCGAACTTGGTGTGGTCGGCGTACAACACCCGTTTCTGAGCGGCCTCGAACATGGCCCTTTTGACCTGGACCGTCTCGTGATGCTGGTGGAAACAGACGTCGCCGATGATCGCCGGGGTGGACATGAAGAACACGTCCGCTCGCAGTGCCTGCAACGCGGAAATGGTGACCGCTCCCATGTAGGCGTCGCACCACTGGTAGTACTGACCCCCGGTGGAGATGAGGGCGATGCCTTCCTGGTCGTTGAGGGTGGTGAGCACTCGTTGCGAGTTGGTGATGACGGTCAGGGGGCGGCGCTGCGGCAACAGGTCGGCGAGGGCGAGTCCGGTCGTGGAGTCGTCCAGGATGACTGCCTGTCCGGGCTCGACCAGTTCGAAGGCAGCGTGGGCGATCGCCTGCTTCTCCGGTTGATGTTGTCGGGTCCGGTATTCGATGCTTGCCTCGACGAGGCTGGTCGCCACGGCGGTGACGCTACCGCGGGACTTGCGCAGGATGCCCTTGGCGGCGAGGGTATCGAGGTCCCGGTGAATCGTCATGACGCTGACGCCGAAACGATCGGCGAGCTCTTCGATACGCATGGACCCGGAACGAAGCACGAGCTCGGTGATGGCGTCGTGTCGGTCACTCTGGTTGAGGTTTTCCGAGCGTTGGGCACTGGTCATGCGCTTGTTCATCCGCCTTTCCGTTCCGCCCTGCGGATCCGGCTGGACAGTCCCGCGCCGGATCCGCAGGTCTCGGTATCGAGAGTAGTCGAGCGGTTATCCAGGTCGCCCCGCGACTTCTCCGACTATTTCGGTGAGCGCTGCCCGCAGATTGTCGGGGTCATGTACGAAGCGGCCGAAGAAGAGGCCGTCGACGGACTGTGCGATCTGCGGGTACAGCCCGGGTCCCGCACTGCCGCCGTACATGAGCCGGGTCCGGCCACCGCGCTCGCCGGTGACCTCGCGCAGGCGCCGGACGATCTCGACGATGCGGTCGGGTGACGCGGGAACGGGTGCACCGATGGCCCAGACGGGTTCGTAGGCGAAGACGAGATCGGCGGTGTCTGGGACCGCCGCGAGGACCGGATCGATCTGGCGGCGGCACGCGGCCACGGCCTCGTCGACCGATTCCTGCGTCGTCTCACCGATGCACACGATCGGGGTGATGTCCCTCCGGACGAGGGCTTCGGCCTTCCGCGCCGTGGTCTCGTCGTCCTCCCCGAACAACCGCCTGCGCTCGGCGTGCCCGATGGCCGTGACGGTGCAGCCGAGTTCCTCCAGATCTGCGGCCGAGACCTCCCCGGTGAACGCGCCGCGCTCCTCCCAGTGCACGTCCTGGGCCCCGTAGTCGATACGGCTTCCGCAGAACACCTCTTGTGCGGTCGGGATCGACAGGAAGGAGGGCAACGCGAACACGTCGAGGATGTCGTCGGCGTGCAGTTCTTCGACGATCTCGCGGAGGCTCTCGAGCCAGAATCGGGTTTGCGCGGGTCCGAAGTACATCTTCAGGCTCACACCCACGATGGCCCGCTCGGCGACGTTCCGGGACGTCATCGTGCGCCTACTTCTCCGCTTCCGAGCCGACAGTCCGGGCACACAGGGCCAACGACACGGCTCCCGCATCGGGGTGCCCCACGCTGCGCTCGGCCAATGGACGTGCCCGCCCGAGCCGTGGTGAGAGTTCGGCAGTGGAATCGGCCGCGGCGGTCGCGGCCGCTGCGGCCGCCGCCCACAATTCGTACCCGTTCTGCGTGCCGTCGGCCTTCTCCTCGAGGGTGCGGACCAGGGGGTCGAGTGCGTCGACGAGGGTTTTGTCGCCTACCTTCGCCCCACCGGCCTCGACGACCGCGTCCAGTGCCGCACGGGCGGCGCGAACGATGTCCGCCGTCGACACCGCCGCAGTATCACTGAACTCACCGCCGGCGGCGCGAAGCCCGAGCCCCCACAGCGCCCCGGATGTTCCGCCCGCCCGCTCGGCCCAGGCATCTCCGGCGACCGCCAGTACCGACGACGCCCCTGCCCCTCGCGCGAATGCATCCTCGGCGGCATCGAATGCTGCACCGGAGCCGCGGGCCATTCCGAAGCCGTGGTCGCCGTCGCCGGCGAAGGAATCGATGCGGCCGAGTTCGGCTTCGGAATCGCTGAGGGTGTGCGCGATCTGGGACAGGGCGGCGACCACGCGGGCGGCGGAGGTCCGGGATTCCTCCGTCGCAGCGGGGAATACGTTCGCGGATGCTGTCGTCACGGCCGCCTGGCGGGCCTCCCATCGTTCGGTCGGCACGGCCGCCCCGCATCGCATTGCGGGGGTCTGCGCCGGTGCGGTCCACAACGTTTCGAGTTCGTCGTCCAGCCAGCAGACGGTGAGCGAACACCCGGCCATGTCCAGGCTGGTGATGTATTCGCCGGCGATGGGGGCGATCAGTTCGAGTCCGCGGTCACGCAGCAGCGCTCCGACATGTTTCCAGAGCACGAACAGCTCTTCGTACTTGGTCGATCCGAGGCCGTTGAGGAGCACAGCGACGCGGTCGCTCGCGTCGGCGGGTGCGGCGGCGAGGACCTTGTCGACGAGCATCTGCGCGAGTCCGCTGGCAGCGGTGAGCGGCTCGGTCGAGACACCCGGCTCGCCGTGAATGCCGAGCCCGACACCCATCGATTGGGGTTCGACGGTGAAGAGTGGCTCTTGCTTGCCGGGCAGGGTCACCCCGGCGAACGCGACGCCCAGGGATCGGGTGCGGCGGTTGCCGGTCTCGGCGATGCGGACCACTCCGTCCAAGTTGTATCCCGCCTCGGCGGCGGCACCAGCGAGTTTGAAGACGACGACGTCGCCGGCGATTCCGCGTCGCTTCGCCTCCTCGTCGGCCGTTGCGCTCGCGATGTCATCGGTCACGGCCACGACCCGGGTGGGGATGCCTTCGGCAGTCAGTTGCTTCGCGGCGGCACCGAAGTTCAGCACGTCACCGGCGTAGTTCCCGAAGGTGAGCAGAACGCCGCCGCCGTGGGAGGCTTCGCGGGCGACGTTGACGACCCGCTTGGTCGGCGGCGAGGTGAACACGTCGCCGATCACGGCGCCGTCTGCGATCCCGGATCCGACGTAGCCGGCGAAGGCGGGGTAGTGCCCGGATCCCCCACCGACTACCACCGCCACTTTCTCCGGCGCGGAGGCGGTTGACCGGACGACGCCGCCGGTCACCGGTCGCACGAACTCGGCGTTGAGGTCGCAGAAACCGGCGAGTGCATCGTCGACGAACTCGGTCGGCTGCCCGAATACTTTGGTCATGGGTTGGTCCGTTCCTCGTTGGCGATGTCACCGGACTGGAGGTTGGCCTCGATCAGCTGCGGGAGCTGCTCGAGGAAGGCATCCTTTTCGGTGACAACATTTTTCGTGTACTCGTCCACGGTGTCCTGCGTGATTGCAGGCATCGTGTAGGTGTATTCCTTCTCGACCGGTTGGCCGTCGATCACGCGCTTGGCGATGGCCAGTCCGGTGGCCATCTCGACGCGCCCGTGCTGGAGCGAGGAACCGATGAAGTTCCCGTTCTTCACAGCGGCCAGCCCGTCCTGGATGCCGTCGATTCCGACGACGGGGATGTCCTGGTTCGCCTCGAACAGTGCTTGCACGGCGCCGAGTCCCATGTCGTCGTTCTCGGCGACGATTCCGTCGATCTGTCCGCCGAAGCTCGACAGCCAGTTCTTGGTCTTGTTCACCGCCTCGTCGCGTTTCCAGTTCGCGGTGTCCTGCACGAGCACCTTGATCCCTGGATACTTCGCCAGAACCGAGTTGATTCCCTGGGTGCGGTCCAGTTCGGGTGAGGACCCGAGGGGTCCTTGGAGGATGACGATGTTGCCGGTGCCTCCGAGGCGCTGCGCCATCATTTCCATCTCCTGGGCGCCGGCGGAGACGTCGTCAGGAAGGACGGATGAGGTGATTGCGTCCTCGTCGGACAGGGTCGTGTTGACTGCGAACAGCGGGATTCCGGCGTTCTTCGCCGCCTGAATCTGCGGTCCCAGCGAGTCGGCTTGTACCGGGACGATGATGATCGCGTCGACACGCTGGTTGACCAGCTGATCGACTTGAGTGGCCTGGGTCGAAACATCGTTTCCCGCCGAGTTCCACAGCAGTTTGATGTTGTTGGCGTCCGCGTACGCCTCCATGCCCTCTTTTCCCTGGGCAATGAACGAACTCATGTCGTACACGGTCACACCGACGCGGAGTTTGCCGCTCTTGGCGTCCTCGTCACCTGCGCCGCACGCTGTCGTCGCAACCAGGAAGAGGCCGAGGAGCAGCGCGATGATCCATCGCACTCGCCCCGGCGTCTGCGTCAGGCGACCGGATGAGCGTCCCCGCCGTGGAGCAGTTTCGTGTGTCATGTCGGTTCCGTTCACGCGGTGCGGCGACGAGTCGCCCACACGTCGACGGCCACGGCGGTCACGATCAACACGCCGCTGATGACAGCCTGCCAGTACGCGGGCACGACCAGCAGATCGAGACCGTTGTTGAGGGTCTGGATCAGCAGCAGTCCGAGCAGTGTTCCCCAGACGGTGCCCCGGCCGCCCATCAGGCTCGCGCCGCCGATCACGACGGCGGCGATGGCGTCGAGTTCGTAGCCGGCACCGAGGTTCGGCGGGCCGGAGATGACACGTGAGGACAGGATCACCCCGGACAACCCCGCCAGGGCACCACTGAGCACGTAAACGCTGGTGAGGATGCGGCGAGTCTTGACCCCGGCCACCTCGGCGGCCGTACGGTTGCCGCCGACCGCGTAGACCCGCAGACCGAAGGAGGTGCGCTTCATGACGGCGGCGAGGATGACGAACCCGAAGATCATCACGACCACGGGCGCCTGCAGGCCGAGGATCTCGGTGTTCGCGATCTTGCCGTACTCGTCCGGCAGTCCGTTGATGGGGGCGCCTCCGCCGATGACGTAGGCGAAACCTGATGCGGCGGTGAGCATTCCCAGCGTTGCAACGAATGGGGCTACACCGAGTCGGCTCACGATCAGGCCGTTGATCAGGCCGCACAGAATTCCGACACCGATCGCTGCGGCCACCGCCAGCCACAACCGTTCCGGGTGGCCGACGACCACACTCGCTCCGGTCATTGCGCTGACCGCGATGACGCTGCCGACGGACAGGTCGATTCCTCCGGTGAGGATGACCAGCGTCTGACCGAGGGCGACCAGCGCGAACGGGGCTGCCGCGATCATGATGGTGCGGAAGTTGTCCAGGGTCGCGAAACGTGCGCTTTCGTAGCTGAAGTAGCCGATCACGAGCAACAGCACGAGCACCATCGAATTGCGGATGAGGAGTTCCTCGACCCGGGCGCGGGTGAATCGTCCTCTGCTCTCCGCCCTGTCGGGGGCGGGTAGCTCTGGTCGGGTGTTAACTGCGGCAGTCATCGGATGCTCCGTACTGATGAGAGAGAAATGGGTGGGTGTCGGTCGGGTGTCTGTCATGCGGCGACACCCCCTGCGGGGGCCTGGCCGCTGGCCAGACGGAAGATGGTTTCCTGGGCGTCGGCCCGATCGAGTTGGTCGCGGTCGAGCTCGCCGGCGATGCCGCCCGCTCGCGCGACCAGGACGCGGTGACTCAGCCCGATCAGCTCGGGCATATCGGAGCTGACCAGCAGTACCGCGAGACCTGCTGCGGCGAGGTCACGGATGATCGCGTAAATCTCCCCCCGCGCTCCGACGTCGACGCCGCGGGTGGGTTCGTCGAGGAGTAGCACCGAGCAGTTGTGCGTGAGCCACCGGGCGAGAACGACCTTTTGCTGGTTTCCGCCAGACAGGGTTCCGACGAGTTGGTCCAAGCCGCGCGATTTGAGGGCGACCGATTTCATTGCCTCGTCGACGCGAGCCCGGCGGTTGCCCAGTTGCCAGCCGCCCCGCGAATAGGACGAGAGGTGCGGGAGGCTGCCGTTGTCGAGGACGGAGCGGCTCAGGACCAGACCTGCACCCTTGCGGTCTTCGGGCACGATCGCCAGGCCCGCACGGATCGCCTCGGCGGGTGCATTGCGCCGGACCGAACGTCCGTCGACCTCGACGGTGCCGGCGATGGTGCGGCGAATGCCGAAGAGACCCTCGAGAATCTCGGTACGTCCGGCGCCGACAAGTCCACCGAGTCCGAGGATCTCACCCTTTCGTATCGTGAAATCAACGGCGGGACCGCCCCGTTCAACCGTAAGGCCGCTGACCCGCAGACCGATACCTGAGCCCGGAACGGCCGTCTGAGGGAACAAGGCGTCGAGTGGGCGTCCGATCATGGCGTGCACGATCGCCTGCTCCGGGGCTTTGCTGATCGGCACGTCGAGGACGAGGTTGCCGTCTCGGAGCACGATCACCTGATCGGCCAGCTCCTCGATCTCCGCCATCCTGTGGGTGGTGTAGATCATCGCGACGCCCTGGTCCTTGAGTTGGCGGACAACGGTATACAGGCGGGCCACTTCCCGGTCGGGGATGGACGAGGTCGGTTCGTCGAGTAGCAGGACTCGCGCGCCCCATGTCGTTGCTTTGGCGATCTCCACCAATTGGGTCAGCGCGACGGATAGGTGCCGCATCGGACCCTTGGGGTCGATGTCGACTCCGAACATTTCTAACATCGATCTGGCTTGGGAGATCATCGCTCGCCGGTTCAGTAGCCCGGCCTTGGTTCGCAGCTCCCGGCCGACGAAGAGGTTCTCGTACACCAGCATGTCCGGATAGGGGGCCAGTTCCTGTGGAACGATGCCCACGCCCTGTGCCCGCGCGTGCTGCGGACTCACCTGCCCGAGGGGTTGTCCCTCGATCAGCACTTCCCCCTGGTTGGGGCGCAACTGCCCGGTCACGATCTTCATCAGCGTCGACTTGCCGGCGCCGTTCTCACCGGCAAGGACGGTGAGCTTGCCCGGTTCGACCGAGAACGAGACGTCACGGAGCACGGGTACTCCGCCGAAGCCCTTTGCGAGGTTGCGCGCTTCCAGTGCAGGCGCCATTGCCGTCATCCTCCACTCACTTACCTTCGTGTCATACATCACATTCTAACGTGTCATGTCACAAAGTAAACGTGTTTTGTGTGAAAAACAACCCACTTGACGAGATATCAAACGTGTACCACGATATAGATCACATTGACTTTCACATGGGCGTGGGCATCGGGTCCGCGCATCTCATGCGCCTCGACGAATCGATCCGAGGCGCAAGCAAGGAGAAGGCAGAGATGACCGACAAGTGGCGCATCGTCGTCGGCTGCGACGACGCGGGCGTGCAGTACAAGGACGCACTGAAGGCCGATCTCGCTGCCGATCCGCGGGTGGCGCAGGTCGTCGACGTAACGGACGGCATCGATCCAAGCACCGCATATCCGCATGTGGCGGTCGCTGCCGCAGGGCTGATCGCCGACGGGAAAGCGGATCGGGCGCTACTGGTCTGCGGCACCGGTCTCGGCGTCGCGATCAGTGCGAACAAGGTTCCTGGGATTCGCGCCGTCACCGCACATGACAGTTTCTCCGTCGAACGCTCCGTTCTGAGCAACAATGCACAGGTGCTGTGCTTCGGTCAGAGGGTCATCGGTCTCGAACTTGCCCGGCGGCTGGCCCGGGAGTGGCTCGGATACCGATTCGACACGAACTCAGCTTCAGCGGAGAAGGTCGCCGCGATCGACGCACTCGAGAAGGCCAGCGAACCGCAGGCTGCGGCGCTGCCCGGGACGGGATGCTGACATGACCGACCACTCTGTCGATCTCAACTTCGGTCTCGACGGCAAGGTCGCGGTGATCACCGGCGGTGCCTCAGGCATCGGTGCCGCCATCGCCGCCGCATTCGCCGCCAAAGGCGCCGACACCGCGCTCGTGGATCTGTCCGAATCGGCGGCCACCACGACGGCCCGCGGGTTCGGCGGGAACAGCCGCGGATTCGGCGGGGATGTCTCCGATCCCACATCCGTCGAGCAGGCCGTGGACGCCGTCGTCGACGTCTACGGCCGCATCGACATCCTCGTCAACAGCGCCGGAATCGTCATGCTGGCCCCCGCCGAGGACCTCACCGCCGATGCCTGGGACCGCACCATGAACGTCAACCTCAAGGGCACGTTCCTGATGTGTCAGGCCGTCGGCAGACACATGCTCGACGCCGGCAAGGGAACAATCATCAACCTGGCCTCACAGGCCGCCACCGTTGCTCTCGACCAACATGCCGCCTACTGCGCATCCAAATTCGGGGTCGTCGGACTCTCGAAAGTGCTCGCCTCGGAGTGGGCTGGTCGCGGCGTCCGAGTCAACACCATCTCCCCCACCGTCGTTCTCACCGAACTCGGCCGCAAGGCATGGGACGGCCCACGCGGCGACGAGATGAAGAAACTCATCCCCACGGGACGGTTCGCATACCCCGAGGAGATCGGCGCATCCGCGCTCTTCCTCGCCTCCGACAGCTCCGCCATGATCAACGGCGCCGACCTGCTCGTCGACGGCGGCTACACCATCAGGTGACGACAAACTCACTCTGAAGACACACCTTTCAACGCCCAGGGTTGCACCGGCGACCTACCGGGCGGTCGCACCATCCCACCTGCCTTCAACAGGAGACCCATGTCTGCCAACCCCCGCCTTGCCCAACTGTCCGCAGCCGGAGTGTCCGTCTGGCTCGACGATCTCTCCCGCGACCGCCTGCAGTCCGGGAACCTCGCCGAACTGGTATCTACCCGCAGCGTCGTGGGTGTCACTACCAACCCCTCCATCTTTCACGCGGCGTTGACCACCGGCCACGCCTACACCGAACAACTCCGCCGGCTCGCCGCCGACGGCGCCGACGTCGACACCGTGATCCGAACGCTCACCACCGACGACGTCCGCCGCGCCTGCGACCTGCTCGCCCCACAGTTCGAAACCAGCAACGGCGTCGACGGCCGCGTCTCCCTCGAGGTCGACCCGCGGCTCGCACACGACACCGACGCCACCATCGAGCAGGCACTCGAACTGTGGAAGCTCGTCGACAGACCGAACCTGCTGATCAAGATCCCCGCCACCCGGGCGGGCATTCCTGCCATCGCTACGGTGATCGGGGAGGGAATCAGCGTCAACGTCACCCTCATCTTCTCGATCGAGCGCTACCAAGCCGTCATCGACGCCTACCTCGAGGGCCTCGACACCGCCCGGGCCGCCGGGCGTGACCTGGCCTCCATCCATTCGGTGGCCTCGTTCTTCGTCTCCCGTGTCGATACCGAAATCGACGCACAACTCACGCAGATCGGCACCGCAGAAGCTCTGGCTCTGCGCGGTACAGCGGCACTGGCGAATGCTCGCCTGGCCTATCACACCTTCCAGCGGAACTTCACCTCCGACCGATGGGCCGCACTCTCCGACGCCGGCGCTCGACGGCAACGCCCGCTCTGGGCATCCACCGGCGTGAAGAACCCCGAATACCCCGACACCCTGTACGTCACCGAACTGATCGCACCCGACACGGTCAACACCATGCCCGAGGCCACCCTGAACGCCGTCGCCGACCACGGAATCATTCCCGCACACGACAACATCAGCGACACAGTGGAACAGTCCCGCGCAGTCTTCGACGCCTTGACGGACGTCGGTATCAATCTGCCCGAAGTCTTCACCACCCTCGAAGCCGAAGGTGTCGAGAAATTCGTCGCCGCCTGGACGACCCTCACCGAGGCCATCGCGACGCAACTCACGCCGAAACATCACGCGCAGTAGTCACTGCAACCGAACGAGACGACCACATCGACCGCGATGAGCCCCCGCAACATCGCGGCCACCCCAACTCGAGCAATGCATGAAGAGGATCCCACCCGTGAGCACACAGGCATTTTCCTGGACCGCCCTCGACACCAAAGCAGTTGACACCGCCCGCGCGTTAGCGATGGACGCAGTCCAACAGGTCGGCAACGGCCACCCCGGAACCGCGATGAGCCTTGCCCCCGCCGCCTACCTGCTGTTCCAACGGCACCTCCGGCACGATCCGACCGACCCACAATGGATCGGCCGTGACCGGTTCGTTCTGTCCTGCGGTCATTCGAGCCTGACGCTGTACATCCAGCTCTACCTCTCCGGCTACGAACTCGAACTCGACGACCTCCGACAACTGCGGACCTGGGGATCACTGACGCCCGGACATCCCGAGCACGGCCACACCCCCGGAGTGGAAACCACCACCGGGCCCCTCGGCCAAGGCGTAGCGAACGCGGTCGGCATGGCAATGGCCGCCCGGCGAACACGCGGCCTCCTCGACCCGGAATCCCCTGCCGAAGAAAGCATCTTCGATCACACCATCTGGTGCATCGCCTCCGACGGCGACCTCGAAGAGGGCGTCAGCGCCGAAGCGTCCTCACTGGCCGGCACCCAGCAGCTCGGCAACCTGATCCTGCTGTGGGACGACAACCACATTTCCATCGAAGACGACACGAACATCGCCTTCACCGAGGACGTCGCCGCCCGCTACCAGTCGTACGGCTGGCACGTGCAGCGCGTCGACTGGCTCGACGCCGACGGCAGCTACCACGAAAACGTTGCCGCACTGTCCGCGGCACTGGACGCCGCCCGAGCCGTCACCGATCGCCCGTCCTTCATCGCACTGCGCACCGTCATCGGTTTCCCGGCCCCCACCCTGCAGGGCACCGGAAAGTCGCACGGCAGCGCACTCGGACCGGACGAGGTCGCCGCAACCAAGACTCTCATGGGACTCGACCCCGAGAAGTCGTTCGCCGTCGACCCCGAGGTGCTCGCGCACGCCCGCGGTGTCATCGCTCGCGGCCGCGACGCGAAGGGGGCATGGATCCGCCGGTTCGACCGCTGGCGAGCGCAGAACCCCGCCCGGGCCGTCCTCCTCGACCGCCTGAGCACCCGTACGCTACCCGCCGGCTGGGACGACGCACTGCCCTCCTTCCCCGCGGACACGACCGGTATGGCGACCCGCAAGGCATCCGGAACCGTCCTAACCGCCCTTGCCCCCGAACTCCCTGAACTGTGGGGCGGCTCCGCTGATCTCGCGGAATCCAACAACACCACACCCGCGAGTGAGCCGTCGTTCCTGCCGGAGAACCGCCAGACAGCCGCGTTTTCCGGGAACCCCTACGGGAGAGTGCTGCATTTCGGGATCCGCGAGCACGCCATGGGTGCAATCCTCAACGGCATCGCCCTGCACGGCGGAACGCGGCCGTACGGGGGAACGTTTCTCGTCTTCAGCGACTACATGCGACCGGCGGTTCGCCTGGCAGCCCTGATGAAACTGCCCGTTACCTACGTCTGGACACACGACTCGATCGGACTGGGCGAAGACGGACCCACCCATCAACCCATCGAACACCTAGCGGCCCTGCGCGCAATCCCCGGACTCGACGTCGTCCGGCCCGCCGACGCCAACGAAACCGCAGTCGCATGGCGGACCATCCTCACAAACACCGATCGGCCCGCAGGCCTCGCCCTCACCCGGCAGAACGTACCCACCTGGGACCGCACCGTTCACGGCTCCGCAGACGGCACCGCACACGGCGGATACATACTCGCCGACGATGAGAACGGCGAACCCGACATCATAATCATCGCCACCGGATCCGAGGTCCAACTCGCCATGAACGCCCGAGACGAACTCCACCGAGAGGGAATCTCCACCAGAGTTGTCTCCATGCCCTGCATCGAATGGTTCCTCGAACAAGACCTCGCGTACCGGGAACAGGTCCTTCCCGCCGCAGTCACAGCCCGAGTCAGCGTCGAAGCAGGAATCGCCACACCCTGGCGGGAGTTCATCGGCGACACAGGCGTGATCATCAGCCTCGAACACTTCGGGGCAAGCGCATCCGGACCCGAACTCTTCGAACGATTCGGCTTCACCGCGGACCGTGTCGCGCGCGCCGCACGACAGACGTTCACCCGATCCAGCAAAGCCGAACCCGTGTCGGCAACCGCAGCATCGTGACATAGCCCCCGAAACGCGGCTCCTTACCCCGTGTCGCCCTCCCCCGGGGTAAGGAGCCGAACCAACACCTCACCCTCGAAGATCCGTCACCCCACCCCCATCCCTGCAACAACACACACGAAGCTCCCCCCGGAGCCGACATGATTGACAACGCACAAGCCAAAGTTGCATTTGCAAAGAAGTGGAGATTCTGGGGTGGCGCACCCGACGAAGACCTCTTCGTCGAATTCGGACTCACACCCACCCAATACTATTCACGCCTCCAACAACTCCTCGCAAGTTTCCTTCACCTCCGCGCGTTCGACCTCTCCCCTCTCGTGACAGCTCAGCTCAGGACGACGCGCCGAGACACACCTTAAGGCGAATTATGGAGGAGCGACGCGACGCGATGCTCCGAGGCGAACGCATCAACACCTCCGAGGATCGCGCCGTCCTACATACCGCCCTCCGCCTACCCGCTCAAGCCACACTGCAGGTGGACGGGCAGGACGTCGTCGCCGATGTGCACCGCATTCTGACCCGTATGGGTGACTTCTGTGGTCGCGAGCCGCTGGTGCCTCCTGCGCGCTGTTCCGTCGAACCTGCTCGCGCTGCGCGTTCATGCATGTTGAGAGATGATTGGACGGGGGTAAGAGGTGCGGGCGGCGTTGCCCGCAGGCTGCATCCGTTCCAATCGGGCAGCGAACCGCAGACACAAAGGTGGTCCGCCGCGATTCGCGCCGCAACCGAGACCACGCTGCGAAAATGGAGCATCACGATGAATGAAAAGAAGACCCCACCGACTGCACAGTCGACGGTGCAACCAGAGGCGAAACACGCGTTAACGGACGACCCCGGCGCCTCACCAGAAGATATCGCCGCTGTCGTCGAGGGGTTAACCGGTCAACGCCTGATCGAGAGGTCGCAGCAACGAGCACGGTAAGTGCGCCGAATATACAGTGTACGAGTCGAATTAGTCATCGACGTTGCCTCGTGGCGCCGCCGAGGATCCAACACAAGGGGCCCAGCTATGTTTCCTCTAGCAGCTACAGGATTGATGACAATCGGTGTCGCGTTCTTCTCGCTAGGTCCGCTTGCCGTGGCTGCAGTGCTTGAGCGTCACCTTCGTCGCTAGACGACTTGCTTCGGCACTTCGAGCGCTCTGGGGAACGTTCAGGCGGCATGTCGAGTTGGGACGAGTCGATACCGGCTGCTCTGCGTCGGTTTCTACAGTCCCTTTGATCGCAACAGTCGCCGCACGTCAATTGCAGCTGTACCGCGCGAGCAGGTATGAGGCGTATCGGTTCGATGACAGTGGTGCTCCGCCTGGGCGTTCTGAGCCGGTCGGACAGCGCTTGGCGGCGAGGCCTGCGAGTGTTTGGGTTTCCGCGGCAGGGCGCCCAAGCGGCTCTACCAGGTTCGGCGTTGTCGACGTCGTCGAAGCTCCACTCGCTTGCGCATGAGCGACGACCACCCACAGCAGGTTGAACACTCCGGTCACCATCCCCAGGCGCCGGAGTTGGGCTCCATCATGGGGTGCGGTGAGCGCCTGTTGTTGGAGCGGGACGATCTGCAGGGCGAGCAGTCCCCCGGCGGTCGCGGTGAGCACCATCGCGACCACGACCCAGACCTCGCCCGTGCGGCCCTGTACGGAAGCCAGGACGCCGTATACGGATGATCCGGTGCAGCACCCGGGCGGCGTCAATGCTCCGCTCGTCCCCACGCGCACCGCCCGTAGTAGCGGTCACCGGTGCGTACCGGGGAAACAGGCTGGTGGCCACCGCGACCGGACGCACGAAGAGGGTGCCGGCCACGACATAGGGGGAGAGCAGGCTACCCATACCGCACGACCACAGCTCGATTGTGGGCGAGCCGTCGACTCCCCCGCAGAGTTCACGCTGGGGGAGTCCATCCCGACCCGGACCAGCCTCGCCGGTGCCAACGAAGACCCGACGCCGGCACCGCTGACACGGACAACCGCCACCGCACGGCGCCGAAGATCATGGTCGCCACAAGCTCATAGCCTCCCTGGCAGGATGGCCACGCTTTGGAACAGGGCAATGTTGCGACTCACGCGACCGGCGTTGCTACCTGAGCATCACGGAAGGCTCGCTCGAGGTCGGCCGAAGTCCGCCGCGTGGACGACACCTCGTGACCCTCGCCGAATCTCCCTTCGGCGACGTCTTCACCGGAGCCTCACTCCCCACTTCCCTCGTCACCGAGGCCCATTTTGACCCAGTTGTGCAGGGTCGGCTCGGAGATCCCGAAGCCGTTCCCCGAAGAGTTTCCGCCGCGACGTGGTCGCCGCAAGCGCGAAGTCCCGTTGAACCGGAGCAGCCCCCTTCGATCGTTGTCATCATGCAATCTATCCGGTGGTGATTTCGCAAATTTGCGACGTTAATTCGGAACGTAGATGCTGACAATCTCTGCAATACAAACCGGCTTGTCGGCATTCTCGCGTTCGATCGTCACGGCCGTGACAACCTGGACGCCCGAGGGAACGGTTTCAACGTTTGCTATTTCAACCGCAGCCCGAATCCGTGAGCCGACGGGGGCGGGTGCCGGGAATCGAACGTTGTTCGACCCGTAGTTGATTCCCATTCGGACGCCGTCGACGGCGTAGACCTCCCATACAAGCATCGGGATCATTGAGGTTAGCAGATGTCCGTGGGCGATGGTGGCGCCGAACGGTCCGTCAGCAGCCCGTGAGGGATCGACGTGAATCCACTGGTGGTCACCCGTCGCGTCAGCGAACGAGTCGATTTTCTCCTGGGTGAGGGTGTGCCATGATGAGTAGCCGATCCGGGTGTTCGCCACGGCGTGCAGTTCGTCGATTCCGTTGAGTGTCTTCATACTTTGGGCCCTCCGGCGATGTAGAGAACCTGCCCGGAGATGAATCCGGCTCCCTCACTGGCAAGGAATGAGATCGCGTGTGCGATGTCGTCGGGGACCCCAACTCGGGCGACGGGGATGTCGGCGGCCGCCCTCTTCTTGAGATCGTCGAATTTCATTCCCATTCGCTCCGCCGTCGCGGCTGTCATCTCGGTTTCGATGAATCCGGGAGCAACGGCGTTGGCGGTGACGCCGAATTTGCCGAGTTCGAGGGCTAGAGTTTTGGTGAAACCTTGCAGCCCGGCTTTGGCAGCGGCGTAGTTTGCTTGACCGCGGTTTCCAAGCGCCGACACGCTTGAGATGTTGATGATTCGTCCAAAACCGGCCTGAGTCATGTGTCCCTGAACCTCTCTCGTCATCAGGAACGAGCCACGCAAATGGACGTTCATGACGGTATCCCAGTCGGTGGCCGACATTTTGAACAGAAGATTGTCGCGGGTGACGCCCGCGTTGTTGACCAGAACGACCGGTTCTCCGAGCTCCGTTGTGATCTTATCCACTGCTTTCTCGACACCGGTTCCGTTGGAGACATCTGCGCCGACAGCAAGTGCGGTTCCTCCGGCCTGGGTGATCGTGTCGACCACGTACTGGGCGGCGGCCTCCTCGAGGTCGAGGACGGCTACAGCGTGGCCGTCTGCTGCGAGCCGCTGTGCGACGGCGGCGCCGATTCCCCGTGCACCGCCGGTGACGATTGCGGTACGGCGGTGTTCGGGATGTGGTGATGCGTTCACGAGATGGGGTTACCTCTCAAGGATTGGATCGATGTGACTTCGGGTCAGGAGAGCGTTCGAGGATCAGTGCCATGCCTGTCCTCCGCCTACGCGCATGGTTTCGCGGTCGAACTGCTTGTCGTGCGTCTGTAGTGAGTTGATGAGGGTGCTGGTGATCCGCGCACCGGTCATGCCGAACGGGTGGCCGATAGCGATGGCCCACCGCTGACGTTCAGTCACTGTTCGCCGACACCGAGCATGATGTCGGCGATGTCGCTTGGATCGAGTGCAGGTACTTTCGCCAACGCAGCCATGACGATTTGGATGGTGAGGCCATCGGGCTGAATGTCCTTCAACGAGCTCTTGATCGCTCTACCGATCGGCGAACGTGCGGTGGCGGCGATGACAGCTTCAGGCAGGGTTGTTCCTCGAATCGGTGATTGCTGATGTGGAAGAAGGTGGGGCGAAGGTTCAGCCGGCGCAGCCGGAGATCCCACCGTCGAGCGGAATGATGCTGCCGGTCAGATAAGAGCCCGCACGGGAGGCTAGGAACCGGACCGTGCCGATCAGGTCGTCGGTTTGTCCGTAGCGGCCCAGCGGGACGCGCTCGAGGAGCTCTGCCTCGACCTCTGGATCCGCCGCGACGTGTCCGAGCATGTCCGTCAAGATCGGGCCGGGGGCGATCGCGTTGACGGTGATGCCGTCGGCCGCCAGTTGCTTGGCCAAATGGCGGGTGAGCATGTGCAGCCCGGCTTTGCTCGCGCTGTAGGAATAGTTCTCCCAGCTCGGTGTAGTCAAGGCATCCACGCTGCCGATGTTGATGACACGAGCGGGCCGGTCGGGACGTGCTGCATTGCGAAGAAGCGGAAGCGTTCCCGTGATGAGGTAGAACGGAGCGACAAGGTTGGTGTTGAGAACCTTCGTCCAACCGATGAGGGGAAACTCTTCTAGTGGCGCACCCCAGGTGGCCCCGGCATTGTTCACCAGGATGTCGATGCTTGTCAGGTGCTCGCCGAGCCAGTCGACCAGATCGGTCACCCCTTCGGCCGACGACAGGTCACTGGCGACGGGGGTGCAGCGTCCTGCCGTTCCCGCAGCGTCTGCCTCGGCATTGATGGCTTCGGCCGTCGTGCGGCACTGCTCTTCCTTTCGGCTGGTGATGACGACGTGGGCACCGCCCTGTACCAGGCCGCGGGCGATCATGGCGCCGATCCCTCGTGAGCCGCCGGTTACGACGGCGGTCCTCCCGGCGACAGAGAAGAGGGTGTCGGGTGCCGGGCGCAGTTCGGAGGTGGTTGCGCTATTCATATTAGCTACGCTAGGACCGCGTTGGCGTTATCTCTTGGGGGTCAGCGCACTTCGCTTGCGTCGCGCGCAGTAGACACAAGTGGAGCCGAGGGCAGGCCCGGTTGTCGAGCGGGCCCGCGGGTCTGCTGATTCAGTCGTTTTCGGCTGCCGCAGAACGTGTGTCGGACGGGCGCTCACCGAAGGCCCTCCGGTACGCATTACTGAAGGTGCTGAGGTCGCCGAATCCTGAGGAGTATGCCACCTGAGTCACGCTCTGGTGGCTCCAGCCACGGTCCTGCAGACGCAACCGGGCCAACGCCAGACGCTCCTCTCGGATGAGGTCCGATGGCGTTGTCCCGATCCGCTGCAACTGGGCCTGAACATGCCGGAGCGACCAGCCGAGACGCGTCGCGACCACGGCACCTGTGAGGTTCGGGTCGTGCGCGTTCTCTCGAACAAAGCGCCGGATGGCGGTGACCAACCCTCCCTGAACGTCGACGGAGGGGGCGGCCGTGTCTGCGTTGTAGGCGAGCGCCACGAGATCCACGATTCGGTCGGCGATCGCGTCGAACTGACTGCCGGTGAGCTCGTGCCGCTCCCTGCGCAGACTACTGACCACGTCGACAATGATGCGTCCCAGTCCAGATGTCGCATCGAGGACGGTGCCTGCGTGCGGCAGTGTGGGCACCCGCGCCTCGATCCGGTCACGTGGAATCACGAATGCAACGGAGGAGAAGCCATCACCATGGCGCAGAACAGTCGCGGTGTCCAGCGACGTGAGGGCCATGACCGCCGGTGTGATCGTGGCTTCACGGCGATCCTGCTCGAGGATCACTTCGCCCCGGACCGGTAGGAGCAGTTCGTAGGCGCCATGTGGATGTCGGCGGATGTCGGCTGCCGTGCGGGAGAGGACCTCCGCTTCTCCCCACCAACGAACTAGCTGGTACGTGTCCGAATATTGATGCTGAAGGGTTCCCTGGTAGCTGTCCGCAAGGGAGAAGGCCATCGGACAGTGGATCGACGAGACCTGATCGCGCCACCAATCACCGCGCTCACGCTGGTCGTGCTCGTTGCTGCGCAACGTATCGACGGAATACAAGGTCACAACACCTTCTCACACCGGTATGCCGAAACTGTCACTCGCGCCACAGTCGACGCTAGCGCGCGCCGGCGCCCACGCCAACGGCGTGATCATCGCAGAGCCCGCTTGAGGAGCTTTCCTGTCGCGTTCATCGGCAAGGTGTCCCTGAACTCCACCAGGCGCGGGTACTTGTAAGCCGCCAACCGTTCCCGTGACCAGCCGATCAGGTCTTCCTCCCTCAACTCCGATCCAGGCTCGCGGATGACGAAGGCTTTCACTTCCTCACCGCTTCGCTCATCGGGGATTCCGACGACGGCCACAAGGCTGACCTCTGGATGGCCGATGATCACCTCCTCGAGCTCGCGCGGATAGACGTTGAAGCCTCCCCGCACGATCAAGTCCTTGGCGCGATCGACGATGAAGTAGTAGCCGTCCTCGTCTCGCGTTGCGATATCGCCCGTGCGGAACCAGCCGTCGCGGATCACTTCCTTTGTCGCCTCGGGCCGCCCCAGGTATCCCTTCATCACGTTGTATCCACGTACGGCGAGTTCTCCTGGCTCCCCGGCGGGGACCTCGTTCCAGTGATCGTCGATGAGCTTCACCTCTACCCCCCAGATCGGTTTGCCGATCGATCCCGACCGGTTCGGTTGGTCGAGGGGGTTGAACGTGACGGTCGGGCTGGTTTCGGAGAGTCCGTAGCCTTCCCGTATCCCGACACCGAAGACATCCCTGAACCGCTCCAGCACATCGACGGGCATGGCAGCTGCGCCGGACAGCGCGATTCGCAGGAGACCGGCGAGGTCAACGTCTATTCCGTCGGCGGCGTTGTTGAGCAGAGCCCAGTACATCGTCGGGACACCGGCGAAGACCGTCACCCGGTGCTGCGTCATCAACGCCAGAGCCTCAGCTGCGTCGAATCGTGGCAGCAGGACCAGGGTGGCCCCCATGGCGAAACCGGCGTTCAGCTGTACGGTCTGTGCGAACGAGTGGAAGAGCGGAAGAGTGACCAGATGTATGTCGTCGGCTCGGGCGTCGAGCAGTTGGTTATGCCCGATGGCGTTGAGGACCATGTTGGCGTGGGAGAGCTCCGCCCCCTTCGGCTTGCCGGTCGTCCCGCTCGTGTACAGGACCACCGCGGTGTCCGTTGCCTCGGTCACCTGCAGGACGTCTTCCGCTGGGTGTTCGGCCAATGCCTCAGCCAAGGTTGTTCCCACGCCTGGCTCATCGAGCAAAGCGGGGCCAAGGGTGACCAGATGCTCGCAGGATTCGACGTCCTGGAAGCCGCGCCACGCCTCGTCGTCGAGCCCCGGCACGGTACAGAAGTAGGCCATCGCGCCCGAGTCACGGAGGTGGTAGGCAACCTCCTCCCGCTTGAGCATCGTGTTGAGCGGCACGACGGCTCCACCGGCCTTGAGGATGCCGAAGTAGACGATCGGAAACTCGACAACATTCGCGATCGTCAGGGCAACGCGGTCGCCTGGGCGCAACCCCAGGGAGAGAAGAAAATGGGCAACACTGTTCGCAGCCGCATCGATTTCACCGAAGGTGAGGGTTCGGTCACCTTCGATGACAGCGGTTCGGCTGGGAGTGCGTCGAGCAGTGTCGGCAAGCATGGTGGCCAGGTTGAGCATGATCCTGCTTTCAGAGGATGACGTTGTGAATGTGGATTTCCGACTCAGGACCAATCCCAGTCGTAGTCAGCTCCCACCCGCTTCGCCAACGGCTTGAACATGCGCTCTTCGTAGGTCGCCATCGTGTCGAGGCCGGGAATGGGCGCGAGGTTCAGGATCTCGGCCAGCCGCTCGACGTCGAGTTCAGGTTTCGGCAAGCCCGCAGCGAGCGCGAATCTCTGTAGTTGGTTGGTGAAGCTCTCATTACATGGCGGCTTCCCGAAGTTAACAGGATGCTTCATCGCCTCATCGAGGGTTACAAACTCCACGCCACGCTCGAGGAATGCCTCGAGGATCGGAGCGAGGGTGTCACGAGAGATCGTGGTGCCGTGTACGAGCCAGATGAGGGGTGCGTCGGCACCGAACAGGGTGTGCGCGGTGTCCGCGTGCTTGTAGAGCATGTCAACCGCTGTCGACACGTGCAGGTCGCGTACCTGCTTCTGCACGTCCCTGTCGCCAAGGGTCATCGCGCGGAAGTACGGCATGATGAACGCGAAATCACTGAACCAACTGGTGATCGGGGCCGTGCGGTAGCCGAGATCTGCGAGGTAATTCTCGACTTCCCCTCGACGTCGTTCGGATCCTGATGACATGTCCATGGGGTACCGGAAGTACTTCGACGGTGCGGCGTCGATCAGATGACCGATATACTTCTCGGCAGTCTCAAAATCGCATCGGAATGCCGCGTCGGGCATCCAGCGCAGTGGAGCATGCTGGTGAGTGTGGTTACCCAGGTGATGGCCCGCTTCGGCCCACGCCTCGAAGGCCTCCATTTGCTCTGGCTCGTTCTCGAGCCGGTATGTGTGAGAGAAACCGTAGGTCCCCTTGAGTCCGTAGTCGTTCAGCGTTTTCGCCACAGAACGCGTGATGTCAGTGGGAGTCGTGTCGCCCGGCATGGGAACGCCGTCCCACAGGACGAAGTCATCGATCGTGACCGCAATCTCGAGAGGTCGGTCGGCGCGTGTGTCATTCATTGCGTTGACTCCGGATCTTTCAGGTGGGCTCTTCGGCACGAAGCCCATTTCCCACCGACCCTATGAAGTGATGGACATCACGTCTTGGCTGTTTGCGCGCACCTGCTTTCATCAGGCGCATCGCATTCGGCTTGAGATGCGCGCTGTGCGCGCTCGTCGAATCCCGTGCGCATAGGGCCAAGTTTCGCCTTGTCATGACTTCTACCGTCGGTGGTGACGAAGGAGCACACCGTGAATTCATCACAACAGATCGTCCTGGCGCAGCGCCCCCACGGGCACGTGAGCGTGGAGGACTTCCGCGTGGAGGACGTCGCCCTGCCCGAACTCGAGGCTGGCGACGTCGCACTCGAGACCCTCTTCATCTCGATCGATCCGGCCATCAGGGGCTGGCTCGACGACCGACCGAGTTATCTTCCCCCAGTTGCACTCGGAGAGCCAGTTCGCGCTTTCGGTCTGGCACGCGTGAGGGCCTCACGCAACAGCAACTTCACCGCCGGCGACATCGTTCGTGGCTTCGTCGGCTGGCAACGGCGCCAGATCGTCAGCTCGCCCGGTACCGACTGGGACCGGATCACATCACGCGAGGACGTTCCCTTGGAGCACTACCTTGGCGTCCTCGGGATGACGGGCCTGACCGCGTGGGCCGGAGTGTGCGACATCCTGCGCCCGGAACCAGGGCACACCGTCTTGATCTCCGGCGCCTCGGGCGCAGTCGGAAGCGTGGCAGTCCAGCTCGCAAAGCAGGCGGGTGCACAGGTTGTCGGCGTCGCAGGAGGCGCCGAGAAGTGCTCGATGGTGGCCCGACTGGGCGCCGACGCCGTCGTCGACCGCACGGCCCCTGATTGGAAGGACCAACTCGAGGCGGCAACACCGGACGGCATCGACCGCCTCTTCGAAAACTCGGGGGGCCCGATGTTCGAGGCATCGATCACCCGGCTGAACAACCACGCACACATCGCGTTGTGCGGCCTGATCGACGGCTACAACTTGACCGAACGCCCCTCCGGCCCAAACAATTTCGGACAGCTTCTCACCAAGCGTATCCTCACACAAGGATTCGTCGCGCTCGACTACATGGACCGCGCAGCAGAGGTTGAAGCCACGCTCGGCGAACTCATCCGTTCCGGACAGTTGGAGGCCGTGCAATCGGTATTACCCGGATTCGAGCAGCTGCCGGCCGCCTTCGTGGACTCGTTCTCCCACGGCCACCCAGGCAAGCTCATCATCGATCTGACTGCGTAGCCAGCCTCTAAACTAAAGCCGCCTCAGTTGGAGGTTCGTTCCCGTCACCGCGCGGCCAGGATGCAGCCTCCGACGCATGCAAGGGGTATCCGGCCGACTTTTGCCTGGGAGCTGGTGGAGTCCCAGGGAGCTGTATGCATTAACGGCAGTCGAGTGCGCCAGACCTTGTGTTTGAACGCGCTCCGGAGCGGCGACGGCACCGGAAGTGGCGTTCAGCTGTTGCGCGTGTCCAACAACTTGTGCGTCAACGAGCCAAATAAGGACACCCCGGCTAGCGCGGGTCGCGATGTGGTGTTGTGCAGGCAGGCCACCCCGGGAGCCAGCGGGACCGAATCGTCGACCAGGACCCGATCCTGTTCCACCGCCCGCAACAACCACCGACACGAGTAGCGCCCGCACCCTGCCCAGCGGATGGCCGTACACCGGATCGGGCGCCCGCGCCCCCCGCCGTCTCGATACCGATGCCGTCCTGGACGCGCGTCGCACCAGGACCAACCCACCGGCCGAGCGGCGTCTTCCTATTCGGCAGCCACCGCTCGACACCGAGCACTCACTGCGCCACAGCACGCCACTCGTCCGTGCGCTCACGCGTTGCCTGCGCCAGTGCCTTCAACGTAGCTTCCCGATCAAAATCCTTGCCGTAGACCGGGGTTCCCGGCTGCTGACGCCAGGAATCTTCGACTGTGCCCGCATCGACAGGGTCAAATCCGAGCTGATTGATCAGATCGAATACCACCTGCTTCTTCAGTGCGTCATCGCCGGCGACGGGGAGCGCGATCCGGCCGCTCGACCCTTCCGGTAGGCCCTTCTCGAGAAGATGCTTCCACCAGATTCCATTGAATGCCTTGAACACCGGCACCCCGAGGCGTTCTTGCACCCATTCACTTTCTACCTGACCGCCTTCGATGGCGGCGATCAATCCGTCTCGCTGCTGCGGGTAGTAGTTGTTTGTCTCGATCACCGGAGCACCAGCGGCAGCGCCTGCGAGGATGTCCGAGGGAAGGTCCACGACGTTCTTCTGCGGGATGCTCACGATCACCAGGTCTGCACCCTCGGCGGCTTCGGTGTTCAGTACCGCCTTTGCGCCGGTCTCCGCCTCGAGGTCTGCGAGGGTGTCGGGTGTCCGAGAGTTCGACACGCGCACATCGTGACCGAGCGCAGTCAGCCTGCGTGTAAGCGTGCCACCGATCTGACCAGCTCCGATGATTCCGATGCGCATATCTCTTGTACCCCTTCGTCGAGTGCCGCGATACTTCGCGACTGCTGCATACGTCAACAACGGACCCCGTCGGATAGTTCCGCGTGGGCGCATTCAGCTCGAACTGATTCAAATACTTGACAGGTCGACTAGAGGGCCGACGTCCCACTTCTCGGTCCTGTCGTGGGTGAGGGGATTACCCCGATTGCTGCACGGATCGTGCTGTGCATTGTGGGCTCTTGTAGTCAGGTTCGCTTATCGCGCATTTCACCGCGCGATACCCCGGAGACAGCGCGAAATAGCCACTGTGAACAGTAGAAACGACACGTCCCCGCTCCTGATCGGCGCCCCGACAGACATTGCCGCGGCCACTCGCACCCCGCGCTCCCGAAGCCCATCCATTCCCGAACGAGGCCAGTATCCGGCAGCCGGCGGCAGCAGGTCCTCGGCGCGATGCAGGCGCGATGCCAGAGGCGAACGGTGGTCCGCCGGGTTCATCCCCGATCGTGAGAGACGTGCGAGTTCGTTGATGCCGGAGCCGAGACAGCACCTACACCACGCACCGGTCCTGCCCGCCATTCCGAGGCGGCCGACCTCGCTGTCAATCGACACGAAGAAGCCCGGGCGGGACGTTCAACACCCCAGACCCCAATCCCTGGCTCGGCAACCGACAGTTGAGCACCCGCTCCCCCGGGTGGGGCGAACGCTCGGCAACACAAGTCCAGGCCCTTATGGGCATCGCGCACCGGTAAGTACATCACTCATTACCGGCCGCCGCCGCCTTCCTCACGGGTGCCTTCCCAGCGGCCTTCTTCACAGGCGCCTTCGCAGCGGCCTTCTTCGCGGGCACCTTCGCAGCGGCCTTCTTCGCGGTTTTTGCAGCGGTCTTTTTCGCCGGCGCCTTCGCGGCCGCAACCTTCCTCACGGGCGGCACCTCGGACGGCACCCGTTTGGCGATTGCCTTGGCACCTCCCTTGGCGCGGGTCGTCTCCGACCGGGCCGGATTGGCGGCCGCAGCCTTCCTTACGGGAACCTTCCCGGCCGCAGCCTTCCTCGCGGGCACCTCCGCGGCAGCCTTCTTCGCAGGCACCTTCGCAGCAGCCTTCTTCGCGGGCACCTCCGCGGCAGCCTTCTTCACTGGCACCTTCGCAGCAGCCTTCTTCGAAGGTGCCTTGGCGGCAGCCTTCTTTGCAGGTGCCTTCGCAGCCGCCTTCTTCGCAGGCGCCTTGGCGGCAGCCTTCTTCGCGGGCGCCTTCACAGAACCCTCCTTGGCGGGCGGCGTCTCGGACGGCACCCGTTCGGCGATTGCCTTGGCGCCTCGCTTGGCGGGCCGCGTCTCCGACCGGGTCGGATTGGCGGCCGCAGCCTTCCTCGCGGGCGCCTTCCCGGCCACAGCCTTCGCAGGTGCCTTGGCGGCAGCCTTCTTCGCGGGCGCCTTCACAGAACCCTCCTTGGCGGGCGGCGTCTCGGACCGGGCGGCCGCAGCCTTTCTCAAGGGCGGCGTCTCGGACGGCACCCGTTCGGCGATTGCCTTGGCGCCTCGCTTGGTGGGCCGCGTCTCCGACCGGGTCGGATTGGCGGAAGCGACCTCCTTCGCAGGTGACTCGGCTACAGCCTTCTTCGCGGGCGGCACCTGGGACGGGGTCGGCTCCGACTCAGGCTTGATGGTGATCTGGGGTTCCACCTCGAGTCCGGCTCTGGCTTCCTCCGACGTCTGCGTCCGTTGCCGCCGCTTGCTGCTCGTAAAGGACCAGGCGCCCTCACCCGCGTTCCGAAGAACCGCGACTGCATTTCTGGCGGCGCGCGCGGCACCGCTGATAACGTTCATGGTCAACTCCGCTAGCCTTCCGCAGTCATGGCTGCCGACGCATGCGCGGCTTCCTCGGACGTATCCATCACCGCATAGACTAATCGTGAATGTGAGTCAACGAGCGACCGGCAGAGTGTGCGGTGCATATCGGCAAGGAATGCGGCTAACACAGATCGCCTCCTTGACCCAAACTGCGTGCACCCGTTTATGATTCATTCTCACTCACCCTCCCCGCTTCACACCTGTCGCTCCCGATGCCCGCTCGGTCGAGTGTCTGTCAGAACTAATGTCGGGATGTCGTCGCGCAACCAGGCTTCCCGCACAATCTCGTCCCGAATCTCGCGTCGAGGCCGAAATCGGACCCGAGTCCGTGGCCTCGACGCCAAGCAGCGCGCCCAGATCCGCAATTCGGTCACCGCCCTGCACCACTGAGAATCATCCCCGAAAGTGGGATGTGTCATCTGAGCGTGATCACCTCCGGTCAGTGGAAGGGCGTGGAATCCCACCATGCGCATACTCCGTTCGCGATGGGCATGATTTCGGGAAACCGATAGGCCAGGTCGAGCATGACAACCACTTCCTCCTGCCTTGGAGTTCCCGCGGCGCCGCGCCGGCACGTCCGGGGCGACGGGAGGGGACCGCGCTAGGGAAAGTGCCATTTACGCAGGTCACGGGGGCACCGGCTGCTATCGGAGGTGCACAGTTGCGGTGAACCCGTAACTCACAGGCGGGCAGAGCGAGACGGACGGCAGGAACGTGGGCACCTCTGGTCCCCAGGCGTAGTACACGTTGGCAGGGAATCCGAAGATCAGGCACACCATCTCCACTTGATGGGTGTTCGCGGAACCCGGGGCACACGTCGACATCGCACCGAGGACGAACCGTTGCACGGTGCACCCCGGCGGGTCCGGCGATGGTGCCGCGTGTGCGGGTGCCACGGTCAGGGACAGAGCGGCGGCCGTCGTCGACGCGACGAACGCGAGACGCAGAAACCGAGACATGGGTCCTCTGGTGATGCGGGGCCCGACCCACCATCTATTCTCGCAGCTCAGGTGTCGCTACCGCGGCCTCTCCGACGGATCTTCTCGCGGCGGGCATGTTTGGCCAGCAGGTGCTTCCGGCTGTTCGGAGCGCGGAACATCTCGTCGAGCATCCGGTTCTCGATGTTGTTGTGGAAGCGGAGGATGCGTTTGGCCGCCAGATACACCAGTTCCTGGCGGTTCGAGCCGAGCCGGTCGGCGAGGGCGTCGAGGTGTGCGAGGAGTTCGTCGTCGAGGGCGACGTCGACTCGGGCGGTACGGTGCGCCGGGCGCAGGTCGTGCACGGGCGCAACGTTTTCCAGGTCACCAGTGAGGTCGCCAGAGTTGTCCAGAAGCCGGCGCACCGCGACGCGCACGAGCGCTGAGCTGAGCCGTGTGCCGTGTCGTTCGGCGAGCCGGTCGATGGCGCGTCGGGCCGACGGGCGAAGGGACACTCTGAACTTCTCGTCGAGCCCGGACACGGCGGCCTCGTCGATCAGCGCCGACCGGTAGTTGCCGGGGGCGGCGAGGAAGCGGTGCACCGCAACCGCGACCAGGTCCCGCGGCGACGCCTCGTGGCGGGTGGCGAGGGCGCAGAAGCGGGCGGCCGTGGGAGGGTCCAGTTTCAGGGTGACCGGGTCGTGCGGGAGCGCGCGGGCCTGGGCGGCGGCCCGGCGGGCCTGCGCCAACGCCTCATCGGCGTGCGGGGACCCGATGAGTCTGCGAATTCCGACGCGGAGCAGCGCGGAGACCCGGCGGGGACCGTACTCGTCAGCCAGCTCTTCCAGGCGGCGTTTGGTGTCCTCGTCGAACCGGAAGACGTGCCGGCGCCCGAACGGGTTCCCTTGCGGACTCGGTGCTCGAGTGGGCGTGTGGGCCGGTTGGTCGGCGGCCGCGGCCTGTCGGCGGCGGGTGTCCCGGGCGAGGAGCCTGGCCCGGTTGGCGTCCCCGCGGTAGATTTCCTCGGTCACCGCCTTCTCGAGGTCCCGCGGGTTCGCCAGGAGCTGGCGGGCGGCCAGGCGGATGAGTTCGGCGCGGTCGGAGTCGAGCCGAACTGCGAGGGTGTCGAGTTGGTCGCACAGGTCGTCGTCGAAGTGCACGTTCGTGCGCGGGCCGAGGGCTTCCGGGGTCAGGTCGCGGGCGGTGCCGATCGTGGCCAGGTCGGCGGCGAGGGCTCCCGGGTTGTCGAGGAGTCGGCGGACCGCGACCCGGATCGCTGCGGCGGTGAGGGCGTCGCCGTTGCGGCTGATCAGCTTTTCGAGGCGGACCAGTGTGGAGCGGTTGAGGTACACGCGGGTGCGGTAGGTCAGATCGGTGCGGGTGTCTTCGCGGAGCAACGGGTGGCGGAATCGTCCTGCTGCGGTGAGGAAGCGGTGCAGTGCGACGCGGACGATCGCGCTGCGGTCGGTGTGGAACTCGTGGGCGAGTTGGTTGAGGCGAGTGTTGGTGGCGGGGTCGAGGTCGAGGGGTCTTTCCGCCCAGGGGATGCGGCGGGCGTCGGCGGAGGCGCGGCGGGCCTGTGCCAGGACTTCGGGCACCCGGTCGGGGTCGGCGAGAAGTCGGCGGGCGGCGACCCGCACCAGCGCCCCGAAGCGGCGGGGGCCGATGTCGGCGGCCAGCTCCTCGAGGCGTTGTTTTGTGGTCGGATCGAGCCGGAGCGGGATCGGATCTCCCACCGGTACGCGGCCCATGTTTGTCTCGCTCATCACCGGCCATTGTTCCGGTAGGGACGGGGACCGCGAGTCGCACCCCATGTCGCCCGCCGCCGCCATGATCGGTCACGGCGCCTCGGCGAGCCGGCATCTGCGAAATGTACTGTGCCTCAGCATCCGGGGGCGGGTGCCGGGGTCGCGGGCGTGTGACTGGCTCAGGAGTGGTTGAGCGGTGTGTACGGGGCCGGGGGCGGCGGGGTGTACTGGCTGACCGGGACGCCGCCGATGGTGCCGAACTGGTCGAGGTCCATGCGGAACACGATTCCGCGCTCGGGATCCCACTCGTAGGTGCCGAAGCCGTTCTCGGTGTGCTGCGGCGCATTGTCGGCGGGCTTGGTCTGGTTGTCGTCGCTGCTCGGCGCGGGTTCCGTCATGTCACCAAACTTTACAATTCTGCATTGTTATGTCGCAATCCGGTTAGGATAGCTCATTCATCTCACTGGCTCGGCCCCGGTTGGCCGATACCAGCGGGTTCACTGCTCGGTGTCGGCGCGTGGTGACGGGGTTTCCGCCAGGTGGGTGAGGGTCTCCCCCACTGCGGAGGCGAGTTCGTCATCGGTGGGGACGAGTTCGCGCACCGGTGCGGGCAGGGTGTCGTAGGTGTAGTCGGCGACCGCCAACGGTGCGGTGGTTCCAGCCAGGGAGTAGCGGACGACGTTGTCATTGCGTCCGGCGCACAGCAGGATCCCGATGGTCGGCGCGTGCTTGTCGTGGTCGCGCAGGTTGTCGTCGATCCAGGACACGTAGAAGCCGAGCTTGCCGACGTACTCGGGTTCGAACCGACCTACCTTCAGCTCGACGACGACGAAGCGGGCCTGGATCCAGTTGAAGAACAGCAGGTCGATGTAGAAGTCGTCACCGTCGACGTCGAAGTGGTACTGCCGGCCGACGAACGCGAAGCCGTGACCGAGCTCGAGCAGGAACCGTTCCAACCGGGCCATCAGCGCGGCCTCGAGCTCTCGCTCCGCGACCCGATCGGTCAGATCCAGGAAGTCGAAGACGTACGGGTCGCGGACCAGTTGCTGCGCCAGGTCGGAGTCACCGGTGCGCTCTTCCGATCTCCCGGTGCTCCGCACCGGGAGACGGGGCGAGTCGCTTCGCTCCCCGCCAGGGAGCCGCTGCGCGGCTCGCAGTGGGTCGATTCCCGTTGCCGTCGATCGAGTCGCTTCGCTCCTCCGAGTTTCCGGGATCAGGCTCTCACCTGCACATTTTGATCGAAGCGTTCGATCCGGTCCCCCACACCCCAAAGAGGCTGGGAATGCGAGTGGATGCTCCCGACCCGTCGCCCACTCGCTTTCCCTCGCCGCTCCATGTCATACCCACATCATACCACCCCATCCCAACCCAACCCAAAGCAGGCAAAAACCTCAAAACATCCAAATCTATTGATCTACAACCGATTACGAACCTTACAACCTCATATTTGTGCACAACATGTGTAAAATGTTATCAACCAATTGATTACTCAAACATATTGCACATCAACAACTTTCAAAATCACATCCAAAACGGCTCCACAACGGACGAAACAGACACCCGCGCGCCCTCGCGCCGGCACTCCCCAACACAGGTCGCCAGCGCCTCCACATCACAAACCGGGGACATGTCATCACACCAGGTCACAGCATCATTACAGCCCCACACCGGGACACGGCCCGCACCCCGAAAATCGGGTACGGACCGCCATCACACCAAGCGGATTCAGCGCTTCGCCGGCGGTTCAGTCGGGAGTGAAGAACAGTTCCATTCCGATCATGAACCACGCCACCATTGCCGCCATCGGCACGAACGCGCACACCAACGGCACAGCGAACTGCCGGGCGGGCCGCCACGGAACCGTCATCAACCCGCACGCCACCACCACAACAGCTGGGCCCGCCCAGCTCACCCAATACGAGGCCGGCGGCGGATCAGGCCCGAACGAGATGAACGAGCCGCGCGGATACACCCGCGGCTGCACAACATCGCCGTAGTGCTGCCACAAGATCACCGCCGGCAGATAGCAGAAGAACCCCAGCAAAAGACCCGCGATGACGCCCAACGAAATCCGCAGCCCCTTTCCCGATCCCCCCGGGTGCTGCCTCGTCCACACCACCCATCATCGGCCCCGCCGATGACCGATCACCCCGGGACGTGTCATCTTCCCAGGTCAGAACGCTCCCCGAGGCCGCGGTTCTTCCCCCTCCATCCACGCGATCACATCAAACACCCGCAGCGCCGAGATCTCGTCGGGGAGGCCGAGGACGTTCGTCACCTTCGCCCGGCCGATCCCAGCACGCCCCAGGGAGGTTTCCAGGCCCCAGGCAGGCCACCGCGGGGTCAGCGGGACCGTTCGACGAAACCCAGTCCCGATCCAGGCCCACCGCCGCCAGAAGGGCGTTCAGCGCCTCCGCCTCAGTACCCAGGATCCACGGTCTGCGTCCAGGCTTGGTCCGGCGCAGCTTCGTCCCGATCAGCCGAGGCCGTCGCCGAATTTCTCGAGGTCGGCAAGCCAATTCCGGGCGCGACCAAGTGCCACGTCCCTGTCCGCGTCGTAGGTGTCGGGCCACTCGATCCCGTAATTGTCGATACGGCCGAGAATTTGTGCGGCAGTGACGATCCCGCCCTCCACCAGAGCCGCCACGAACACGCGGTCCTTCTCGCGACCAGCGATGGCCTTGGACGCACACAGGTCCACGGGATCGAGACAAAACCCCGTCCGCCCATATTCCGACCCGTCCTCGACCTTCACCGCGACCAGCCGGTTGTCCCATTGCCTCGGCAGTACCACCACGTCCTTGTGGATCCCCTCGACGTACACACCGAAAGACTCATGAAACGGTGAGCCTTCACCAAGCCGCCCGTTGAGCATGAGGATCTTTTCCACCACCGCCGGCGACGCCGGAGCGTCGATGCCGCTCCGCGGAAACACATCAACCTCACGCGACAACGTCGCGTACTCCGGCAACTCCGTCTCGTCATAGGACCCGAGAATCGACTGGGAGCCGAAGACAATCACCTGCCCCTCGTCGAGGTTCGCGCAGGCTGCCCTGATGACCTGCTCGAGCTCCCCGCGGTTCACCTCAGGACGAGCTCACGCAGCTCATCGAGGACCTTCATGCGTTCATCCTCGGTCAGCAGCACGTGCAACGGGGAAAGGTTACGCATCTCGTTCCCAGCCTCGTCGTCCGACTCGACGACCCGACGAAGCGTCTCGACGTCGTTGTCCTCGACGATCTGTTCCCACCGATCCAGGAAGTCGGTGAAATACGGGCTGCGACTCACATGCTCACGGACACTCTGAAGACTGCGGCGAACGCGGACGGTGTCGAGGGGCAGATGCTCGCGCTCGACCTTGTCCAAGATGGCGGTCTGCAGGAGCTTCTGACGGGTGACCTTCATGTTGATGACGGTCATCTCTCGCTCCCTCCTCGCTCAGGCCAACCACCGCTGCGGTCGGTGCCCACAGTGTACGGGTCCGGCCACCGTTTACCCAGGTCACCCCACGCACACGCAGCGACGACCCGACCACCATCCGCCGATCCGAACAACAGCTCACAGCAGACCCTCCGCGCTACCGCGATATCCCCGCAAGCGTGTACTTCGATGGCCGCGGTCTGGTGGCCTGGTGCGAGCCACCCGCGTGCAACGCACACTCCGGGACTTCTCCGACCAGTGGGGCGATGTCCTGTGAAGATGCAGCAGCGAGCCGACGTAGGCCGCTCGGCCACCGCCCTGCGAGCAGCACGCGCGTCGCTCGCCGGGGAGCCGGCAGCGTCCAATCGCGCCGAGACCCCGGGCACGGACGCAGGTCAGCTCGTTCGTGTCGATCGCTACGATCTCGGCGTGCACTCCTAGCGGTTCGCCCTACCGGTCGGCCGAGATGGAGCCGGCTCGAGTGCGCGTGCCCCTTGCACCCATGCCTTTCGTTCATGTCGATGGGCCAACCGGATGCTGAAATCTACCCACTATCGATTGCACGAGAGGCTTGTGAAATGCCGCGTTTCTACACCGTCGATCGACGGGGGACCCTGCACGAGGGACAAACCCTCGGACTCACCCGGTACGAC
This sequence comes from Rhodococcus sp. 21391, assembly GCF_016772255.1. NCBI lineage: Bacteria > Bacillati > Actinomycetota > Actinomycetes > Mycobacteriales > Nocardiaceae > Rhodococcus > Rhodococcus sp. 21391. The sequence goes on along the minus strand of NZ_CP063783.1, from coordinate 265,377 downwards.
GATGTGAACCCCCCACATCTGCAACGACACCTCGACGTGCTGTTCCCGGACGGCGTTGCAGCCCACGGTGAAAACAACTTCGTCAACGCAGATGTGCTCTTCCAGGTCACCGACCACTCCATCGAGCTGATCTGGGAAAATGTGCGTCGTGCGCACTACCCGACCGCGCCCTCTCGCTTCCAATCCGTCTTCGCCGTGGACACACTGGAACAAGCCCACACCTTCCGCACCGCATTAGACCCAACGGGCACCGCGACGATCTGGCAAGTGGAGACCGCTCACGACGGCTTCCGGGCAAACATGGATCTGCTTCGTACCCACGGCACCGCCCTGATGACCTCGTACCACGCCCACTGCTATTGGTTACAGCAGAACCCAGACCACGAGGTACCCGTGACATGGGAGATCCTGCTACCCCCACCTGTCCACGTAGTCGGTCCGGCCGAGTAGTCAGAACCGTTGTCTATCACGAGTTTCACACGCCGGTCGGATGTGCGGCCGACGCCGAGAACTCGGCAACCTCGACCGACAGGTCACTCCAGGTGCGCCCGCTCGCCCTTGTTCGCGGCCATAATTGGTGGCCGACACGCCGCACCACCCATCCGCGACCCCGGCCACCTCAGCCGCGGCCGGAATTCGTGACGATCAGTGGCCGAACCGGGGCCTACTCCGGTGAGCACACCCAGCCATCGACACGACGCGTGACGACGAGATCACTTCCCCGCCTAGCTTCCCAGCCGTGTCGATGGACTCCGACCGCCCGCAGGTCAGCGGCGGAAGTTCGACCGCTCGTCGGTCCGCATCGCCACAACCGCGGCGAACGCGGTCAGCAACAACATCATCAGCAACAGCACATTCACAGACACTCCCCCTCGTTTCAGCGTGCACCCGACGGACCGGCCGGACGACGGTCGGCGAACATGGCCTCGACCCTCGACTTGATCTCCGCGGTGCTCATCGACCCACCACCGCGGGGCGGACGTGCGGCGATCGGGGCAGTCCGGAGCGTCGAGACTGTAGGCAATGCATCCTCTTTCGTCGAAGGTCACCGGCGAGGGGAACAGTCACGGCGTGATACCCGCACCCCCGTCACAGATGATGTGAACTGCTTCACAATCACTGGCTCATGAAGTTGTACACCACAACGGAGAACTGCGCCAATCCACCTGTCCGACAGAATCTTCGGCAACTGCTACCTACTTGCCGGTAGGTACCTCCGGCGGGGCCGGACAGTCGACGTCGAGGACCCGGAGATCCCGCAACGGATCCAGGCGATGTACGCCGATCGAGACAATCCCAGGCCCGCCGGCACCGGCCAGAACCCACCCACGCTCTGACATGCCGGTGTTCCGGCCCGACGCCCGCCGATAGGACGCAGCTCCACCCCGATTGGTTCCACGAACACCCTGATTCGACACGGCGGGGCACACACTCGACGTGTATGCCCTCCTCGCAGGCGGCACCCACACCGATGCTGGCCACCCTCGGCGAGGTCCCGACCGGCCCGGGGTGGGCCCTCGAGTGGAAGTGGGACGGACAGCGCGCGATCGCCCTCGTTGCAGGCGGTCAGGGCCGCCTGTACAGCCGCAACGGCAACGAGAGACCACCCACTTCCTTCCCCGAACTCTCCGAAGCGCTCCCGGGGGGCGCTCAGCGGCCACGACGGCGTCGTCGACGGTGAGGTCGTCGCCCTCGACGAGCAGGGCCGACCGTCGTTCGCTCGGTTGCAGCGGCGAATGCACGCGCAGCGTCCGACGGCGCAGCTCCTCGCCGCGGCGCCGTTCGACGACCTCGACGTCGACGGCCAGTCCACGACCGCGCTGCCGTATCTCGAGCGCCGAACAGTGCTGGCCGATCTCGTGCAGCCGGGGCCACGGGTGCAGGTCCCGGCTGCACCAGACCGACATCGACGGCCGGCAGATGCTCGCGCTGGCACGCGAGCACGGACTCGAGGGGTGCGGTGGCCACACGCATCGACTCGCCCTACCGACCCGGCCGCCGCTCCCCCCACCTGGATCACACAATGCCGGCGTGCTCGGGCCGCTCGCGAACTCCGCTACGCCGCAATACCGAGGTCGTCGTGACCACCTGGGTCGACGGCGCCGGCACCGCCCGCGACGGGATCGGTTCCCTGCTCCTGGGCGCCCACGACGACAACCACCACCGACTGGTCTACATCGGCCACGTCGGAACAGGATTCAGCCAGCGGACCGGCGAGCGTTGCCGGCGAGCTCGCGCAGATCGAGCAGCCCACCAGCCCGCTCGCCACCGCCGTGCCGGCACGGGACGCCCGCGGCGCGCACTACGTCGAACCGAGGCTGGTCGGGATGTCGAGTACCGCGAGTTCGTCGGGAGCCTGCGCCACCCGAGCTGGAAGGGCCCGCGCGAGGACAAGACACCCGACGAGGTCGACCTACCCGGGGCGGCACTGACACCGCGCGGCACCCGCATTGTCGGCCACACACGGCACACTGACCGCCATGCAGACCCCACCCACGACGGACGCACCCGAAGCGGCCGCCGCCATCGCCGCACTCGGCGCCACCAGTCACGCCCTCGACAACCTGGCCACGCTGCCGGCCGCGTCGGGCCTCTACGCCTGGTGGGCAGCCCCCGACGTGTTCCCCCACCTCCCCGGACCAGCTCACCCCACCGACCCGTCAGTGCGGCTGCTCTACGTCGGTCTCGCAACGAACCTGCGCCGCCGGATCGGCAGCAATCACCTGCGCCGCAGCGGATCGTCCACCCTGCGCCGCACCCTCGCCGGGCTGCTCCTCGACGCCGAGGGCTACCAGACCCGCCGCACCGACCGCGTCGTCCTCCTCGACGAGGACGAGACCCGCCTGACCGCGTGGATGCACACCCACCTGCGACTGTCCTGGTGCCCGCACCCGACCCCCGCCGACGTCGAGGCCACCGTCATCGGCCAGTGGGCACCGCCGCTGAACATCGCCCACACCACCCCCGGACCCGTCCTCGCCGTCATCACCGCCGCACGCACCGCGTACAACACCAGCGCCTGACCACCACACACACGCACAACGCGCGGCCATCACATGGACCACGTCGCCTCCAACAACCGCGTCCACGGCAGGAACGCGCACACCCACGGGCACGACGAAGTCCACACGCGGATCGGCCGCGGCGATGCGGCCCGTGACGGCGACGACCTACGGGGTCATCTGCTCCCCGGTGACGAGGAAAATCACCCGGCGCCCGACCACGACGGCATGGTCGCCGAAGCGCTCGTAGAAACGCCCCAACAAGGTGACATCGACCGCGGCCGGGATAGTGCCAGTCCAGGCAGGATCCTCGATCACGGTGAGCAGCCGGCGATGCAGCTCGTCGAGCTGCTCGTGAAACTTCATCCGCATGCCCATCATCCTCGTGCACCTGTCGAAGACAGCACCGGGACGTGTCATCTCCCCTGTTCAGAGCCATCGCCGAGGCCGCGATTCTTGCCGTTCATCCACGCGATCACATCGAACACCCGCAGCGCGGAGATCTCTTCGGGGAGGCCGGCCGCCTTCCGGATCGACAGCAACCGGCGGTGCAACGCCCCGTCGTCGGCCCGACGCGCCTCCCTCACCGGGTTCAGATGTGATCGCTCCGTACCCAGGACCGCACCGACGACGGAGTCCCAGATCGGGTACAGCCGGGGGCGTTTGCGGGCGATCAACTTCGTTGCCTTCATCCCGGCCGATCCCCGGCAGCGCCCAGAGGGCCGTTTCCAGGTCCCAGGCGGGCCACCCCAGGGTCAGCGGGGCCGGTTCGTCGAACCGTCCCGATCCGGGCCTATCGCCGCCAGAAGGGCATTCAGCGCCTCCGCTTGGGTGTCGAGGATCGCCCGCGCCGCCTTCGGCGGGACCTCCCGCCGACAGGAACACCCGCCGCGACCAGATCGTCCGCCGTGAACCGATCCACCTCCCCCGCCCGGTCCCCGGTGCTCGACCAGGAATCGAAATGCGCCCCGACGTAGGCATCGTCGCCCAAGTACGGGCGGCCGTAATACCCCGTCAGCGCCGCGACCGCCGCAACATTCGAGTCGGTCGCAAGAGTGGTCGGCAGCCGCAATGTCATACCCCACACCAAAATCACCGAGACGGCAATGGGCGTGCCAGTGTTAATGCTTCCGCGAGGGCATTGCCACAACATTCCTTAGTGAGGTAGTGGGCTACATCATGGGGTCTTGAGCCATTGTGGACCCGCCAGGTAGGGGCTAAATGTGAATCCTCCGGACGGTCGCGATCGAAGACCGTTCGCAGGTCAGGTCGGGCTGCGACGATGTCGTCCGGTGCAGCGATGTTGACCCATTTGCGGATCGCCGCGGGGTATCCGGGAGGCTGGCCGAGACGCCTGTTAATCGCGGATAGGCCAAGTGGACTGCCGAGGGTAATCAGCAGGGGCAGCCGAGGGGTGGGAGGGAGCGTGCTAAGGGCTTCATAGGCTACGACGGACCCCAGACTGTGCCCGATGACGACCCGCGTGCTTGCGGTGATGTGCTCAAGAACCTGACCAACAGCATGGGCTCGGATGGCAGGCTCTGTTAGATAACGGGTGACCTGCCTAAGGGTTCGATTGACAAGCGCAAGAGAATTAAGACCCCCACGGGTGAACCACGGGATCCGGTCGAGAGCGCCGATCGCAGTTACCGCGCCTGATCGCATGCCCATGGCGTCTTCTTGTGAGCGGGTCAGGGCCGCGACTAAACGCAGGGCTTCGCCAGCATCCTTCGGATTTGTCGATTCGGCGGCGTTGTGGATCAGATCGCGGGCGATGTCCTCGGCGGTTTGCTGCTCTGTCGGAGTTAGACATCCCAGGGCCGTAAGTTGTCAAGCAGCTTGGGCGGTGCGTCGGTGGTCCCAGGCGATGTGTTCGTCGTAGTGGGTGCGGTGGCGGAGGCAGCCGTGGAGGAGGCCGACGAGGCGGTTGCCGAGGGCGCGGAGGGCTTGGTGGTGCAGGTCGCCGGCGTCGCGTCGCTGGTCGTAGAAATCTCGGGCACCGGGACTGGACGAGAGCGCGCAGAACGCCCATTGGTCGATGGCGTCGTAGAGGCGTCGGTTGCGGACGTGGCGGGCGAGTACCGCGCGTTTCTTGCCGGACGCGATCGTCAGCGGGGAGGTGCCGGCGTAGTTTCTGCGAGACTTGGTGGTGGTGTAGCGGTCGGGGTCGTCCCCGAATTCACCGAGCACCCGGGCGCCGAGTTTGACACCAAGTCCTGGCAGGGAGCGGTAGATGTCGGCGTCCGGGTGTGCCTCAAAATGGTCGGCCAGTGTGGTCTCGAGGTCGGTGATCTGTCTGTTCAACTCGGCGATGAGGCCGACCGCGGCGCGGGTGGTGGCGGCGAACGCGGCTGCGACCGGTGCCGGTGCGGTCAGGTGCTCGGCCCGCAACCCGGTCTGGATTTCGCGGGCCCGACTGTCGATATTTCGTTGCCGACCAGCCTTTTTGAGGGCGGATCGGATTGCCGGCAGGGTTAGGTGCGCGGCCTCGGCGGGTGTCGGGGCGCGACCGAGTACTGCGAGTGTGTCGCGGTCGTGCAGGTCGTCGAACACCTCCAGCGCGGCCGGGTAGTACTCGCGCAGCGCCGAGCGCAGCGCGTTGGTCTGCCTGGTGCGGGACCAGATCAGATTCTGGTGTCCGCGGGCGAGGACCTTGCGCCTCTACGTCCGGACTGTCGCCGGCGATCGGCCGGTGATTATGCCGGTCGGTGCGCACCAGGTCCGCGAGCAGCTTGGCGTCACCGGGGTCGGACTTCGCACCGGAGACGTGGTGGCGGTCGCGGTAGCGCGCGACCGCGAGCGGGTTGACCGCGTAGACCTGATAGCAGGCGGCGGTCAGCGCCTGCACCCATAGGCCGCGGTCGGTTTCGATGCCGACCACCACCTGACCTGGGTCTTCGGCGTGCTCGGCTACCAGCTCGTGCAGCTGCCGGATGCCGGTCAGCCCTTCCGGCAGCCGCCGAGATGCCAGCCGCCGCCCGGCCTCGTCCATCAAATGGACATCGTGATGTTGTTCGGCCCAATCATCGCCGAGGAAGATCATCGATCGCCTCCTTTGATAACTTCTTTCTGGGTGAAACCTGTTTGAGCCCAGAGGCACCCGGCGGCGACCTAATGGATCAGTGCTCGGTGGCACGACACCCCATCAGCGCTATAGGCGACCTCACCGACCGGGCCGGGGCACGATCTAACTCTAGGAGTCAACCATCCCTCCAGGCGCGAACAGTGCTCACCGGCCGGCGGCTCCGTGATCAGCCTGCCGTGAACAGGCAGTTACCTGTCGAAGGCTCGCTGATCGACTCCCATTAGGCCGACCAAGTCGGCACCTTGCCGATCCGGGGTCAGGAAGAGACTTCCATAGAAGGCCATCCTGACCGTAATAGCCTCGGAACCTGCCTGCGCCTCTCGGCAGAGTCGATCGGCGAGCGGCCTGTAACCGGCGTTCTCAAGGCCACCGGCAAGGCCAAGAATCCAGGCGGATTCAAGCGTTGCTGCTGAGTGTTGTTCCTGGGCGATTCCGTGTACAAGTACAACGTCGGACACCTCGGAACTCCTCGCGGTCGGTGCGTGGATGGGTCGCGGCGCGACACCTCCTTCCCACGCCGCGGAGGTGTTTGGTCCATTATGTCGGGGTGAGAAGTTCAGCGCAGCGGCGGGTACTGGTGATCGCCTCTCAGTGCCCGGCCTTGGGCGAGACATACACGCTTAGCTTCCTTCCTGAGCTTGCGCATGAGCTATACGACGTGCTCACAGACTCTCGGCTCGGGGCCTGCTCTCCGGCGTTGGCGCAGAAAGATTCGTCGTTGCTCCTCGATCCCACTCGAGCAGAAGTTCTGTACGCCATCGAGTCAGCTTTCATCGACTCTGCGCAGGAGGGAGCCACCTTGGTGATTGCGTTGATCGGACACGGGCTTGCCTGCGAGGACGACTTTTACTACCTCTGCGCCGACGCGACTGGCACCGGCAAATCCATGACGGATGTGCACTTGTCTCAAGCGTTAAAGGAAGGCCTTCGTGATCACGCCGATCTGGACGGGTTGATCGTGTTGCTCGATACCTGTCACGCGGGAGTAGCCGCACAGCAGTCAGCTCGCGCCTGGGGGGATGTCGGGCTGGGGCTGAAGTCCCGACGATATGAGTTGCTGACTTCATCGGCAAACTCCAATGCCTATGGTGGCGATTTCACCCGAACGATGGTGCGGGTACTGAAAACTGGAGTGCCTGCGGCCGGCACGACGATCGATGCACGGTATTTGCGAGAACCGCTAGTGAAGGGGTGCCCGGCGCAGCAACCGCAACGAGTCACCATCGACGGTGGCGGCTGGGCGCAGGCCGGCGACGAGGGTCTCTGGCTGGCCTACAACGCTGCGGTACACGACCCTGCCGCAGATGATGCAGTCCGAGCAGTACTGAACCGCGTCGGCGAGCTCACTAGCTATCTACAGAACACCTCGACATTGCAGGCGCTAATCGAGGCTGGCGAGCAATACCAATGCGTTGTGCTCACCGGACCACGTGGCCGCGGGAAGAGCACGCTGGCGGCTGCGCTGTTTCGGTCTTCCACGACACCATCGGTTCGCGAGGCCGCGATAACGGCGATTGCCTTTTGCAGTCGCGACACCACCTCTGCGGCACTCGCGGCCATGCTTGCGGCCCAGCTCACCGACCGACTCCCTGGTTTCGCCGCTTCTGCTCGCGCCTACGAGGCAAGCCTCGATGACGTCGAGCTCCAGAGTTTGCCTGCACTGCAGCGCTGTGTCATCGGACCGCTGGCACGCCTACACCTTTCTACACCAGTCTGCTTGATCATCGACGCAGTCGATGAACTTCCTGAGGCGACCGAGAACGTCGTCCGCAATGCGGTAATCTCCGCGCTCACCGGATCTCCGAGCGGAGCAGGAAGTGCCCACTCCGTGCGCTTTGTGCTGACTGCACGGCCGGCTGTGATCCGCCCACCCGGCGCACACCAGGTCGAGGCCGAACCGCCCGGTGACGATGTGATCGAAGCCTACTTGCAGGCCCGCGGCATTGACCCTCTCCATACCGCATTGCTGGTTACAAAGGCCCACGGCAGTTGGCTGCACGCTCATCTCCTTGCTGAGCGGGCAACCCGGCCAGACTTCACTCAGACCGATATTCCTGACAACCCCGACATTGCGCTTCTTTACGAGGCGGAGTTGCTATACGCCGGAGCCGATACTCGTGACAACTGGCAGCGGGAGTTGAGACCCGTCTTAACCATTCTCGCGGCTAGTGGTCTGTCTGCGATTTGATCTTGTGGAGGGCGGTGCGGCCGCGTTGGACTTTGGCGATGATGTCTTCCGCGGTCGCTTTCCACACGAAGGGTTTGGGTTCCTCGTTCCAGTGTTGTGCCCACGTGGTGATCGCGTCGGCAAGGTCGGTGACGCTGGTGAAGACGCCGCGGCGCAGCCGCTTGTCGGTCAGTTCTTTGAACCAGCGTTCGATCAGGTTCAGCCAGGAACTCGACGTTGGGGTGTAATGCAGGCGCCACCGGCGACGGTTCTTGTGCGCCAACCACGCTTTGATCTCCGGGGTCGAGTGCGCGGACAGGTTGTCGAGCACGACGTGAACGTCGAGCGAGCGCGGGACGCTGGCGTCGATCTGCTTGAAGAACCGCAGCACATCGGCTCCGGCGTGGCCCTTGCGGAGGTCTGTGAGGACCTCCCCGGTGCCGACGTTCATCGCCGCGAACAGATCGATGGTGCCGTTGCGCTTGTAGTCGTGGGTCATCGTCCCGGCGCGTCCTGGCTTCATGGGCAGCGACGGCTGGGTGCGGTCCAACGCCTGGCATTGCGTCTTCTCGTCGAACGAGAACACCACCGCCCGCGCGGGCGGGTTCAGGTACAGCCCAACGACATCGACGAGTTTCTCCTCGAATCGCGGATCGTTGCTGATCTTGAACGTCGCGACCCGCCAGGGCTTGAGATTGTGATCAGCCCAGATCTTGGCGACGGAGTCCTTCCCGATCCCGACGCGGGCGGCCATCGTCCGGGTGCTCCAGTGTGTCGAGCCGTCCGCCGGACGCTCCTGATGGGTCAACCGCAGCACTTCTTCGACTGTGCCCGCCGGCAAACTCGGTTTGCGGCCTCGCCCCTTCGCGACCGTCCCGACCCCGGAAGTTCCCTCTTCTGCGAAGCGAGAGCGCCAGCGCCGCACCGCTTCCGGAGTCACCTGGCAACGTCTGGCTATCTCGGCATTGGCGACTCCGTCGCCTGCCCACAGCAAGGCCCGTGCCTGGACCACCTTCCGGTGCGGCAGTGTCGTCGAGACCGCCATCCGCCTCAACTCCGCCCGCTGTTCGTCACTGACCGACAACGCCGCTGCAACCATGCATCGACTATACAAAACGCTCCACTAATTCGCAGACGGACCACTAGCGGGATTGGTCCTCGCTTGCCGATCTCGCTTGCGGTCGCCGCGAGCGCCCGGCTGGACGGCCCTGACACAACAACCCGATTCCGAGATGTCATCAGCCGGCTTTCAGGACTGATAGCTCGTTCGGACGCGGGGCAGTCCCACGAACGGATTGGGCTATTCCACGCCAGCGTGGCCGAAGATTACCTGCTCAAGACAGGGCGCCAAGTGCAATTCAGTGTCGACCCAGTACCTGGCCATGTCGCGCTCACTGAGGCCATTCATTCGATGGCCGACCCTGGAACCACCAACCCCACCGACCCCATATATCAGTACGCCGCCCGCGCCGAAGCCGACCATCTTTGGGCCGCAAAAAAGTCCAGCGCGGCCGTACTGACGAGCCTTTTGGCTCGTCCCCTGGACCGGGCAATCGACGAAGTTGAACGGTGGCAGCATTGGTGCTCCACCCTCAAGACGGTTCTCGGACCGGAACACACGGACACTTTGGTCGCCCACGAACACCTCGCCCTCTGGGCTGGGCACGCTGGTGAACCTTCTGTCGCACGGGATATTTGGTTAGAGAACGCCCTGATCAAAGAGAAAAAATTTGGAAGAGAACACCCGAAAACACTCGCGGCCCGACACAATCTAGCCCGGTGGATCGGAATTGCTGGGGATCCGGCCGCAGCGCGGGACCTCTACCTCGAACTGGTGCCGATCACACAACGAATATTCGGTGAGTACCACCACAACACCCTCGTTCTGAAGGATAGTCTTGCCGGTTGGATCGGAGAGGCCGGCGACGCGGCCACGGCGCGGGACCTCTACCTCAGACTGGTGCCGATCACGGAGCAGGTGCTTGGACCAGACCACCCCACGACGCTCACTGCCTACAACAATTATGCCCACTGGGCAGGAATCGCAGGCGACGCAGAAACTGCGCGAGATCAACTCTGCGCTGTGGTGCAGACTCGCGCTCGTGTATTGGGTCCAGAACATCGGAACACCCTCATTTCACGCAACAATCTAGCCGGATATGTCGGGGCAGCAGGCGACGCCTCCACCGCACGAGATCAACTCACGCACCTGCTTCCGATCATGGAGCGGGTATTCGGCCCGGAACACTTGGAAACCCTTTCTGCCCGTGGAAACTTGAACCGGTGGATTGGGATGGCCGGCGACCCGGCCACCGCGCGGGACCGATACGTCGATCTCGCCCTACTTCTGGGCAGGGTATACGGTCCCGAGCACCCGCATACTCTCACCGCACGCAGCAATTCAGCCGAGTGGATCGGGCTCGCGGGCGACATCGACACAGCCCGAAACCATCTCGATGAACTGGTTCCGATCATGGAGCGAGTTTTGGGTCCAAAACACCCTGAAACACTCACCGCCAGAGAGCATTTTGGCAAATGGACCCACTCACAACATCACTGACACGCACGCGGAATCATCCACCACCTTCTCGACGCCGGACATAGCATGGCCGTAAGTCGAACTCTCCCGTGCTCGCCGTCATAACTCCCAGCATCAACGATGGGATCGTGTACTCGCATCATTGTTCCTGCCGTTTGTCGGCGACACCGCCTCGTTTGATCTTCTCCCGGTGCGGACCGAGTACAGGATCGCGCTGCTCCAACAATTCGTGCTCCCGATGGAAGCTGCCACGAACAGCATTCGCGCCGATGCCCTGTGCGCGTTCGAGCATTGTCGACCGCGAGGGACGGTGGACGCCCGAGCAGGATTTCAGAGTCGCCGACAAACCACCCTGCCCATCCGCAGCCAGTGAGCACAGGGCCTGGGAACAACGAGCCCTCCACTGGAGCGCACCCGCGGGTCAGAGGTGTCGTCCCAGTCGTTCACAATGAGACGGTGACGGAACTTTCTGGGGGCGCTCCCTCCGGTCGTGTCGACAATGACCACCTCGTGCCCACGCCCGAGCTCACATGGCAAGAGTTCGAGGACTTCACCGAGCGCCTACTTACTGCACACCGCTTCTGCTCCGACGACGTCGTTCACGTCACCCGGGTGGAGCGTTGGGGGCGGCCAGGTGACAAGCAGCATGGAGTCGACTTTGAAGGATCCTTCTCCGATGGCGCGTCCGCCGCGTGGCAGTGCAAGCAGCAGAAGAAGCTCACACCTGAGCAGGTTGATGCGGTCGTCGCCAAGTGCACCTTCCAGGCTGACCGGTACTTCCTGACCTTCTCCGGCCAGGCATCGCCGGCAGCGCGCACACGTATCAAGACGCACGACAAGTGGGAGCTTCTCGATCAGCGAGGACTGCAGAGACTCCTCGACGACCTCCCGCTACAACAGCGCCGTCATGTAGTGGACGCTACGTGGGGACTCGCCACCCGAAAGCGCCTCCTCCGCAGTCCTGGCGAAGACGCGTTCCTTCGGCCCGAGGATGCCGCCGCTGTGCGGACCGATCCCGCACGAATCCTCAATGACGGCGGACCGCTGATCGGGCGTGTATCGGAACTCGAGGGACTCGTCGACAGCTTGCGCCAATCAAGTCCGGGTGTCGTGATCCTCAGCGGCCCTGGAGGGCGTGGGAAATCCCGGCTGCTACTCGAGGCCCTGACCATGTTGCAGGCGTTGCGACCAGAGGTACCGGTCCTGTACTTGTCGCCTGGGCGTCGGCTAGACCGCGACGCTCTCCATGAGCTTCCGTACGCGCCGGCCGTCATCGCGATCGACGATGCTCACCACACTTTGGCGTCAATCTCGCTCATCCTCACGTACGCGCAACAGGTAGCCGGGACCCAACTCGTCTTCGCGATTCGCGACACACACATCGACACGCTCCGCGGCACACTGGCAGAGGCTCGCTTCAATCAGCCGGGTTCGATCAGCTTAGGATCCTTGACCCGCGGTGAGGCCCACAAATTGATCACTTCACTCGCAGCGGATCTGGACCTGAATTTCCCCCTCACGGAACATCTGGTCGACCAGACCACGCATTCACCGCACATCGCTGTACTCGCGCTCAATCTCGCCCAGTCAGGAAAACTCTCGGGCCCTCTGCCACTGTCCAACGAACTTCGACAAGAAGTTCTCAGCCGTTACCAGGAGGTGCAGACCGAGGCCATCGGCAACTTCAGTACCGATGTTGTCCACCGGACCCTCGCGACTTACTCCGCGCTCGGCCCCTTCACCGCCGACACGCACACATCCGTAGCACCGGAACTCGCGGCCTTCTGCGAGCAATCGCTCATCGAACATCTCAGGCTTCTCGCACAACTCGAGATTCGCGGTGTGTTGCTCCGCAACGACAGTGTCGTCCGGGTTGTACCGGACGTACTCGCCGATCAGATTCTAGAACGCGAGGCGATCATCGCCGGACATGACACGTCCTTCGTGACCGAGGTATGGAATCGGTTCAACACCGAATCCTTTCCCCGCTTGGTGAACACACTTGCCGAACTGGACTGGCGCCTTCGTCACCAGGGCCTACCGACGGTGTTCGGGCCGATTTGGAACGAACTGAGTGCAGAAGTTCTACAGACTGATCTCGATGGGACATCGCATGCCCTCCACAAGCTTCGAAGCCTTGCCCGCACCCAGGCAGGCCGAGTGGTCGTGCTCCTCGACAGTATCCGCGGCCGCCTCGAGTCGGACCTGATCGCCTCGGACTGCGTCGCCACGAACCGTGTTTTGACACGAGGCTGGATCGACCACCGTACTCGCCAGCGGTTCGGGCTCAAGCCGATCACCGACCAGGAGATCGAGAGCCTCCTGGCAAGGCTCTACGGGCTCTGCGCGCAGGCTGACTCGGCGCACCTTGAGGCCGCGTTGGATGGGCTCTGGGCGATCAGATGCCGGCGCGAACCGAGGGATCGATCATCATCGGAAATCACCACAGCAGTCGCTGCCATGGCAAATCTCGGTGAAATCAGTGATGCCTCGATCGCTCCCCGTATCGTCAACCGCGTCCGCGCGTGGAGTCTCGATAAGGCCACACCCGACTTCGCCGACCCGACCTTCCCGCTCAAACCGTTACTCGTCAAAGAGGGCAAACGTAGCGTCCAGACCAAGTCCACCGAGCTCTCCCTCAGCTCCTATCAGCTACCAGCAGACACGCTCCGGCCCATTCGAGACTCGGCACGGGAGGTCCTACGACAAGTCGCCGAGCATCCCAGCCTCCTCCGCGTAGGCCCCGCCCTCGAATTGCTCGCAGCCGCTCTGCGTCAGCCCTCGGGCTTCTTCGGACGCACGGTTCCGCGGGAAGCGGTTCTCGCTTGGGAGGGCGACGATCTGGCCACAATCGAGGTCCTGGGCGAGATAGCCGAGGTGACCCCCAGTCCAGTCGTCCGGCGAAAAGTGCGGGAGCTTGTTTCCTGGTCAGCCGAACGGGCCACCTCGATCCGTGTGCGCTACGCGGCACTGTCACTCGTCACCAGGCTGGATCAGACGCCAGGCGACGACCTCGCCGAGCTCCTTCTGAACGAGTACCGCTTCAGAATTCCGTCCCAACGTGGGCACACCTTGCCCACCTTCGACGACTTCGCACAAACGGTGGCGCAGTCCAAACGACGCGCTGCCGGCGACAAGGACGAAACTGACAGCACGGTGTCCGACCGAACCTTCGACGAACGCGAACGCGCCACCTCGGCGCTACTCACTCGCACAGTCAGGACGCTGCTCGCGGATGACGATGTCACCAACCTGCTGGACCAGACCACCAGCGTCGCCGAACAGGTCACCCAACTCCGTTCCACATCTCCGAACCTCTGGGCCCTGTACCACCACATCGGAGCCGCACACCCCCACCTGCTCGTCGAGATCCTCGCCGCCCTCGCCTCACGGCCCCCAAGCGTCCTCGACAACCAACTCAACATTCTCTTGAACGCCTGGTCACAGCACGATGAACCCAGACTGCTGACGTGGCTCACAGAGGCGAGCACTCGTCGTCCGGCACTTCGACTTGCCATCGCTCGTGCATTCGATCAGTACGGCTGGGCCGACCGAAGCAGTGACTATCTCGCGATCTACAGGTCAGGCTGGGCGGACCCGGACGTCGATGTCCGACGCGTCTTTCTCGAATCGTCGCACGTCCTGGTCCGAAGCTCACCAGCGGACGAAATCCCTCGACTCCTCGCCGCGGACATCCCACCGGATTCGGCAACCCAGATACTGGAGTATGCGAGCGGAACCGATGGCATCTCATGGGCAGCGACGCTCGACGAATCCGACGCCACCGCGATCATGATGCTGGGCCGGCGGTCCGGACTCGAGTCATGGGCGGAACAACAACTCGTGCAGGGCATCGCGTCATCACACCCCGGGCTGGTTCTCGACCAACTCGACGATGAAAACTCCCACGGCAATCGCCTACCCGACGAGCTGCCTGGACTGGCCGAAGCCATCTCCGATCACCCCGACATATTTGCGAACTGGATGCGCGACAGAACCAGCCAGCCCGACGTTCCTCGAGGGCAAGCCGTGGTCGCACTCGCCTTGGCCACCGGGATCTCCGAAACCCAGAAAAACTCAATCACGTCACTTCTCGGACCCGTCGATACCGCAACAGTGACCGCTCTACTCGAATTGCTCAGCTCCACCGAGATCTGGCCTCTCCAACAACCCTCCCTCGCGAAATCTTTCCTGCAACGAGCCGACCAGCTCGGACAAGACATATCTCAAAAGGTATTGAAGGCAATCGAACACGCTTCACAGCTGGGCAGCATCTTCTGGTCCAACGGAGTCTCCGAGGACGTGAACCACGCACTCACACTCGCGACGAAAGCCGCACAAGACGAATCAGACCCCCGACTCGAAGCGATATACACCCGCCAAGTTCACTGGCTCCGCAAGGAGGCACACGACATCGCAGACAAATACGCACAAGACACCGAATTCTAAAGCAGAGACCCAGTACCGAGAGGTCTCGGCGTCGTCCCGCGCACGCAGGCAGTCCTCGAGATCCCCAGGGCACGCCGCAAATCTGTGTAAGCGTCCATGGCAGCAGGAGCTAAGGTTCACAACGTTCGGCACCTTGCGGTGGCAAGGGTTTCGGGATTCCCGGACAGAAGCGGTACATCCGGATGCGGTTACCAGCACCGCCCGGAGACTCGAAAGAGCTGCCAATCCCAGGGCGCTTGAGCGCTTGCTCCCTTCAGAGCTGAACGCCAATCAACCCAATGCCGGTCGAGCACCGGTTCTAGCGCTATCTGTGATTGCGGAATTACCTGCGTTGACGCCGCTTCTCTCGCCAGGAGGTAGGCTGACCAGATCGACTCCCCGTGGATCACGGCATGATGCATTACGCATGAAAAGAAGAAGCTTACGATATCGTTTACGGGCGCCGAAGTGGAAACAACCACACGCGCACCGCTCTCCACCAGCGCGACGTCTAGTGGTACAGACTCCATTAGCTGCAAATCCGAATACTCTCCCCTGCCGGTCGAGCAGGCGGACAAGAACACCAAATCGGATTCGCGCCAATCGAATTCAAACAGAATTCGCGCCGAGGAAAGAAAATCGGAAGCGGCCGACCCAAGCTCCAACCCGATCTGGTATGCGCCCGCACCGACCCTTCCATGCCCTGCGAAATGCGCTACACTCGGCGCAGAACTCACTTGATCCATATTTGCTACAGGAACGTCGTACAGTTCGGACAGAACAGCCAACTCGATATCGACGGCGGCTATGCTTTTACTGCCAACTCCAGCATGCCCGACGAGGAGCGGTTCCGATTCCGCAGAACGTTCACGGTCAGATAGTTTCGACGTCCTGTGACTGTACGAGGCCTGCACAAACCCCATTCGAAGGAACGCCTCATGAAACGGGAGATTGTACACTGAAGCGCCGAGGTTTAGGACGATCGAGTGCACCCCGCTTCTGATTAACTCCACCAATCTATTTAGACCGACTGAGAGCCGTTCTGCCTGAATGTCCCAAGATAGGGCTGACAGGCTGGTCAGATCAATTGTGGACGAGAATTCGAAGATCTTCGCGACAGGAATGCCGTCCTGCAAGTACGCAACTTTTGCCATTAAGTAATCCGGCTCTGAGCCCGTCGTGGAAAACTGGCAGTATGCTCGTCCTTTCCCTAGCAATCCGAGATCGATATCGTTGACTTTTCCGCGCCGTGCTCGACCGATAGCGTTGCGCAGGTCCTCTCGTGCCTGTTCGAACCGCTGAACGTCAACAATTGAGCCACGGAACTGATCTTTCGCCAGACTATCGATAACCTGCAAATAGTTCCGATACACGCCTGGAAGCTCCGATTCATCTTGATTGAGATATGGTTCGTGACAAAGGGCTAGACACTCGAACGCATTCGTCTCAATCCATGCCATCTGCTCCAGAATATCGGCAGCCGACCGATCTTTAAGAACATAAATACGGTCTTCATCATCCCATTTTCGTTCAATGTATTCCCATCCCTGATCTACGACTTCCTCTGGAATTTGTGTTCCGAATGAGAATACATATTCAAGCGTGGAACTCGGATTTATCTGATACACGTCCAGCCTTACCAACTTCATCGAGAGAAGCGTGCGCAGATAGTTAAATTCATCTGCATTAGTGAGTCTGTATCGGTACGACGCAAATGCCGTGTCGCCGTTGCGGTATGTAAGGCGAAATCCGAGAACAAGATGATTCGATTCTTCACGCACGAAGAATCCCGGATTATAAGTCCACATTTCAACAGCACGCAACTCTTCGACAGATTCAGCTACGAAGGTCCATGACGGGACGTATCCCGCCGTACTCAGGACCATGCGCGCGCCATTGTTGATCACGGCATCCGCAACCCAGCCAGGAACGCCGGCGGGGAGTTGGCGAGGCCATCCTCCGGGAACTGAGAGCTCGTAGTGACGAATGTTTCTCGTCGATTGCAATGCTTTGTCATTTCTACGGTCAGACTCAGCATCTGGCATACACGCCAATACCTCCAGCGGAGTAGCCATTGACAGAACCCTATTCAACCCCTCCGCAGCAAGAATTTGCACAAGTATGGCGAGATGACTCCCTTCCTGATCCAAAGACCATTGAACGTCAGCGCTCAGTTCGTTCAGCGACCCCAAGTCGGCGACGGAATGGTCGTCCAAGTAGGAGGATAGGGTGGAGTCGATAAAGTTGGGCGATAGGTCGGCTGTAGTAACTTCTGCCATTCTGCGGCCAAGCTGTGACCGATAAGCGATTCCGATAAGGTCCGAGGAGAGTTCAGATAAATCTCTCCCGAGGCGATAAAAGCTGAACCAGGAATAGATCAAATTGGAAGCAATCCGTTCAGGCGGAGCACCGGACCGCCAAACTCGCGATATTAACGACGATACACCGCCAATGTTCAAGTACCCTTCGAGCGCGATGTCCCGGTCATCGATGCCATAAATGTGACTAGCACCCACGTGAATCATGAGAAATGCCTTTTCTACGACGTTTAAATCAGGTCCGCCGTCTAGAATGAAGCACGAATCCACATCGGTACGGCATGACATCAATGACTCTGACAATCCTCGCAGCCATTCCCGTCGACCGCGAGTGAAACCCTCTACGGTTGCATTCCTCATTGATCCAACTCCAATCTGAAGTGTTCAGCTAGATTCCACATCTGCTGGCAGGTGTTTGCCGATCTGGATGGAATCAAACGGATAGAGTTCCGGACTTAGAAAGACACCTTGTCCGTCTTGCCACGCCCCGTGCACGACCCGCAAGGCGCAACATGCAATGCTCCCGGACCCCGCGCCGCCCAAGACTCTCCATGAGCACGTGTTACGACTACCCGAAACTTGCTTAGTTCCGGGCGCGCGGCCCCGCCCAACACAGTCCTAGTCTGCGTCAATGTACCTATCCTTGACTTCCCCCGTGCCCAGACCGAAGACTTCTCGAATGCGTGGACGAGGCATTGCTTTCCAGACATGATCCTTCACTGCTGTGCGCATAGCGCTGATGCTTGCCTCCTTCCAGCCTTCCTTTGTTGTCGCGAGGATGATCTCCTCTGCACCAAAGGTTTCAGCAAGCAAGACTCGCTTCCTAGCGGCCTTGTTCTGGTTCCCTGTGTCGAGTTCGTCGGTCGACTTTGCCTCCGCCACTACAACCTTGTCATCGACGAGAGCCAGTAAGTCTGCTTCGGCGAGCTTCTTCCCTGCCGGGTCGGACACTTCCAGTTCGGCGCAGTCGGCGTAGCGGCTGCTGTGACTGGCCGTTGTTTAAAGATGTTGAGCGAGAAGTATGGGAACATCGCCATTTTGGTCCATGAGCGCGGTGGCGACGGGGTGCAGGTCGTAGAACCATTGCGGCTCGTCGGCGGGCATCTTCCATCGGGATTGCGAGAGGTTGTTGGGTTGGCCGCACCGAAGGCACTGATTGTTCTGACGGAGCCGGTCGATCACCACGAAGTCGACATTGCCGCAGGCCGAGCAATCGAGGAGAAGGCCTCTTGAGAGGATATTCTCGGCGAGAAGCTGGTCGCATTGCGACCGTGCCGACTCGGTGGACACGCCGGAGATGGACACGATGCCTGGGAAGTTGAGATACACCGTCCCTCGCACGACGCATCCCTCATTGTTTGGGAACTGCCCCTTGGACGTCTTGGACTGCGGGACGAAACTGCGGAATACTGGAAGGAGGTCACCGGAAACAGCTTCTAGGAGGCGCGTCCTCGACCCGAACATCGTCTGGAGGACGTCCCCGTGCCGTCCTGCAGGTGACGTGGTGGCGGCTCGCCCCATCAACGCGGCACGTGCATGGGCCCACGTCCGCATGCCTGGCTTTCTGATCCGCGGTTTCGCCAACCGAAAGTCGGCCGATGCCCCTGCGGGGACGAATCCGTACGCGAGAGCTTCATACGACAGGCCCGCTCTACCGACGCGCATCCATGTGTTGTGGGGCGATTCGTCGGGGTGGAGGATCACGTGGGCGGGGATGTGCCGAGACGGCGGAATTGGCGTGTCGGGGACATCGATGTCGACCTGCCAGGACAGATCCGGCACCGTCCTGAGGAGCTCGTGCTGAACGATCGGCAGCGGCGGTGTCGCAGCGAGAGTGGTAGAGCCGTCCGTATCACGGAGAACGGGCATGGTTGTGGTGGAGCTGAACTGTTCGTCAATTCCAAAATGCAACTTTCCCCGATCGGGGAACTGGAGGTCGTCATCGAGTCCGATGACGGGTAGGTCATTTGCGGGATCGGCTGCTTTCGGATCGCTGACCATGAAGGTCGACGGCGCGTCGATAACGTCGTCGCGGAACTTTGCCACTGCATCGGTGTCGTGTGAGACCGACGTTACGGCCCACGCTCGCTCTTCACGGGCGTAGAACGGGGTGAGGGTATCTCGGAGGAGTTGAAGGATGTGTGCGCGGTCCTCGCCGCCGATCCAAGAATCTGGGATCCACAGCCCGTTCCCGTACAGTCGATCCCAGATCATGGCCAGTGCGAAGTCGTTTGCTGCGCTGCCGATGACACAGAGTTTCCGGTTGCGGCGGCTGGAGACACTGGTGACGGAGGCCAATCCGGGGGTTGTCGCGTCCCAGGCGGAGGGCAGACCGTGAGCTGTTCCGTATTCGGGGTCGAGGACAACTTGGGGTGTTGTGCTCTGGAACCTTGTGGGGTAACCGAGTAGCCAGCGCTGTACCTCGGACCGTTGTGTGTTGTCGAGCGTCGGCCCTTCGGCTGTCGGGGTGCCGAGGAGGCCGAGCCGCATCACAGCGGCTACACCGATATCGCCCGTTAGCGCGGGCGAGACGCTTACCGGTGTGGGATCGGATGGGCGCCGGATCTTGTCGATCGGGGTGAGAGCTCCAAGGTGACTACCCGGCCCTGTCGGTCCGGGAGCGGACAGCGTCGGTTCTCTCTCGTGCCAGCGATGGTCGCTGCCTGCTGGTTCGGAGCCGTTGTCCATTCGATATGACGAACACGCTGCCACCACTGCATCACGTGTTCGAGCCAAAACGTCGTCATCGACGTTCGTTGAACGCAGATCGTCTCGAAGGCGGGACCGGCTGTCTTGGTCGTCGATGTTCTGCTCGTCAAGCATCTGCTCGATGGTTCCCGGGGTGAGCTTGTCGAGGTCCCCAACGGTGTAGCTGTAGGACACGACGTAGTCAGGGTCGTAGGCGATGACGGCATCTCGCACGCGTGGGTCGATATTTCCGTCGGTCGCGGGCACGAGCACGAAGCCGGCGCCACCCCAGGTGTTGCTGGCGGCGTACATCGCTGCCCGAGCGAAGTAGTCCCAGTTCGCCTGGGCCGGGAAGACCACCGCGACGCGGGGTGCGCGGAGTCCGGTGGTGACGGTGGCGTATTCGATGTGTTGGTTGGCGCTCATGGTCTTCCTCTTGTGATCATCGACCGTCCACGCGGACAGCCGGAAGATTGCGGGAAAGGCTATGGCCCGGGGGTATCCGACCTAGGCTTTCCCTCGCTCCGCTTCCCGGTCGGCGCAGTTGATAATTGGGCAGATTCGCGCCAACAGCCTCGTTCTCTCACAAAGCAGCGATCCGACAATCGCGAAAGGCTACTTTGATGTGACCACGGTGCTGACTCCAGTGCGCGCGCCCGGATCGAGCGCCTTCCTTTTCTTGACATGGCGTATCTTGACCTCTATGCATGAGGGGCGAGCCGGTCCCGCAGCTCAGCGCTGAGCCGGCGCATCCGACCCACGGCCCGCTTGGGCATAGGGCGGGCCGGCAGGCCGAACAGATCGAGCATATTCTGCAGCCGAATCGGGATCCCGCGACTGGCGAGGGCTCGCCAGTCGGCGAGAATCTTCACCGGGTCACCGCCCATGTGGTCGGCGAGCCCCTCGAGGATCATCAGATCCGTCACTGTGATCAGTGCGGGCGGAGCCACATACCGGGCTGCCGGGCTCAAGAGTGGATGCGCGCGTTCGCTGATCTGGAAGTCGACGAACTCCGAGTACGGCAACCCGGCGTCCGGAGTGATCACCAACGGGACGAAGATCGTGTCGGGGGTGATCCGGGAGCCGTCTCCGGGCCAGCCGTTGTCCGCGAGCAATTTGATGGTCGACGTCAACTGTGTGAACTTGTGCTCGAGGAGGTTGCGCTCGATGTCGCCGTCGAGCAGTTCCGGATCACCCTGTCCCTCGGACAATGGTGCGATCAGGCGTCGGTTGTTCGCGTCGGCCACGACGCAGTACCGGCCGCGGACCATGACGAAGTCGCAGACGGACGGCGGCCCGGAAGCCCCCGGAGTGGTCCACGCCTTCTGCATCACCGGTTCGGTGGTCACCGCGACGTCGTGCAGATGCGGCTGCGCGGCGATGCGGCGGATCCCCTCGCCCACCCGGGCCTCGAAAATGTCGTTCATCGCCTGCTCGAACTGCTTACCCGCTCGCGGGTTACTTGTGCGCAGTTCTTCGCGGAGGTCGAAGAAGGGGAGGTCGCCGAAGATCCGCTGGGCGCCCATTTGGGCGCGTAGCAGCAACAGTGCGCCGTCGGGCAACCGGACGAGCGGGTAGCGCTGCACGGTGAACCGGGACCATGCGGTGGCCAGTCCCTGCTCTTCTTGGTCTCGGAAGCTCTGACGCAGATCCGTCAGGGAGATGACCATGTGTTTCTCGACGTGGGTGAGGACGCGGTCCGGAACGCCGGCGGCGCGGAGCTCGTCAGTGGTGAAGCGCACGTGACCGGTCGTTGCGCGGTCGATGATCAGGCGGCCGAACGCGAGCACGTCGTTGAACGGCACCGAGAATGCGGCCTCGAACACCATCGCGGGTGACTCTCCGGTGAGCCGGTCCACCTTCGTGCCCTGCGGCCATGGACGCCGCCACAGATCGTGCAGATGCGGGAGCAATGTTTCGATCGTTTCCGGCTTCTCGTATGCGAGAGTGGCGACCTCGTCAACGGCGAACGTCCGCATGAGTTCGCGCAGACCCTCGTCGCTCAGGCCGTCGAGGACGGACTCGATCTGGGCCACGGATTCGGCGTCGAATCCCCTGATCTCGGGCATGTCGAGCTGGCTGGAGACGTGATCGTGCTCGGTGTTCATCCCGAGAAGGCAACGGGTGAGGTCATCGGAACTCACAGGGTCGAGTGTGTCGTCGTCCGGTGCCGACAAGATGACCTCGCGCGCGCACTGCATCAGACCCCTCGGGGAGATCAGGCCCCGGTGGTCGGCGGCGGTCAACGGTTCGAGCGCCTCGCGCAGTTCGGGACCGAGGGCACCGACCCAGGCACGCTCCACCTCCATCCGGGTGTCGCTGATGATCGCGGAATCCAACCGGGCCAGCAGTTCGGCCACCACCTGCAGCGAACCGTAGACGTTCACCCCGCGCCAGACACCCTCACGGTCATCGCGATCAAACGCGGTCCCCAGGACCTCCCGCGCCGCGATCGCCGCCTTCATGCCGAAGGCACGGCTCGCGACGGCGGGATTCATCAGACTGCGATTCGACGACATACCGACAAGTCTGCTCTACGACACCGACAACCTCGAGCATCTGGCACCAGCTTTCCCCGGAACATCATTCACGTGAATGACACTGCGCAAGTCTATATTTCACCAGTGGAAGGGTGCTGCGTCGATCTCCGACGGGAGCTCCGAGCCGGGCGGCCGTGTGGCGCATCCGCGCATAGCGCCCAAACCATACCTTTAGGTCGGTTATGGTCCGTTTGCTCGCGCCAGTAACCCCCGATCCGAAGAGGTACGCATGCCGACTGCTCTGCCGAGGATTCTCCGCCGCACCTCGACCGTCCTGACCATGACCGTCGCGACATTCGCCCTTGTGGCCACTACCGCCGGTGCCGCCCCGGCATACTCCTTCGCGGTGGCCGCGACGACGCCGGTGGGCGCGGCGCCGTCGCAGGTCGCCGTCTCCCCCGACGGCGCCGCCGCGTATGTCACCAACGCCCAGAGCAACGACGTCTCGATCCTCGACACCGCCACCAACACAGTCACCGGGACCGTTCCGGTCGGCGAAGCACCCGGCGGGATCGCCATCACGCCCGACGGTTCGGGGGTCTACGTCGTGAACGCGACCAGCAAGACCGTCTCCGTCATCGATACCACCACGAACACGGTGACCGCCAGTGTCCCGATTACCGGTAACGCGTCCTGGGGAGCCGCCGCCTCCGCGGATGGTGCACACGTCTATGTGCCGACTGGCGATGCGATCTCGGTGATCGACACCGCCACCAACACGATCGCGGCCACGATCCCGGTGGGGTCGTTCCCGATTCTTGCTGCGACCAACTCGACACATCTGTACGTCACCAATGCCGGCGACTACACCATCTCTGTCATCGACACCGCGGCGAACACCGTCGTTGCGACCATCCCGGTCCCGGCCGCCGGCCGCCCCGTCGCGATCACCGCCACCGACCAGGCTGTGTACGTCCGCAGCGGCGCCGAGGTGTTCGTGATCGATGCCGTCACCAACACGGTCAGCACAACCTTTCCCGTGAAGGGCACCCTCGGCGGGGTGGCCGTCACCGGCGACGGAAACACGCTGTACATCATCGACTCCGAAGGCGGCGCGGTCGCGGTCTTCGACACCGCCACCAACACCGAGGTCGCCTATCTTCCCGTCGGCGCGATCACCGGTGGTGTCGCCGTCTCCCCTGACGGCAACAAGGCCTACGTCACCAGCTCCGACAACATCGTTGCCACGATCACCTGCGGCGGTGCGAACGAAGCGTGCACCGGATCGCTGTGCCTTCCGATCCCCGGTCGCTGACCCGAAGAACGATGAGTGAGGGCGGAACCTGACGGGGTTCCGTCCTCACTGTTTCCATCCAGTCGCCCCCGTCGGCGGGAACTCCGCGGCTCGTGACCTTGTCGGCGCCGGTGGTCACTACAGGATGGCCTTCCGGATCCGGGCGAGGTCGGCGGCGCGGCCGCGCAGATGCTGTACGCCACCCGGCTTTCCAGCGGGGCCGTCATCTTTCAGTCGGGCCACCGGTTGCTGTCGTCGACTACAGATAGGTTCCCTTCGTCGCAAAGCATGAGATTGCTCCGGAGGAACTCACCGCGTCCCACATCGGCCAGTACGTGAAGGTCTCCACCGAGTACCCGGTCGCTGGCACGAAGCGGGAGACCCTCCTGATCGCCACCCTCGTGGGCGTCGAGCACAGGCTGGAGGAGCGCGGGAAGCCCGCCCTTCAGACCCGCATCACCTTGGAAGTGGCGGCCGATGAGGTGACCCTCCACATTCCGTTCCACCTTCCCATCGACATCGCGGACACAATGGACGAGTTGCTGGCCGAGGCGTGAGACCCGCGACGGGTCCGCCGATCTACGTGCGCGTCAGGATCCTCCGTACTCGCTCTGCGCTAAGGCCAGGCAGAGGCGGCGTGAATCATCGCCACGGCCTCGGGGAAGAGCAACGAAATTGCTCGTCGGGCCACACCCCTACGATTGGCGACATGACAGACGTGTCGAGAACGCGGAACCGTGAAAAGTCCTTTGCGATTCCGAGTGCGGTCACGGGGCCGCGGCCTCCTCGGATCATCCACGCCGCCGACCGGGCTTCCCGCCGAGGCTTCACTCGAGGCCGGACGCAGTGAGGTCGCTCGATTCCCTCGTTCGCGCGTCGGGGTTGCGTGACAACGGCCGATACTTCGGTCCTGCGCCGGACGATCATTGCCCGTGCGGGTCTCTTCGGCAGGCGAAGAATTGTCACCGGGGCAAGGACGATTCGTGGGTCGCCGCGGCGCCCGCCGCGTTGCTCGTCGGTGCGCGTACCGGCTACGCAAATCCGCAGTGCTACGCCCGAAGCAGCAACGATTGTTCCCGAGACATCACGCGAGAGCATTGGATGAGCGCCGATCTCCTCCGGCGCATCGCGGATGAGAATGTCGTCCTCGTTCAGGGGACTGCGTGGATGAGCGATGCCGGCGCGGGGACGCCGATCGGGGTTAACTCCCTCTCGTCGAAAATGCTGTGCGGGAGGCACAATGGGGCTTTGAGCCCACTGGACACTGCCGTGGCGGCCTTCTTCGAGTTCTTCAAGGAGGATCAGCTCGACATCGGCACGCACATGGGGACCGGCGACTTCGACCGGACCTTCACCATGATCAACGGCCCGATACTTCAGCTGTGGCTGCTCAAGGTGCTCTGGGGTGTGCTCGAAGCTCGCGCCATCCGAGTCAACGGCGTCACCGCCGAGCGCTTCCGTCTCGGAGTGACGAAGGAGACGCTGTCCGAGATCCTCTGGAGAGGAGCGCCCTGGCCGCGGCATTGGGGAATGTATGTGTTCAACCACCAGGGCCATCCCGATGAGCCGGTCACGCTGAACTCCACACGTATCCGGATGGTCGATGTCGGTGGTGAAATTCTCGGTGGAATGGTACGGCTCTCGGGGGTCGAGTTCTGCATGGCCTTCGAGCGGCCGGACGTTCCCGGGGTATTTCAACCCGGCGCACTGACGCTTCAGCGTAAGAGCTTCGGTCGGAGCTGGAAGATGTTCGCATTCGCCTGGCCCGAGCTGGGGCACGACCCGATCAACGTGATGAGCCAACTGGGGCCCGATGAGAACGCGTTCGAACCTCCCGCCAGCCGTGGCCCACACATCCTTCATCGGCGCCGTTCCTTCCCTGCGGGAACAATCCAGATCAGAAACAGACCCCGCTGAGGCCAATGACGTTCTCCGACGGCGCCTGTGGGGGTGAAGTGGACCGAGGCATCGAACCGGGCTAACTGTTCCGCCGTATGCTGCTGTACCGGCCATGGCAAGGCACCGAGCTGTTGACCGCGGTGAGCCCTCCCCCGACCGGAGTAGGCGGGTGATTCCTCCCGCCCTCACCCCGCCTTTGTGTCGGCTCCGGCGCTGCCGGCGGGAGCGGAGAGTTTCTGGTTGACCAGCAGATTCAGGGAAACACCCTGCTCCTCGGCCTCGACCGCCAGAGTGCGGTGCACCCGCGGAGAGGTCCGCACGGTGAAGGTGCCGCTGTAGGAGCGGTCCGCGATCGGCACGGGCGGGCGTTCGCCGGTGCCCACCATGGCGTCGACGACCTCGCGGACGACGGCGATGATGCCGTCGAGGGCCTCGTACTGGGTGTCGGCGAGCCAGGACAGAGAGGGGAATTCGGCGACGGTGCCGACGAACTCACTGTCCGGTTCCGACCAGGTCACCCGGTAGGTGTAGCGCGACGCATCAACCATTGTCCGCCTCTTTCATGAGCTTGTCGCAAGCGGCGAGGACCTGGTCGGCCCGGTAGGGCTTGGCCTTGCCGCCTTTTGCTTTTCTGGATGCCCACCCGGGTCTCCGGGCCACGGGATCTTGAACACCGCGGCGAGGTGCCGTCGTGCTGGCGTGGTTCCCCGAAAATGTCGCAGCAAAAGTTGAACAGCTCGCTGTGGGGTCACTCTCTACGGAATGGCACACATCCTCACAAGGAGTCGCCGCTGCTCCGACATACCAATATGGTATCACCGGCGATACCACCCTGGGAGTGGGCGGCGCTAGGCTGCCTCGCGCGGGTGACCGTCCCGATCGCCGAGGTGCGCGGCAACGGTCCCAGAAATAGCCGACATGAACACGACCCGATCGAAACGGGTCCACGCAACTAGTCAGGCAGCTGGGCGCGCAAGGCTGGAAACCGCTGGGTGGGGCTGCCGACAGGGGTACTTACGCCCCGCAGGCCTCCTACACGAACCACTTCCCTCGGCTACTGCCTCAGACAACCACATTCTGTCGCTCGCACTTGCAATGACGCAACAGCGAAGCCCATGACCTGCACAAGAAACAGGGTGGCGCCCCGCGACTGTTCTCCGTGAATTCCCCGCGACGGGCCAGTGCGTCCTTTCTCGTTCTCCTCCGTCTGTTCTGGTACCCATCCCCACGGATCAAGGAGTGACCATGACCACCCCGAACGAGTTCGAGAACCCGGCGACGGATCGGGCGGACACAACCTCGCAGGCTGCGGCACCGACGTGTTGCAGCGCCGAACGGCAGACCAGAGAACTTCGCGCGTGCCCTCCGGCGCTGCGTGCCAGGTCAGCGCGTTTTGCGTGCTCCTCGGCGCCCATCAACGCTCGCGCCGACAATTCCCGGCACGGTGGTGCGGCTGCCGTTGCTCGGGAATAGGCGCGCGCTGATGGCTCCCGCTGAAGGTGGATCGTTGACAGGGTATTGCGGTGAGGGAGCATTGCGGATCTCCGCGATGGTCAGGAACGCCCCTTCGTCGAGATCGGCGAAGGCATTGAGGATGTGCTGACCGATGTCGCGACGGCTGGGGATTGTCGCCGTCGAAGGCTCCTTCCTGCGTGTCGCGGCGTGGTCGCGATCCGGGGTGAGATCCCGGTCCTTGTCGGTGATGCGTCGAGGCGATTGAGCAACATCTGATGGACGCGGCCACATCGTGACGGCGGCACGAGCCAGGTCGAGAGCTCTTCGTTCGATCTGATCGGTGTCCCATTCCGCGGGCAAGGATCGGTTGAGGGTTAATGCTGAATGTTGGAGCAGGTGAGCATGTTTCCTGCTCCACGGTCCGTTGGAGAGGCTGGAGTTGAGGGTGCCGGTGATCAGGGTGAGGTTGCCTACGGTGTGTAGCAGGGTTTCTCGACGCTTTTCCTCTGCCTCGGCAAGGCCGGAATCTTCCGGCAGAAGCCAGTGCTCCCGCCAACTGCGCGGCATCAGATGTTCGACGGACAGCTTCGAACTGGCCGTGATGGGCTCGGTGCGATCGGTGGTGAGGTGATGTTCGAATGCCAGCAGCAGACGTTGCAACCGGTCTCGTTTGAACAGGCGATACAGCGGCAGGCCCCGCAACGACTCGGTCAGGTCATCGTCGCTGGGCCAGATCCCCGATTCCGAGTCCTGCTGAACGAGGAACTGCTTGATCACGTCGGGCGCCGGTTCGTCCTGAATGGAGAGCCGCCAGAGAAGCTCGAGGAACAACCGGTTGTAGTTCTTCGCTGTCAGCCGGCAGATGGACCTGCGCACGAGGTAGGCCTCAAGCAGTGACAATGAGCGCGAACGGTCACCTCCGTCGGTGTGGGCGAACAGCCACAGCAGAAGCGGCGTGATGGTCTGGGTATCGACAATCTCGATGCGGTCCAGGATCTGCCGCTCAGCCGGACTGCCGACCTGCTTAGTGTCGAGTTCGTCGTAGATCTGTGCGTATCGAGCGAGTTGGACCAAGAAGGTCTGCGCCCGGTCGGCGTCATTGGCGAAGTAGGTGCGCGACACCGCGAAGAGCTGATGGGACTGAACTTCCCGCTGGAGAAGGATCGGCAGGAAGAAACCCACAAAGACGTCCAGCCGCGGACGCACAAGACGACCCTGTCGCACATTTGCTTGCCATCGAGCTTGTTCGAGGGGTTCCCAGTACTGCTGGTACAGCTGCTCGACCGGACGGCCGTGATCTTGCAGGGTTCTGAACAACGCGTTCTTGATCAGGTCAGACGCCCGAAGTGCCGTGCCTCGCGCGTTGAGGGTTTCGAAGATGACTTGGGCGTTGTCATCGATCCCCAGGTCGATGACAACGACTTCCAGGTGCTCGAGCATGACCTCGGCAAGTCCGTCCAGCAAAGCTTCGACCTCGTCACGACCGCTGCTGGTAACGAAGGCATCGATCTGCTCACGAAAGAATACGTACGCCGAAGCGATCCGTGGCAATGCCGGATCGTGGGTGCTGTCCCGGTATTCACCGTTCATCACGTCGGTGTACGAACGGCGATCCCTGTTGGTCGGCCAGAGTTTGAACTCTTCGTCGACGCTGTCGACGTAGTCCGCGTCGTTGACCAAAGTCTTCGTGAGCCGGCTCAGCAGTCGGGTTCTAATCTCCAGAGAGAGGTAGGTGTCACGAAGCGCCGCGATGAGGATCTGCAAAGTGGTCAGCCGTTGCTGCCCGTCGATGACCTCGCGAACTTCGAGGCTGCCCAAGACGCCGCGCTTCTGCTCGAGAACGATCGCGCCGAGGAAATGTGGCGGGGTCTCGTCGTCCCCCCTCCGATCGAACGTCGCTACGACATCCTCCCACAACGGGGCCCACTGCTCCTCCTCATCCCACACGTAAGGACGCTGGAAAAGGGGCACGACCAGCCGTACATCGCTACGGAAAACGGTTTTCAACCTGCGCGGATGGGCTTCCACTCGTTCCCCCATGTGATTGGTTGGTCGCTGAACGTTTTCTGCGTCATCGTCACACACCGCCATTACGGTTCGGACGAGCGACACCCGGCACAGCCCGCACTCGGCGTGACGGAGCACCTCGTGTTCCAAGAGGCGACACCTGGGCGGACTGAGGTTTATCCACATAGGTCACAACAATCTTCAGTCCCTGTGCTCCCAGGTTCCACGGGACTGGTAGCCCGTTCGCAGACAATCTTCGGCGTGGCCCATCCACGGAGGCGGCGACTGCTCCCGTGCGGTCGACCTCGTTGTCGACCATGGCCCAGAGCTCGTCGGTGCTGATGCGCCTTGCGTCGCAGGTTTCGGTAAACCCGTTCGGCATGGTCGTAGCGTCCAGGTAAAAGACGAGGCCGAGGTGGCGCAACCCGTCGAGCACTGCCTGCTCGACATCCTGGGCGGCTGCGCCGGTGACGAACTCACGCGAGCGCACCAGTGTCCAACCGGTGCGCTCGTGCAGGAGCAGTCGCGAGTTGTACCCGGTGCATGCGCCGATACCGATCGGCAACGCACCCCGGTCAGATCGATGCCGTGCGAGGCGCAGAACCGGCAGTCCTTGCCGGTGCGCACACCGGTCAGCCGGGCATGGACCTGACGGCCACACCCTCCGCATTCACACAGCCAGCGTTTGTCCGATCCGGGGTACGGTTCGAGGGGTTCGAGTCCGGCGGCGCGCATCTCGGCGGCCGCGGACTCGGGATCGAGCATCCGCGACCGCGCCGCCTCCGCCGCCTTGCGTTGCCCGCACTGCCGGCATCCGCCCTGTCCGGCGCGGATGCCACCCAACCGCGGGGTGCCGATGATGCCGCAGATCAGGCGGCGGCATCGCCACGGCTTCTTGGCTCCGGGATAGTCCACAAGCGGTTCGAGGCCGGCGGCGCGCATCTCCACAACCGTTGCCTCGGCCCGGCGTACCAGGACGGGATTCGGGCGGTCGCCGCGCAGAACCGGCACCGGGCACCGTTCTTGACGGCACTATAGGTGGTGACGACATCGTTGCGGCAGATCAGACACCTGCATCGCCACGGCGCCGCGGATCCTGGGTAATCCTCCACCGGCTCGAATCCCGCGCTCCGCATCACCGTGGCGGCGACAGCAGGGTCAGTCCGCGTCTTGGCGTTGGCCCTCAACCGCCCGCAGGGCTTGCACGGACCCTGCGGGCCCGGACCAACCGCAGACAATCGGGGAGCCCCGATCGTGCCGCACGACAAGCAGCGGCACCGCCACGGCTCGTCGACACCCGGGTACGGCTCCAGTGGTTCCGCCCCGGCGGCACGCATCCGCTCAACAGCTTCGTCCGGTCCCAGCCGCTTCGGCATCCGCACCCCTCCCGCACTTCACCGCGAACCGACCCGAGCACAGGCGCTGTCGGTCATCTTCTTCCACGTCGGCAGTTCAATTACTCACGCAGTGAGTGGCTTTCGCTCGGATTGTGGTGGTCGACGTCATCACCTCACGCCGACAACCGCATCGAGGGCGGCGTTGTACCTCGGGATCAATGTTTCGTCGATGGGATGCTTGCCGTCCCGCTTGTAGCGGATGGCGAGCAGCCCGTTCTGGTATACCTTGTCCGTGCCGAAGACCTCGGCGTAGTGCGCTGCCTGCGCGACATCGGAGAATAGGTACACCGAGACCTCGTCGACGGCGATCATCTGAGCGCATTGCAGATCCTCGCAACCGGCACTGATGGTGCGATCCTGGCGGTTGGTGGCGGGCAGGCCGGCGGCGACGAAGGCGTCGATCACATCGTGGGCGGTCACCGTCCCGATGGCGATCGTCGGCAGATCCGGGGGGCATGCTTTCCGGTTGGGCAATGGCTCGAACTCGTACTGGCCGACGGCCAGCCCCGTTCGGGCGGCACCCAAGGAGTCGAGGGCGAACTTGCCGTTCGCCTGGCGCGCCCCGCCCACCGCCCGTTGTCCGTCGCCGCAGTCGATGAAGACGTGCCAGCCGCCGGTTTTCTTGGTGGTGGTGTAGGTGCGGCGCACTTCGAGGAAGGCGGACTCGAGTTCGGTGTCGGTGTACGTCCGGTTGACGTTGATCGTGAGGTATCCCTCGCGATCGACGCGGAGCCAGAAATCGCGCATCACGTCGTCCGCGGTGGAGACGGCCGGCGACGTCGGCGCCGCCGCAGATGTGGTGGTTGCCGATGCTCGGGGTGCGGCCGGTGGGCTCGATGCTATTGCCGCGGTTTCCGTTGCGGTCGGTGCGTTTCCGCCACCGTGGGTGTTGAGGATCTGCCAGGCGCCGAGCCCGAGAACGACGATGCCGATCAGGCCTACGGCGATGAGGTTGTTCCGCTTCCGTGTCGCCGGATCGATCGGCGGTGGTGGCGTTTTCGGGCCCTCCTGCAGTGCTCGCGGCTTGGTCGCCGAGGTCCACTGGGTGCCGTCCCACCACCGCAGCCGTGGTATGCCCTCGGGGTCGGGGTGCCATCCCGGCGGAGGAGTCGGTGTCGTCATGCCGGAATCAGCGCCAGGTACTGCGGACAGTACGCCGCGATCGAGGCCTTCATGTACGCCTCGGCGGTCACCTGGTTGTCGAAGATGTTCTTGCCTGCGCCCAGGATCATCGACAGTTCCACCATCTTGTCGAACTTCTGGTCATCGGGCAGCGTGGTGCTTGCCAGGGCGCTGCAGGTCTGTCGCGCGAGCGGAGTCAACAGTGGTACCTGGCTGGTCGTCGGGAAGATTCCGCCGTTGCGAAGTTCCTGGACGAAGAGGTCGTCACCGGTCAACTTCTTCGTTGTCGTGGGTGCGGCGGTAGTCGTGGGGGTCGCCTCCGGTGCTGCGGAATCGTCGGATCCGCACGCGGACAAGAACATCACGCCGAGGACAATGGCCACGGCAACTACATACTTCACCGGCGAATCAAACCAGAGGAACCGGGACCGCGGTATAGGTCGTGTGAATGTATCGGCGAATATCACCCGGGATGCCGACAACTGCGCGAATGAATCCGCCGGCGTTCGGAGGGCGAAACCTCTCCCGGGCACGAGCAACGCCACAGACTTGTCGGCAGCGTGCGCTCCCGATCGTTTGGCGGCAGTCCCGGCTTTCCAGCTGCCTGCCGGTCATTGTCGGTACGGCAGGCTAATCTCGCTCGTTATGGCGGTACTCGGTGATCTGTTGGCACAGTTGGATACTGATCCCGTTCGGCGGGGCAGTCAGTTCGAGCACATCTGCCAATGGTTCCTGAGGCACGATCCGGTCTACGCGCACGAGCTGCGACGCGTGTGGCTGTGGAAGGACTGGCCGCAGCGCTGGGGAGCTGATGCAGGTATCGACCTCGTCGCCGAGGATCGTCGCGGGCGTCTCTGGGCGATCCAGGCCAAGGCCTACGACCCGGCCGTCTCGATCACCAAACGGGACGTCGACACCTTCCTGGCCGAGTCAGGGCGGCCCGAGTTCGCCTTCCGGCTGCTGATCGCGACGACCGACCTGATCGGGCGGACCGCCAAACGGACGCTGGAAGCGCAGGAGAAGCGGGCGAGTGTCCTTCTCCGTGGTGACCTTGAGGTCGCCACGGTCGACTGGCCTCGATCTCCAACCGATCTGCGGTCCCCGCGACTGGTACCGAACCGTCCGCGCCCGCATCAGCGCGAGGCCCTCGACAAGGTGATCAAGGGTTTCGACGGGTACGACCGCGGCCAATTGATCATGGCCTGCGGCACGGGAAAGACCCTGACCGCACTGTTCATCAATGAGCAGCTCGCCGCCGAACGCACGCTGGTGCTGCTGCCCTCGTTGTCGCTGTTGGCTCAGACGCTGCGGGAGTGGACCGCCCACTCCACGCAGGCGTTCGACTTCCTGCCAGTGTGTTCGGATGCGACGGTCGCCGACCCGGATGCGGTGGTCGCGAACACGAGTGACCTGGGTTTCCCGGTCACGACCGACCCGGAAGAGATCGCGAGATTTCTGCGGCGACGGTCCGGTCCGCGGGTGGTGTTCGCGACCTACCAGTCATCCCCCCAGATCGCCAACGCGTTCCGGTTGGGTCGGGTACCTGCCTTCGATCTGGTCATCGCCGACGAGGCGCATCGCTGCGCTGGCCGCGTCTCCTCCGGTTTCGGCACCATCCTCGACGCGGAGTCGATCAAAGCGGACCGTCGACTGTTCATGACCGCGACCCCACGCTATTTCACCGGCCGGGTCGTGCGGCAAGCGAAGGAAGCCGACTTCGAGGTCGCCTCGATGGACGACGAGGAGGTGTTCGGCCCGGTGTTCCACCGGCTCGAGTTCGCGGAGGCGATCGCACGTAAACTGCTGACCGACTACCAACTGGCCGTCGTCGCAGTCGATGACGCCACCTACCGGGACTGGGCCCAGCGCGGCCGATTCGTCACCACCGATGGCACCGAGGTGACCGACGCCCGCACTCTCGCCGGACAAATCGGCCTCGCCCAGGCGATGCGCCGCTACGACCTGCACCGCACAATCACCTTCCACTCACGGGTCAAGCGCGCCCACGAGTTCGCCCAGTCCCTCCCCGAAGTGATCTCCTGGATGCCCGCCGACCAGCAACCCCTGGGTCAGGTGTGGTCCGACTACGCATCCGGCGAGATGCCCGCCGGGCAGCGCCATGCGCTCCTGCACCACCTCGGCCGGCTCGACCACGGCCAAAGGGGACTACTCGCCAACGCCCGCTGCCTCGCCGAAGGCGTCGATGTCCCCACCCTCGACAGCGTGGCCTTCATCGACCCCCGCCGCTCCGAGGTCGACATCGTGCAGGCCGTCGGCCGCGCCATCAGGCTCGCCTCCGACAAGACCATCGGCACCATCGTCATTCCGGTCTTCGTCGACACCGACGAAGACCCGGCGGTCGCCCTCGACAACTCGGCATTCAAACCGGTGTGGGACGTGATCAAGGCGCTCCGGTCACACGACAGCCAGCTCGGCGAGCACCTCGACGAACTGCGACGGCAACTCGGCCGGCAGGGCGAACAGTCACGACTACCCTCCAAGATTCATCTCGACCTGCCCGAGCAGGTCGGCGCCGACTTCGCCCGCGCTTTCGATGTGCGCCTGGTCGAGCAGACTACTGCGACCTGGGAGTTCGCCTTTGGCGTGCTAGAACAGCATGTAGCACGAGTTGGCCAGGCACGCATCGCGCCGTCCGGCATCGTGAACGGTTTCAAACTTGGTATGTGGGTTGTCAACCAACGTGTAAAACATGATCAGGGCCTTCTCGACGCCGAGTATGAACGACGACTAAAGGCACTTCCCGGATGGACTTGGGATCCTTTCGCCGATCAGTGGGAAAAGGGGTTCAGCCGACTCCTCGAGTACATCGAACGTCATGGTAATTCCCGGGTACTGCAGAGCTACGAGGACGACGACCGCTACCAGCTTGGCAACTGGGTCACTATGCAACGAGTGAACTATTCCAATCGAACTCTGGACGCCGACCGCCAAGAACGACTCCAGAATCTGCCTGGCTGGAGCTGGAAGCCCAAAAGTGACATGTGGGAGGAGGGTCTTGACCGGCTCCTGGAGTATGTCGAAGACATCGGTAACGCCCGGATCCCAGCAACCTACAAAACCGAGGACGGCTACAAGCTCGGCCAATGGGTGGACGTGCAACGCCGGAACTTCGTCAAAAGGACCCTTACAGCCGACCGTAAGCAACGACTCGAGGACGTGCCTGGCTGGACATGGGACCCCCGCGCCGACAAATGGGAGGAGGGTTTCAGCCAGCTCCTGAGCCACGTCCAACAGACGGGCCACTCCCGCGTCCCGTACTCCGCCAAACTCAACGACTACCCCCTCGGGACCTGGGTTGACAGGCAACGCCAGAACTACGCCAAGGACATCCTTGAACGGGATCGCCAACGCCGACTTGAGGACGTGTCCGGATGGACCTGGAACTCGATCGACGATCAGTGGGACGAGGGGTTCGAACACCTACTGCGGTACGTCCTCGAGCATCAGCATGCCCGCGTAGCGTTCGATTACAACGCCACCGATCAATATGCCCTCGGCAAATGGGTCGCAAGACAGCGCGCCGCGTACACCAAGAGAACCCTCAACCCCGAACGCCAACGCAGACTCGAAGAAGTACCCGGATGGACATGGGACCCCCTCGCCGACAAGTGGGAGGAAGGGTTCAAACACCTGGCCGACTTCGTCGAGACCCACGGTCACGCCCGCGTCCCCTACGGGTACAAGGCGAATGAGTACGGGCTCGGCAGCTGGGTGAGAAAGCAACGCGCCAGATACCTCTCAAGAAACCTCGACCCCGACCGCCAACACCGCCTCCAGAACCTGAACGGCTGGGAATGGGAAACATCATCGCGCTAGGTTGCTTCACTCACTGTACCGAGTGGCAGTCATTCGCTTGAGCGCCTGCACAGGCTCCCTTTCTCGTCCACGAATACTATTGCCTCACAACATCGGCACCCTGACCGTAATTGGTCGCTCACACCCATGTAGGGCGCACGAGCACGGACCGAGCGGAAGAACCCGGCATCGAGCCAGACGCCCCAACCAACGGCCAAACCCCCGCGTAAGGAGCCGAACCGGCACCTCACGACCTCCCCACCTCCCCAGGTAGTTGAACCACCGCACGCCAGACCCCGGAAGCGTGTCGCGGCGCCGGACCCTCTAATCTTGCGAGCCGAACACCCAGAACATGAGGAAAGCAGCAGGCATGGCCACCGACTACGACGCCCCCAGAGTCACCGAATCCGACGAGGCGGACACCTCCCTCGAACAGCTGACCGCCAGCCGGAAAGACACCCAGTCCCCCGCCGTGGACGTC
This sequence comes from Rhodococcus sp. 21391, assembly GCF_016772255.1. Lineage (NCBI taxonomy): Bacteria > Bacillati > Actinomycetota > Actinomycetes > Mycobacteriales > Nocardiaceae > Rhodococcus > Rhodococcus sp. 21391. The sequence continues at coordinate 229,199 of NZ_CP063783.1, read as the reverse complement.
GAAGACACCGACACCGCCGAATCGTTCGAGCTGCCCGGCGCGGACCTGTCCGGTGAAGAACTCACCGTCCGCGTCATCCCGAAGCAGGCCGATGAATTCACCTGCACCAGTTGCTTCCTGGTCCACCACCGCAGCCGCCTCGCCGACGCTGGGCAACAACTCTGCCGCGACTGCGCCTGAACACCTCGGACCCACCGAGAAGCGCGGCCGCCCTCGGATTGGTCGGCCATCGCACACCCTGGATACCGACGCCACGATCTGGTTCGCTCTTCAAAGGGCCTCCCTGCGGGCCCGAGGCAGCACGCGGGTGGGGCGGGCGGGCTCGTATCCGCGACCAACCGATTATGAGTCCACGGCTCTCACCGACTGAGCTACCGCCCCATCACCGCATTACCCCGCTCTCGCGGGACCTGGCGATGGTATCTCCACACCGCTGACCGTCCCGCTCATGCCCGGGGGGACGGTCTTCACGCGCGCCCGAAGAGCTGCCGCACGCCCCCGTCCTCGTCGACCGCGTACAACGCCATCCCCAACAGATCCAGAATCCGCTGCGGTGCCCGCACCGCGGCGTCCACCGATCGCGGCTCGTCCCTCACGACCAGCGTAAACGACACTGACTGATCCGCCTCGCTCGGCATCCGCCGCACCAGCTGACCGATGGCGGTATCGACATCCAAATCCGGCGCGGCGGTCGCAGCCTTGACCTCGACGTAGAGCAGGTGGCCGTCCTTCTCGGCGACGATGTCGACGACATCCTCATCGGTGCGGACTACCCAGCCCTGAGATGACAACCATTCCGCGAAGTCCCGGACCACGCGAGCCTCATCACCTGCCATACCGGACACGGTAAGCCAGAAAACCGTCAGTTCCGAACAACACCACAGCACAAAACACGTCCGGTGCGGCACGCGACGACCCAGGAATACCCCGGCAGATCGTGCGGTGAGATCGACGTAACCCTCAGGACCTCATTTGGTACGGGGCGACAGTTCTTGGCACCGACACTCACCCAGCAGGTGCCAGCGGAACTCCCATCGGCCCCTCGGTGCACACTGTCGACCAGCGCTCGTGAATGCGAACTCCCGTGCCAGTCGCACCGACCGTCCGCCCGCGTTCATGGCTGTGACACAGGCGCGCTCATCGCCGGTGAGTGTGGCTTCGAAGAGACAGGCAAGTGGGTCACGCTCAAGAGCGGACACCACTCGGTTCAGCCGCCCACACCCTGTGTGTCAGGCTGAGTTGAGTCCACCGGTTCACAGCAACCCCGCCTGCAGGGCGAGATACGGATCAACCCGACAATGACGATTTCCAGCCTGGCCGTAGCCGGGGACAATGGCCACATGGAGTCTTCCCACCCACGTTCCGACGGACCACGCCGACGCTCATTCGCCCCGGCGGACAAGCTCGCGCACCTGGCCGCCTACGAGCAGGCCTGCCAGACGAACGAAGGCGGCGCCTACCTGCGCCGCGAGGGCCTCTACTCCTCCCTCGTCACCGAGTGGCGCAAGCAACGCGACGCCGGCGTCCTCGACGGCAAACCCGCCGTCGCGAAGGTCGGCAAAATCACCGCCGAGCAGGCCGAGATCGCTCGCCTCAAGCGGGAGCTCGACCGCACGAACAAGCGACTGGCCACCACCGAAGCCGCCCTGGACATCATGGGAAAAGCGCATGCTCTCTTGGAATCGCTCTCCGAGAGAGCGGATTTGGACGACAAGCCAACCAAGCGCTGACCGCAGCATGGACCGAACTGACCGACGTCGGGATGTCGACGAGAACAGCAAGCGCAGTGACCGGTGTAGTCCGATCGACCGCGGTCCGGCGTCGCGCCGCAGCCGCCGCACCGGCACCTTCTGCTCGAGCCCGACCTACGCATCCGCCGGCGAACAAGCTCACCCCGATCGAACGCCGCCGCATCCTCGACACACTCAACAGTGACCGGTTCGTCGATCAGGCGCCGCTCGAGGTGTACGCGCAACTCCTCGACGAGGGCGTCTACCTGTGTTCGGTGTCGACGATGTACCGCGTCCTGCGGGAGAACGCACAGGTCAGCGAACGCCGCAGGCTCGCCCGGCACCCGGCGAGAACCTGCCCGGAGCTGGTCGCGACCGCCCCGCGGCAGGTGTACTCGTGGGACATCACGAAGCTCGCCGGGCCGGACAAGGGCCGCTACTACGACGCCTACGTGATGATCGACATCTACTCGCGGTACATCGTCGGTGTGCACGTCCACGCACACGAATCGGGTGTGCTGGCACGGGAGTTGATGGAGCAGATCTTCGCGGTGCACGGCATTCCGCAGGTCGTGCACGCCGACCGTGGCACGTCGATGACCAGCAAGTCCGTCGCGTCACTGCTGTCGGACCTCGAGGTTACCCGCTCGCATTCGCGGCCGCGGGTCTCGAACGACAACCCGTATTCGGAGGCGGTGTTCAAGACCCTCAAGTATGGACCGAATTTCCCCGAACGGTTCGGATCACTGGGTGAAGCAAGGGAATTCATGATGCAGTTCACCGAGTGGTACAACCACGAGCATCGCCACACCGGCATCGGGCTACACACTGCCGCCGGCGTCCACTTCGGTTTGGCGGCGGCGAAGGCCGCCGAACGTCGGCAGGTACTCGAGGCGGCACGGGCCAGGCATCCGTACCGCTTCGGCACCACGACCACACCGAAGATCCTCGACCTGCCCGACACCGTCTGGATCAACCGCCCCGCCGACGATACTGCGGAGGCCGAAACGTCAGCCGCTTAACACCCGGTGGACTCAACTCCCTTGACAAGTTCCGACAGCCGGCAACTTTGCCGCAGCGTCATGGAAGGCACGCACGATTGCGGCCGAAATCCGACCGCGGAAGGACACTTCACGGCCCTCCTTGATCGCCCACTCTCGAATCTCCTTGGCCGTCTTCTTCGCCGGAGCCGTGCCCGCCGCCGCTCCCTCCACCGGAGCCTCCTCCTCGACAACCTTCTCCGCGGCCTTCATCTCCCCGGCAGTCTTCCCCGCTGCTGTCTTCCCCGCTGCCGTCTTCTTCGCCGGAGCCGTACCCGCCGCCGCTCCCTCCACCGGAGCCTCCTTCTCGACGACCTTCTCCACGGCCGTCTTCTTCGCAGTCGTCTTCGTCGGCCCTGTCGTCTTCACCGGAGACTTCTTCGCGGCCGTTTTCTTCGCGGGAGCCTTCCCCGCGACTATCTTCTCTGCGGCCGCCTTCTTCACCGGCGCCGCTTTTGCCTGAGCCTTCGTCGCCTGAGCGTCATGGAAAGCTTGCTCGATCTCGGCCGAAATCCGGCCGCGGGGAGACACTTCGCGACCCTCTCCGATCGCCCACTCTCGAATCTCCTTGGTCGTCGTCTTCGCCGGAGACTTGCTCACCGCCGGTACCTTCGTGGCGACAATCTTCTCCACAGTCGTCGACTTCGCCCCTGCCGCTTTCGCCGGAGACTTCCTCGCAGACGCCTTCTTCTCAGACGCCTTCTTCGCAGCCGTCTTCTTCGGCCCTGTCGTCTTCGCGGCCGTCGTCTTCGCGGCCGTCTTCTTCGCCGGCGCCGCTTTTGCCTGAACCTTCGTCGCCTGAGCGTCATGGAAAGCTTGCTCGATGTCGGCCGAGATGCGACCGCGGGGTGACACTTCGCGACCCTCTCGGATCGCCCACTCGCGGATCTCCTTGGTTGTCCCCTTCGCCGAACCTTCGGAATTTCTCGGTGATACCGCCATCGTGCTCTCCTTCTACGTCAGGGCAATCGTCGAACGCACACAGTAACGGCAGGCTCGTCCCGGAAATGAGGAAGCTCACCGGACTAACAATTCACCGTCTCAAGACATTGTCCATGTGGGCAGAGCAAACAAGATCCTCGTCGAGCTCAAAATCAATCGCACCGAGCTTCATGCAGGACGAGCACGACTCACCCCGACAGGGACTATTCTCCACCGAAATCCCGAAATTCCTTCGGCAGCTGCAGTATTGGAGTGGTCGACACTGCCGAGTCCGGTGTTCACGGTGCCGAGCAGGGTGTGCGCCTGACGGCCTTACACCTACTCACCGAAGACTGTGCCGCAATTCCGGCGGTGCAGCGCCTCCCGGACTCGGGTCACAGCGGCACCGAACCTTACCTCGCGAAGGCCGCGCGCCGGCCACATCCCCAGCAGCCCGGAGAACACCGCCGTGGCCGTGCCACCACACTCGGAGTGTGGTCACCCACAGCCGGCATCATTCTCTTCCGCACCGCACTCACACGGTTCACCCGAAACCGACTGCGGCGGCGTGCACGCAAGTGATGAAGGGGATCGACGATGGAACCGCACGAACCGCACAACCTCAATCCAGGGCCAGGCCCCGATCCGTCCCGGGTCGCCGTGGTGGTCGCCGGTGCCGGAGCGCGCGGAGCCTACGAGGCCGGCGTTCTGTCCGTCGTCGTGCCATTCCTGCGCGCGGCCGGCATCACACCGGATCTGTTCATCGGCACCAGCGCCGGAGCGATCAATGCGACGCTGTTCGCCGCCGGCGCCCACCTGCCAGCCGACGAGCAGGCCGCCGCCGCCCTCGCGGTCTGGCGGAGCGTGGACATCGACGACGTGTTCCGGCCACTGATGTACAGCGGACCCGCCACGATCGCACGCTGGACCGGTCAGCTCTGCGGAATACCGGGGATTCGCCTGACGAGTCTGGTCGACACCACGCCACTGGCCCGGACCGCCCACCGATTGGTCGCCTGGCGACAGCTCGCAGCGAACCTCGACGACCGACGGACGTCGCTGGCGGTGGTGACTACCTCGGCCGCCGACAACCGGACGGTGGTCTTCGTCGATAGGAACGGTGCCGACCCGCTCCCGCCACCGGACGCCAACCGCGCGATCGACTACCGCGATGTGCGGGTCACCGCCGAGCACGTCCGGGCCTCCGCCGCGATTCCGGCACTGTTCCCCGCGGTCGAAGTATCCACCCCCAACGATGCGCGAGGCTGGTACGCGGACGGTGGGATCCGGCTCAACGCCCCACTCAAACCGGCGCTGTCCCTGGGCGCGCACAAGTTGGTCGTCGTCGCCACCCACCCGGCGGTCTACCCCCCAGTGCCCAACACCGGCGAGGAGCCGGGACCACCGGATGTCGACGACATGGTCGTGCGGGTGCTCGATGCCGCTCTGGTCGATCGGATGGTCGAGGATCTGCGCACCCTCGGCAAGATCAACGAACTCGTCGCCGATGGTCGCCGGACCGGCACCACCACTACGTCGATGTGCCCTACCTGTTCTTCGGCCCCGAGACGCGCGGTTGCCTCGGCACCCTCGCCGCCGAGACATTCGACGACCGGAACCGGTGGCCGGCCGGCGCATGGCGCATGCTTCGCAATCCGGACCTACTTCTCCTGGGACGACTGCTCGGTGGCGACGGCGCCCGCCGCGGAGACCTCCTCAGCTACCTGCTCTTCGACCGCGGATTCATCAACGCCGCAATCTGTATGGGACGACGGGACGCACACCTGCTCCTGGCAGGCACAGACCAACCACCCTGGCTCACCGGAGCGCCGAAGCACGTCCCGCCCCAGCGGATCTCCGTCCACGCCGCAATGCAGACGCACGGCGCAGGAATCGGCGCCGAGACCACCGACACTGCCTGATCGGATCCTTATCTGCTCGCACTTCCCGGCGAGGTCGACCTCGGGCGCGGCGGTCGCGTCGCGGACGGTGGCCACGAACTGTGCCAGCTGGCCGGCGCTGACCGTCATGTCCTCGGTTCCGTAGTTGTCGCCCCCAGGCTCGCCGCCGTAATTGAGCGCGAACACGCAGTACCCCGCGGCGGCCAGTCGCGGACCGAGCGCCGCCCAGTCCGAGTACGCGTTCGAGTCCGTGCCGTCCACCAGCACCACTGGTCTCGGATGCACGGCGGTGGGGGTGCAGGTGAAGTCGTTGACGCCGGGCGGAACCGATCCCGGGTGCTGCCGCGCGTACCGGGCGGCATCGTGATGCGTAATGTGGGCGGGACCGGCTCGGTCCGGGACCTGCCACACCGAAATCGCCCCGGGTAGGTCCGGAACCTCCTCCGCCGCCGCGACCGGCGCCCAAAGAACGCTCATCGCCAGCCCCATGCCCAACGCAGCGCCCGCGCGGCCGTTCACCTCGTCTGTCGATGTGCCCGCATCCTGTCGCCCCCTGCCCTACATTCGCGACCCGAATATTCGTGCCGACAAACCTAAGCACCGCTGAACCGAATCAGCTCCGGGGACAGTGTGGAATATGTTGAGCGCAAACACCATTAGGTCGAATCGTCCAGTTCCGCTGGGTCGCGTCGACCGGAGCGCCGGGGTCCCTCGCTCCCGTGCTGCTCTTCCTGGTGCCCGCGTTCGTGTTGCTGGTCAACTGCCACACGATCGACTCCCGGCACCGCCCGAGGAGAATACGATCCGGATGCCCCGGGAGTGCCTTATGGCGCGACCGAGGTCCGCAGGATGCCCGACGGCGTCGGTCTCAGGACGCGGCTCAGCTGATCGAGCGGCACCGGCGTTTCGACCACTTCGTCCCACGGGTAGGTGTGTCGGGTGGCGTCGAGGAATCCGACAGCCTCGGCGAGGTGCCGAGGCTCGTAACTGTGACGTTATTCGATGGAAGTGGGCCGAGTGTGAGGGTCATGTCTCACCCGCCGCCACCCTTGTGTGCACCCCCGGGGGTCAGTCCCGTCGGCGCGCAGCGTCGGCGTCGAGCTGCGCGGCGAGCAATTGCGCCAAGTGGTCACCGCGACGATCGGTCAGATCCGACAACTGGGTCCGGCAGGAGTAGCCGTCGGCCAGGATCGTGGTGTCCGCGTCCGCCCCGGCCACGGCGGGCAGGAGGTGCTGCTCGGCGACCGCCACCGACACCTCGTAATGCCCCTTCTCCACCCCGAAGTTGCCGGCCAATCCGCAGCATCCGCCCAGCCGCTGAACCTGCGCGCCTGCCCTCTCGAGAAGCTGAGCGTCCGGACTCCATCCCATCACCGAATGATGGTGGCAGTGCGGCTGCGCGACAACGGACTTGCCTTCGAGAGACGGCGGTTCCCACCCTCGGTCCGTCAACAGTTCCGCGAGGGTGCGGGTTGCGTCGGCGACCGGTTCGGCCGCCGACCTACCGAGCAGTTCCGCGGCGTCCGAGCGCAACACACCCGTGCAGGACGGCTCCATTCCGACGATCGGAATTCCGGCCGCGGCACTACCGGACAGTGCATCCACGGTGTGGCCGAGGATCTTCTTCGCCGCGGTGAGCTGCCCGGTGGAGATCCAGGTGAGCCCGCAACACTGCTGCTTGTCGGTCAGTTGCGGCCGGTAGCCGGCGGCCTCGAGCACCTGCACCGTGGCGTGCCCGACCTCGGGGGTGAAGTAGTTGGTGAACGAGTCCACGAACAGCAGCACCGGGTCACCGGTCGTGACGCGGTCGTTCTCCGTGGCCTTGAACCAGGACCGGAACGTCTGCTTCGCGAACGGTGGGATGGTGCGGCGCTCGTCCACTCCGGCCGACGACAACGCCAGCGGTCCGATGCCGGGAACGCGCATCGCGGCGTTGACCAGACCGGGCGCGTGGCTGGCGATCTTCGCCCAGCGCGGAAGCCATCCCAGCGAGTAGTGCGAGGCGGGGCGGATGCGGCCCTTGTAGCTCTGGTGCAGCACTTCGGATTTGAACGCGGCCATGTCGACACCGGTCGGGCAGTCCGAGGAGCACCCCTTACAGGACAGACACAGGTCGAGGGCGTCGTGAACCTCGGGCGATCGCCAGCCACCGTCGATGTCGGTGCCGTTGATCATCTCCTGCAGCACGCGCGCCCGGCCGCGGGTGGAGTCCTTCTCCTCCCGGGTCGCCTGATACGACGGACACATCACTGCCCCGGTGGCGGTGTTGTCGGCCCGGCATTTTCCGACGCCGGTGCAGCGGTGCACCGCCTGGGTGAAATCTCCGTCGTCGTGGTGGTAGGCCAGGGCCAGGTTGCGGCGCAGGAGTGGGGCTGCGGGAATGCGCAGGTCCGCGTCGACCGGGTGGGGGTCGACCACCACTCCGGGGTTGAGGATGTTGTCCGGGTCGAAGACGTGCTTGACGGCAGCAAAGAGTTTCATCGCGTCCGGTGAGTACATCAGCGGCAATAGTTCGCTGCGGGCGCGGCCGTCCCCGTGCTCACCGGACAGGGATCCGCCGTAGCCGGCGACGAGTGTGCTCGCCGCGACCAGGAAGTCCCGGAAGATGCCGTCGCCGCCGGGCTTGTCGAGCGGCCAATCGATGCGCACGTGCATGCATCCGTCACCGAAGTGCCCGTACGGCAAGCCGGTGACGCCGAATTCGTCCATCAGGGCGTCGAAGTCGCGTAGGTAGTTGCCCAGCATGGCCGGTGGCACGGCCGCATCCTCCCATCCTGCGTGTGCGGGAAGGCCGGCAGGACTGCGGCCGGCCAGTCCGGCACCGTCGGCGCGAATCCGCCACAGCTGGGCGGTGCGGCCCTCGTCGGTGACCACGAGGCTGTCCACGGCTCCGCAGTCCCGTCCGACCTGCCGGGCCCTGGCGATCGTCTCGTCGAGGTCGTCGCCGACGACCTCGACGAACAACCAGGCCGCCCCCGCAGGCAACGGCGGAACCGCATCCGGGCCGCGGCGCTCGCGCACCACCTCGACGATCCGGGAATCGATACCCTCGCAGGCGGTCGGATCGAACTTCAGCACCAGCGGGGTCGCGTCACCCGCCGACGCGATGTCGGCGTACCCCAGCACGACCAGGACGCGGTGGGCGGGCTCGGACACCAAGCGGACCGTCGCGCGGGTTGCCACCGCGAGGGTGCCCTCCGTGCCGACCAGCATGCGGGTCACGTCGAACCGATTTTCCGGCAGCAGGTGTTCCAGGGCGTATCCGGACACCTGACGGCCGAATTGCCCGAGCTCGGTGCGAATGGTCGCCAAACCGGCGCGGGTGACCTGCTGTAGTGCACTCAGCGCCGGGGAGGCCGTCACCTCGCCGGCCGAACCCAGTTGCAACGACTCCCCGGTCCCGGTCAGAACGTGCAAGCCCTTCACGTTGTCTGAGGTCCGGCCGTATCCGAGCGTGCGCGAACCGCAGGCATTGTTTCCGATCATGCCGCCGATGGTGCAGCGAGTGAACGTCGATGGGTCGGGCCCGAATCGTAGGCCGTGCGGTGCAACGGCCTGCTGCAGCACCGTCTGAATCGTGCCCGGCTCGACGGTGGCGGTCTGTGCGTCCCTGTCGATCGACAGCACCCGGTTCATGTGCCGGCTGAAGTCGAGAATCAGTCCCGTCCCGACGGCGTTACCTGCAACGGAGGTGCCGCCACCGCGAGAGGTCAGCGGCACGCCCTCTCTGCGGCACACCGCGAGGGCGGCAGCGACCTCGTCGGCATGGCGCGGCCGCGCGACGACCAGCGGTCGCACCCGGTACAGGGACGCATCGGACGAATAGGCAGCGCGGGTGGTGCCGTCGGAGAGAACATCGCTCACTCCCGAACTGCGCAGCTCAGCGGCCAGTGATTCAGCGGAGATCATTCGTAGCATGCTACATGCACCTAGCATGCTACGAACAGCCCCGTGTTGTTACAGTGATCGGGTGGCAGACGAAGCGCTCGAACTCGAACCGCTCACCCCGTTCGCGGGACGACGGATGGAGCAGGCGATCGCGGCGGTGCGGGCGGCCATCGACGACGGCCGCATGAAACCGGGAGTGAAGTACTCGGTCTACCAACTCGCCGAGGGTCTGGGCATCTCCCGAACCCCGGTGCGGGACGCTTTGCTGCGCCTGGAAGAAGTGGGAGTCATCAAGTTCGAAGCACGCCAGGGCTTCCGCATTCTTCTCCCCCAGCCGAAGGAGATCGCGGAGATCTTCGCAGTCCGGTTGGCCCTGGAACTACCCGCGGTCCGCAAGGCCGCAGCCGTGGCCGACCCCACGCTCTCGGATGCACTGCAGCGGCAACGACGCCTGATGCAGGACGCCGCCGCCGGCGGCGACGAACACGAGTTCGCCCATCATGATCTCGGGCTTCACGACCTGATTCTCGACGCCGCCGACAACGCCCGAGCCCGCGCGATCGTCAAGACCCTTCGCGAGACCACCCGGCTGCTCGGGGCCAATACCGCCGACAAGACCAGAACACTCACCGACATCGACGACGAGCATGCACCCATCATCGATGCCATCATCGCCGGCAATCCAGTCGAGGCAGAGGCGGCAATGCGGGCACATCTGGAGAACACAGGAAGACTGCTGGTGACACAATCTATCCGCAGCGTTGGCGACCCGGGCCTGTCCACGGAAGAGATCTGGGCTACCGTCAATTCCTGACGGTAGCCGTCCCCAGACGGGGCCTACCGTCCCGCGACCGTGCCCGGTCTGGCGCATGATCGCGTGCGCGGCGGCGCCGGTGCGGAAGGCCTGGGTGACGAAACCCGGCCCGCAGCGAGTGCCCACCGAGTTGGGCGACGATGTTCTCGTCGTACCCGGCCTGGGCGGCGCGGCGGCGGATTGCCGCATGCACCGACGCCCGGACAGGGCGGTGCCCCCGAGGCTGCCATTCTTGCGGATCGACCGGAACAACGGCGACCGGGCCCTCATCCGCGGCAGCGCGCCGCGGCAGACTTGGTTGTCGAACGGCGGTGCGGTGCGCAGCAACCGGATCACCCCGGGACGGTTGGCGGTGTCGAAGGCGGCCCGACCTGCGCCCACCGGAAGTGTGCGCACGGTGGGCCACTGGGGCGCGAGGTGGTGAACGGCAGCGCCTTGACCGCTCCGGCGCCCTCCTGGTCGGTCTTCGATTGGCGCAGGCGGATGTCGATACCGTCGAGCCGGTGCACGCTGATGTCGCCGCAGTTCAGGGCGACGAGTTCGCTGCGCCAGAAGGCGCCTTCGAACCCCACCAAAATCAGGGCACTGTCACGCCGCTCGTACACCTCGGCCGCCCAGCCGGTAACAGCCCGCCGGACCGCGGAGACGATGGTGACGATGTCGTCGCCCAGCAGCGGCGCCCGCGGAATAGGTTGTGAGCGTATTGATTCGAGGATGCGCTCCTGCGCGACGAGCACGGGAGAGGGGCGCACACTCGCTTCACCGGGGATGCCTACCGCAGAAGCCGGTGAGCGCGACCTCTCGGACTGCGTATCGGATCGTCGGACCTCAGTTTCCTACTTTCGGCAGGGGGAGCGCGATGCGCAGTTTCGAGTCGATCGTCTGGCTGAGGGCGAGTGATTGGTCGAGCAACGGGCCCAAGGCTTGAACCTTCGTATCGGCCGCGGTCAGGGTGTTCACGATGTCCGCGGCCGGGGCGGCCGCCGCGTTCGCCTGATCGGTCGCGGACTGGCCGGCATCGATGATCCCGCCGAGCGGGGCGTCCGCGGACTTCAAGGCGTCCCCCAGAGACTGCAAGTGATCACCGAGCGAACCCAGAGTCTGGTCGGCTCTGGCGAGGGAGTCGAGTACCCCCACCACCTGGGGTAAACCCTCGTGGAGGGCCTGATCAGCGGGGGGCAACTGCTGCGCACCGTCCAGTGCCTGGTCGGTGGTGCCATCGACGATCTTCGCTTGTACCACTCCTTCTTTGAAGATGTCGTTCGAGATACTCAGATCGCGCGTCACGATCAGAATGCCAGCGAGAACCGCAATGGTAAAGGACAGGGCGATCGCCCAGGAGAGCCGAAACATCAAGTTCTACCTTTCACTCGCTCAGTGGTCGGCCACAAGCCGGTGCGGGCGGTCATGAGGGCGGTGCGGGTGCGACACCAAGGGCGGGGAGGTTCAGGTCATTGACCGGGGGGCCGATTACCGCGAGGAGGGGGCCGAACTCCTGCACGTGTGCGGCCTCTTCCCGAACGATTGCGAGGGTCGCAGAGATGGCGGAGGCTTTCGGGCCGAGCGCACCGAGGGATCCCTGGACGGTGGTCAGTCCGTGGTTGATCGCCTCCAGCTGGGTGGTCACCGATCCCACCGCAGTGGACAATCCGGCCACCGTCGGGCTCGCGGTGTCGGCACGACCGGTCACCTTCACGATGAGGTCGGGCAGAGGCGCCGCGATCTCGCTGACGGTACCGGTGGAGGCGTTCAGTGTCTTGGCTTGACCGGAGAGTTCGCTGGCCTTGTCGGTGAGTCCTTCGAGATCGTTCGCGAGCGGCGTCAGGGTCTGGATGTCGGAGGCCAGACGCGCGTGCTTGGGGACGAGAATCCCGGTCAGGGTGTCGAATTGGCCTGCGGAATCGATCAGCTCGAGACTGAGTTTCGACGGCCGCCCCAGCGGATCGCTCACATCACGCAGCGCGGGAAAGAACCCGTTGAGGGCGCACAGAACGACCGCCGACCCCGCACCCAGCACGAGTACGATCGCGGTCCACAACTTTTTGGTGATCATCGGTTCCCTCCGGGGGCAGGAATGAAGGCGTCGGTGGCGGGAACGAGCGCGAGCTTGTTCGTCGTGCGGGTGAGTTCCGCGTTGAGCTGGTTCACCAGGTCGAGTGCCTGGGTGAGTTCGTTGTCGACGCCGGTCACGGTCGTGTTCGCGCCTGCCGATATCTGGTGCAGGGAGGCCGCCGAGCCCTGCAATGTGGTGGCGACCCCCTCGAGCTGGCCGGCGATCTGTGTGTCACCTTGGCCGGCGGCGAGCAACGTGCGCGCGTTCGGCAGGAGGGCGTCGAGGTGGTCGACGTCGGTCGCGGTCGCAATGTTGAGCTGGGTCAAGACTCCTGTCAGTTCGTCGAGTTGTTTGCGGGCGGTGGCGGGCGCGGTCAGGTCCGCGCGTTGGGCGAAGAAGTCGTTGGTGAGGCGGAAGTTGTCCACGACGGTGCGCGCGCTGTGTTGCACCTGCAGCCCCTTGTGGATGGAGGCCACCACCAGTGCGAACAGGACGACGGCGATGACCGCGGCGAGGCGGCCCAGCCACTCGGTTGCCACCGAGAACCCGGTCGCGTCGGGGATCGCGGGCACCAGCACATCCGGCCGATGCGGCTTGGTGCCTTTCCGGTAGGGCAGCGCCGCCGCGGGCACATCGAATCGCTGATATCTGGTCAGGCCTCGGGGTGGGAAGGCGTCGGGAGGTAAATCGTTGCGCTGCTGCATATCACGTCCAGTGGAAGTAGTGTCGGATCGTCGACGGTGAAAGGGTGCTCAGCCGGGAAGTGGAAGCATCTGGTTGATCGTTTTCGCCGCCTCGACCGAGACCCTCAGGTCACTCACCAGCCCCTGCACGATCACCAGCAGCTGGTTGCCTTGCTCCCCGAACGCTTCCGCGGAGGACACCAACGGGAGCACGGTGTTCTGGACCTCGCCGAGGATGGACTGGATGTTGGTGAGCTGATCGTTGGTCATCTGGGCACCCGAGGTGCTGCTGGCCAGCATCGCCGCCGCCGGGGCGATCGCCTCATCCAACTTCGTCAGCAGTGGACCGAGCGCGGAGGTGGCATCGAGCGCGGTCTGTGCCGTGTGGGTGAGCTCGGTCAGTTGCCGGAGTTGGCCGGTCACTTTGTCGTTGACGTCGACGATGTCCTGGGAAGCGGCGATGCTCGTCACGTTGGCGCGCTGCTGGTTGTCGAGGCGGGTGTTCAGGTTGAACACCACGAACGTGAGCAGGCCGAGTACACCGACCGCCACGATCGCCAGAACCATCCGGGCGGGACCGCCGCGGCGTCCGAAGAAAATCACAGAACTTCTCCTATTTTCCTGACAGGTCGTTCGCGGATTCCTCCGCGGAGACCCGGGCATCGTGCACCTTCGCCGCTGTCGAACGGGCGTCGTCGAGGATTGCCCCCAACGTGGCGCTGTCGGCCGCGAGGGCCGCGGTAGCGCCGTCGACGGGAGGCTGCAACGAGTTGATGTGCGTTGTCAGAGTGTCGAGGGAGGCGACGAGGTCGGTCACGTTCGCGCCGGCCTGATCGAGCGTCGCCTGCACATCGCCGCTGATCTGACCGGTCAAGGTATGGAGCTCGGTAGTGACGGTCGCATCGGTGATGAGAACACTCGCGAGCGCGGTCTTCATCTTCTCCAGCGACGCGAACGCGGACAGGGTCACCTTCTCGTGCTCGACGATCTTGTCCAGCGCAGGGTTGTAGTTGCCGGCGGATACCACCGCCTGGTCCAGGCGGTAGGGGGTGGCGGTCAGGTTGTAGATCCGCGGGCCCAGGTAGAACACCGAGACCGGGATCAGGGCGAGCAGGAGCAACCCTCTGACGATGTTCGTGGCCTTCGACGCCCGAGGCGGTCCCCCGCCCTGCACGACGTCGTCGTCCGCATAGGGCAATTCGAACTGCATCGTCCGGTCCTCGGAGGCGTGACTGGCCGGGCGGCTGCGGCCCGAGAGCGAGGTCATGGTTCGATCACCGAGACCAACGCAATGGTGCGCAGCGCGGTCACGGTGTGGGTGAGCAGACCCTTCACGACGAGCTTGTGCTTCAAGATTTCCCCGAGCACCGTCATGCCCCGGCCGGTGAAGAAGCCCACCGGGATGAGCCCGCCGGCCTTCATCGGCAACTGTGACACATCCAGGATCTGATCGACGGTGGCGATGACGGTCACGGCTGGTTTCCCGACGACGTCGTTGTAGACGACCGCCTCGTCGGTGCCGAACACGATTGTGCAGGCGCTGTCGGTGTCCGTGCTGATAATGGAGACCGGTCGAGCGATCTTGCGTGCGAACTTGATTCGCGACGGAAAGTTCTCGAGGTTCTGCCCGAGCAGCATCCCGACGATGTTGGCGACGCCATTCGCGTCCTCACCATCGAACAAACTGACTGGGTACGTGCCGGATTCAACAGTAGTCATGAGGTGGGCCTTTCAGAGCAGGGTGACGGCGTTTCGTGCGGTCCTGCACGGACGACTCACCCGGATGAGGGGTCGGGCGCGTGCCCCGTGCGAGAGTTTCGTGGGATCAGACGTCCCAGTCGGTGGGGACCTGACCCCAGGTAAGCAGGAAGTTGTTGAGTGCTCCCGCGTTCTCGATCGCCGCGGACATCGGGCCCTTGGCGAACTTGATCTGCCCCTTCATCAGCAGCTTTCCGCCTTCTTCCTTACCCGCGGCGGCGGCCTGCCAGGTCTCGAGGCTGCCGTTGATGATCAGCCACAGCTCACTCTCGTCGAACGTCCGCGGCGTAAACGAGACGACCTTGCCCTCTTTGAATTCGAGATGGCAGGCGACATCGTCCCGGCCGATGACGCCGAATTCCAACTTGTTGGTGAACGTGTCAGGATCCTTGAAACCCTCGTACACCGCATCGTTGGCATTGACCGCGTCGAGTGCTGCGTCACACCACTCCTGTGAGAAGAGCTTCAGCTTGTCGGTCATCGATCCAATCTCCTTGTCCTTGATGGCCAGCGCGGCAATTACGCTGGTCGTGCTGCGCGGATTGTGCGGACCTGCCGTGCCACCGAAGGGGACACAGCGCCTCCCTGGACCCACCGTTCAATCACCCTGAGACCGTTCATACCAGCGGAGGCATCACGGCCTCGACCTTCTCCGTCCAGCTTGAGCATCGCCGACCAATTGTCGCGATCCAGGCAGTGGTCGGCGTACTGGGTCGTGCTGTTCGAACTCGGAAGGTCTATCTCTCAATCGACGATGGACACAGGGCCCTCCTGCTGTTCGCTCGCAGCCATGGCCACCCATCTCGTAGTGGCCTGCGCGACCGCGATATTCGTGAGCATGCGTTGGATCGTCTCCGTGAAACGGCGGGGCGTCAGCAGTCTGGCGCATGCGATCGCAGCATGAAGGATGAGTACGGGCATCTATCGAACCTTCCAGGCTTTCGGCGAGGTCCCGAGTCGAGGCATCGGTTACGTCGCGAACGCGGTATCTGCTGGGGGAAGCTGGACCAGGCGTACCATTAAAGAACCTCTAGCACGGGCCGCTAGTTCGTGGTGGTGATTTCGTCGACGAGACGGCGCCACCGACGTCCGTTTTCGCGCGCCCCCTCGGCATAGGCCTCGGGTGCTGTCAGAAATGGGGGACGGGCGGGCCCGGCGTTGATGTAGCCAGCCTCGTCGAAGCGGAGCTTCTCCAGGGTGACGTTGTACTTGGAGAACTCGGGGAAGTTGGTACGGGCGAGGAACGGCTCGTAGGTCCAGTCGATCCGATGGGTCAGATGTCGCGCCTCATCGAGGTTTCCGGACGCGAGTGCGTCCCGGAGGGCGAGCACGGGCTCCGGGCCGCACAACGCGCTGCTGCTCCAGCAACCAAGCGCCTCGTCCGGGTAGAGGGTGTGGGTCGCCAGCCAGTCGCTTTCGAGCGGCAGCAGCCGCATCTTGCCGTCGACCGCGGCGATGTCCACCGCGAATTTCGGGGTGACCGCAATGTATTTCGCGCCGATGACCTGGGGCAGCGTGGCGAGCTCGGCGTAGACCGGTGATGGGATCGGCCCTTTGAATGCTTCAGGGTTGTCGTAGAGCACGATCGCCATGTCGGGGAACGTGTCGGCGATATCGCGGTAGAAGGCGGCCATCGTGTCGGCGCCGAGTCCGCCCCACATCGGACGACCGAGGAACACCCCCTGGATCCCGAGACCTTCCAGGAAGCGGATCCGGTCGACGGTGTCACGGGTGTTCAGTGTGGTCGCCCCGATGAACAGCGGCAGGTCGGGGGCGACCTCGGACACGACTTCGGACACGCGCCGTGTGAATGCCTGCCACTCGGTGAGGGTCAGGGTTGCCATCTCGCCGAGCGTGCCGTTGGTGATGATGCCGTCGACGCCGTCGGCGATCAGCCGCCGGATCATCCGGTCCGTCTCCTCGAGGTCGACCGTGTCGCGCCCGGTGAGCTCCCCCGCGCCGGGGAGGGCCGGGGTCGGCGTGACCGCGACGACGCCGCGCAGGTCATTGACTCCGAACTTCTGTGCCATGCCATCTCCGATGTGAAGGTGTCGTTTCCAATGTCGTCGTTGACGTCCTAACGGTTCGGGACGCGCCCCTCCACGGTGGCCGCTGAAGGTCAGGAACGGCCGGGCTGGGCAGGAATGATCGCAGCGGACACCAGCCCGACGGCGGGGACCGTCACCGGGCTGGTGGACGTCCGAACCCGTCACGGCGCGTGGGAGGAGTGGCCCGCCCACGCGCCGACCCTCACGGCGCGAGACCCGCCATCCGCGTCATACCGCGGACCCCGAGACCGCCGTCGCTGTTGATGATGGTGCCGGTCACCGCCGGGGTACGCTCCCGCGAGGCGAGAAGCGCGTATGCCCATGAGTGATCCTCAGGCTGGGCGACGATGCCCAGCGGATTGATGCCCTCGATCAAACCCTCGATGTCCGGCACGTCCTTGAGACGTTGGCCCTCGTTGGCCAGAGCGGGGATGCCGCGCAGCTCGGTGATGGTGCCGCCTGGTGCCACGCCGTTGACGCGCACCTTCGGCGCCAGCTCGTACGCGAGCTCGGTCACGAGGCCGCGGACGGCGAACTTCGACGACACATACAGCGGGCCGCCGCCACCGGGGTAGAACGCAGCGTTGGAGAGGGTGAGGATGATGTCGCCCTCGTTCTCGATCAGCTCGTCGAGCGCCGCCTTCACGCTGAGCAGGTTGCTCTTGACGTTGACGCCGAAGAGTTGATCGAACGCCTCGCTGATCTTGTCCTTGGGCAGTTGCGGAATCTCGGTGAAGTAGTCGAATACGCCGACGACGCAGACGAGCGTGGTGAGCGGCCCGAACGCGTCCACGACGTCGGCGACGGCGCGTTCGTTGTCGGCCATCGACGTGGCGTCGCCTTCCGTCACCACGACGGCGTCGACGGGCAGTGCGTTACGCAGGTCCTTCACCTTCTCCGGGGAGATCTCGAGGATCCCCACTTTTGCACCCTGTTGCACGTAGAGCTCGACCACAGCGCGGCCGATACCCGATCCGCCGCCGGTGACGAGCGCCACCTTGCCGTCCAGGAATCCCAAGGGAATCAGTCCTTTCTGAATAGAGCCGACAGGGGGCTCGCTTTGAGTTCCGAGCCCGGTCCGTAGGGCGTGTCGAGCAGCGCCGAGTACATGTCCGGCGTCTGCCAGGTGAGGCTCTCGAGTTGCAGCGGATCCAGATGGGTCTGGAATCCGAGGCGCGGCGAGGTGATGACGAGACGCTCACCACTGCCGGTGCGGGTGTAGCCGACCTGGATCACCGTGAACTCGTTGGCGATCTGGATTATCGGTTCTCCGCGGTCGTTGTGGATGATGCTCATGTAGGCTCCTCCGTCACATGATCAGGGCGAGGTTGTGTGTCATTATCGTGGTCTGATCAAGCAGCACAACACGTTTGGCGAGACGGAAGCCGTCGCCCGCGCGCCGGAGCACGTCCTTACGCTCGCCCGAGAGGACGTCGTAGGTAGCAACGTCACCGCGGGTGCGGTAGAGCAGCAGGTTCGAGGTGACCTCGAACTCGTCCTCGCTATCGCCCGGCGCGACTTGAACGTTGGTGACGAAGTGCCGTGAGCGCGACGGCGGGTCCTCTGCCCACGCGTACTCGGTCTCGAGGCGCAGCACCCGCATCTCCATCGAGTCCGCGTCGTCGTCCATGTGGGCCATTCCCTCGACGACGTCGGTCACGGCCTCACGCTCCCGGGTGACCCTCAGGGGCACAATGTAGCTCAGGTCCTCGGCGACGAGGTCCAGCCATTCCCGGTACTTACCGGCGTCGAGCAGCCCGGCCTCCATGTAGAGCCATTCGGTGATCTCACGGACGGTGGTGTCCGAGATCTGTGTCTGCGTACTCATGGCCTACGCCTCCGCTTTCGCTGGGGTCTTGGGGGCGGCCGGCGCCGACGTCTCCGCCTTGCCGTTGCTGTTGCTGTTGCCGGCGTGCAGCGGTGTGTCCGCGAGCATGAGCTGCATCCAGTATTCGAGGAAGTTGCGCTGGTTGGCCTCGGCGTAGTCCAGCGGGTAGGCCTCCCCGGGTCCGGGCCAGTTCGGGTCGGGCTCGAGAACGCCGCGCCCCATCTGGTAGTTGAGCTCCCCTGTCTTGGCGAACTGACCACCCAGAACACGGGTGATACTGCGCCAGTTCTCGGCGTCGTCCTGTTCGAAGGCGCCGGAGATCCCGAAGGTGCGCAGGTAGGCCTTGTAGCTCTCGTCCTTGAACCAGTCGGGCGCCTCCTTTTCGACGAGGAAGAACGACATCACCTCCATCTTGTCCGGTCCGAGCGGGTGCCACAGGCGCAGCGTCAGGAACGGCGTCGGCGGGGAGAGGTGATCCTTGGCCATCAGGAAGTTGCCGATCGACAGATTCGGGAACACGGTGCCATGGATGAAGGCATTGGGCCGGAAGATCTCGACCTGCTCCGGCGTGAGCCGACGCCCCAATTCCTCGACGATGTTCTCCGGCATGCCCATGAACTCCGGCAGCGGCATACCCGGCGGCGGACCGATGATGCCCAGGCCGTGACCGTGCTCGGTGTGGACGTGCTCTCCGTAGAGCGCGAACTGCGGGTCGGGCGGGGCGAGCCCCAGCTCGACCATCGAGCGGTGGGTCATCATGGTGTGGTAGGCGTCGCCGACGAAGTTGTCTGCGCCGAGCTTCCAGTTCGCGTCGACCACCCACCGCTGCGGGGCGCCGACGACCTGCAGCCCGGCGTCACTGCGGTCCAGAACAATATCGAGGTAGAACTTCATATCGCCGAGGTAGTCCTCCAGCGAATCGGCGTTCGGGTCCAGCGAGCCGAAGATCAGGCCCTTGTAGGTGGCCAGGTTCGGCATCGGCCGCAGGTTCCAGTCGGACTTCTTCAGCTGATTGCCGTACGCGTCCTTGCCGGCCGGCACGCCGACCAGACTTCCCGTGTTGCTGTAGGTCCAGCCGTGGTACGGGCACCGGAAGTGCGAGGCGTTCCCCATCTCCGCGCGGCACACCTGCATACCGCGGTGGCGGCAAGCGTTGAGGTGCCCGCGGATTTCGCCGTCCTCGTCGCGGCAGACGATGAACTGATCCTCGGAGATGTACCGCACGACGTAATCGCCGCGCTCGGGGATCTCACTCTCGTGCGCGAGAAAGACCCACGCGTGACCGAAGACCCGCTCGCGCTCGACGTCGTGCACCTCGGGATCGTTGATGATCGAGGCGGGGACGGTCCAGTCGGACTTCACGTCGTGCAAACCCTTCTGGAGGGTCTGCCGGAGTTCGTTGCTCAGCATGCTTTCGGCTTTCTCGAGTCAGACATTCTCTTTCTCCTTCTGGAAGTGCGGGCCTACGAACCCTGAAAGTGCGAGCCTGCGAAGCTAATTCGATCCCGCGCAAAGCCAGCCACTTGACTGACGTTCTAACATGTTAGTATCTTTGCTCACATCGGTCAACATAATTTTGTGTCGCAGGTCACCGACGACCGGATTGTGTGTCGTGGGCCACCAACAAGGAGAGCGCAACATGACAACACCCGTCCTTTCACCCGAGTGGATGCAGACATATGGCGAGCTGTGGAACAACACCGAGGCGACACGCCAGGGACTCAAGAAACTGAGCATGGTCATCGAGTACCGACTCGCCGAGGACGAGAGCCGCGCAGGTCAGATCCAGGTGGTTCTCGGCGAGGTCGTCCGGGCGGGCGCCCCGGCTGACGGCGTCAAGCCCGAGTTCGTGCTGACAGCCAATACGGACACCTGGCAGCGCCTCGGCCTGGGCGAACTCCCGGCAGCCAAGGCGATGGTCACCCGCGAGGTCAAGTTCCGCGGCCCCATGGCGGTCGCTATGGCGAACCTTCCCTCCCTGGAAGCAGCGATGAAGATGATGGGCCAGATCGACGGCACCGACTGGTCGGTGTAACCGGAAAGCCTCGCGCACGAGGGTGAATGTCCGCCCTGCATCGAGCATCCGACGCCGCCGCGGAACAACAGATGAGGACCGTCCCGGTCGACGTGCGACCGGGACGCCGCCCTGGGCTTGGTCACATCATCAGCATTGGACATGCGCGGGTCGTGTACGGACGGCACTCCACCGATGATGCCGAGGGCGCGTTTCCTCGCCCTGCCGCAGCGAGATTGGGACCCGCTGCCGCCCTTGATCATTCCAACCTGAAGCGACGGGCGGGCCGTGCGGACCTCTCGTGGCGTAGCGCGTGCCCGTGCTCGTCGGCTGCCCACATCGTTCGTCTTTCCCTGGCGCGCGCCGCGGTTGGACGCTGCTGCGTCAGGGTGAAAGGCGTGTGGTCAGCGCCAGTACCCAGGGCTCGCAAGAACTGCGGCGCGCGCAAGGGGGGTCGCCGCTCGTCAGCCGGCGACCTTGCCGACGCGTCGTCAGACGGACGCGGCGCGGGGCATACTGGCCGGCATCACTTTGTACTGCTTGGTCGGGCGGTGCAGGCGCGGATCGCGCATCCACAGCGACACACGATCGCGGTGGGCCATCGCGAAGCGGCAGTACGACACACCCTCTGCCCGACAGGCGATCTCTTGCACATCGATTGGGAGCCCTGTCGCCTCCGAGGCCCAGCCCGCGGCGTATCCCGCCTGGAGATGGCAGGCCCGGCCGCGGTGCCCGTCGTTCAGCACCTCCCGCGCACTGAACGAGTTGTCCGACTCCCACAGCACGAGGAAGTCCTCGTCGAGCTTGGGCTCCCATAGCAGCAGTTGCACGTCTCCGTAGCCCGCCCATGCGAAGTGAAACGGGCCGGTAAGCACGCGATACTGCGGTTCGGTCATGCCGATCTTGCGGTCCGCGAAGAACGCCGCCGCGTGGCTGAGCCCGATGAGACGACCGAACCGGTACATCACCGCGGGTGCCAGCTCGGCACCGAGGATCTCGACCAGCTCGCGCGGCAGGTCGCTGGCCACGACGTGGGTCGGGACCAGGGCGTGTGGAACGCCGGCGAGCGACACCTGGGCATGGCCCGGGTCGCGCGTGAAGCGCTCCTGGTACTCACACATGTCGTCGAGGGCACGAGCGATCAATGCCGACAGCTGTGTCATGGCTTCTCTCCTCCTCGCTGCGGGGCGGCACCCTCCAGGTAGACGACGAAGCGGTCGCCGCACCGACGGGTGTGCTGCTCTGCGAGGGTCCGGGCACGCTTGGCGGTACGTCGCTCGAGCGCCTCGAAGATGGCCCGATGCTCGGTTCTGGATTCCGTCATCGACTCCCCCATCTGGTCGCCCGTGAACGGAAGCCGCGCAAGCTGATAGCGCAGCAGTGACCACACGCCCTCGACGGTCTGGATGAGCCGCGGCATGCCGCTACCCTCGATGATCTTCAGGTGGAACTCGTAGTTGAGGTCACCGTAGGCCACTTCGTCCCCATGATCAATGGCCGCTTCCATCCGCTCGAGCACGCCACCGAGCTCAGCGAGCTGCTTGGCGCTCATCGCTTTGGCGGCCACCTCGGCGGCAAGGCCCTCGAGCACGCCACGTATCGCGAACAGCTCGGTGACGGTCGTGGAACTCGGCCGAACAACCCGACACCCGACCTGGGGGATGATCTCCACGAGTCCCTCTGACTCCAGCCGCTTGAGGGCCTCGGACACCGGCGTGCGACTGATCTGCAGCTCCTCGGACAGAGCGTAAGTCGAGAGCGTGTCGCCCGGCTGCCAGCGACCGCGGAGGATCTCCGCGGTGAGCTGCTCATACGCTTGACCGCTTCGATTGAGGCGCTGACTGACCATGGGATCCTAGGTGTGCGAAGTGATCGATTCACTCCAGTGTATTGCACCGGTGGACGCGCAGCCGATCCGACTAGAATGTTACTACGCTAGTTGGGTACGGTTGATGCCACTGCGGTGTGGTGGATTACCCGAACCCATGCCGACGGCTTGGCCGACACCATGAACGGAACACGCGCCGGAACATCAAGCTCTGCAACGCTTCTTCGATAGGCCGCGCCGCTACGGACAACCGAGCCGAGGGTGCGTGGCGGGGTGTGATCTCGCCGAGGCCAGGTGATCGAGGGCCCCCCGGGTGATCGACGTCCGCGAGCAAGCATCCGTGCGCCCGCCGGCACCGCCGCACGATGCCTGCCGAGTCCCCACCCCCGATCCGTGGACCAGCCGTGTCCACCGATGGGGAGGTCTGTGGCAAACCGCCTTCCACTATGTCCAATAGCGCGCTAGCATACTAGTATCAAACGCACCGTGGAGGGTTCATGAAGATTCTGATCGCGACGGACGAGACACAGGCGGACCCGGCAACCGAGCTCTGGATCTGCGAGGTCTGTGAAGACGTGTACGACCCCCAGCTGGGTGACCCGGACGGTGGCATCCCCCCGGGAACTGCCTTCCAGGACATCCCCGACGACTGGGTCTGTCCGGTCTGTGGGGCGCGCAAGAAGGAATTCCGGAAGCTCAGGCCGGGCGAGGAATACCAGGATGTGAGCGAAGACCTCGTGACGGGAGAGCAGGGATGAGCACTTCCGGCCGCGTCCTCGTCTGCCTCAAGCAGGTACCCGCCCCGGGGGTGGTCGCCTTCGACGAACGCACCAAGCGCATTCGCCGCGATTCCGGCGCCGCGATCACCAACCCCGCCGATCTGTGTGCTCTCGCGCACGCGCTGTCGCTTCGCGACGCGCTCGGCTGGGAGGTGGCCGTCGTCACCATGGGGCCGCCCGCCGCCCAGGCCACCCTCGTCGACGCACTCCGCCGAGGCGCCGACCGCGCCGTCCATCTTCTCGACCGGCGTTTCGCTGGCGCCGACACGCTGGCGACGGCGCGCGCGATCACCCGGCTCGTCGAACGTGAAGCGCCGGACCTCGTCCTCACCGGCCGCTGGACGCTTGACGGCGCCACCGCACAGGTCGGGCCGCAGGTCGCCGAACTGGCCGGGCTGCCGCAACTCACGCAAGTCGTGGCGCTGCACACCGGCGACGACGGTCGCCTCCGGGCCGAGGTGGAAACCGACGTCGGCACGGAGGACTGGGCCATCGAGCTGCCGGCGTTGGTGTCGGTCGGACGTGGAATCGAGCCGCCCTGGGTCGTCGACGCCGCCGACGCCACGGCCATCGAGACGGTCACCGCCGATGATCTCGGAGGAGGGCCCCGCGACTTCGGGACCCGCGGCTCGCCGACCTTCGTCGTCGAGATCCGTCCCGGCCGCAGCATGCGCTCCACGGAGCACGGCGCCGACGCCCCCGCCGCCGCCAGCATGCTGGCCGCCGCGTTCGCGGCGGCCCGCGAGGACCTCTGGCCCGCGACCTACGCTGCCGGTCCGGCATCCCCGGCGCGGGAGATCTGGGCGGTCGCCGAGCCGCTGCCGGGTGGCGGGCTGCACCCCACCAGCCTCGAGGCCCTCGCCTGCGCCCGCTCGATCGCTGCCGAGCTGCACTCCACGACCGTTGCCGTCCTCCCCGGTGCGCACAGCAGCGACGCGCCGCGCGTCCTGCACGCGCACGGGGCGGACCGGGTGATCGTGCTCGGTGACGCCGGGCTCGAGGAGTACGCCACGGAGCCGTTCACGAGCGCCCTCAGTGCGGCGATCATCGCCGGCTCGCCGTTCGCGGTGATCGCCCCGTTCAGCGCCCGGGGGCGCGACTACGCGCCGCGCGTCGCGGCCCGGTTGGGCCTCGGGCTCACCGGGGATTTCGTCGCGCTCGAGGTACGCGGCGCGGACAGCGACGACCCGGACCTGCTCTGGCTCAAGCCGGCGCTCGCGGGGAGCGTGCTCGCGCCTGTCATCGCGCACACCACCCCATCGATGGGCACACTGCGCCCCGGATCCTTCCCGGTCGCCGCCGTCCGAGACGAGGGCGATCCGCAGGTCGAGGTCCTCGAGCCGGCCGCCAAGGCCGCCGACGACCGGTGCACGCCGATCGAGCGGCGCGTCGAGAATCCCGACGCTCCCCATCTGACAGCGGCGCGGGTGGTCATCGGCCTGGGCCCCGGGCTCGACGCGGCGACGCGCCGGGCGGCCGAGCGGTTGGCTCAGGCGACTGGCGGCGCGGTGGCGGCCACCCCAGCGGCGGTGGCCGCGGGCGACGCACCGCGGCAGATCGAGATCGGGCCACTCGCCCGCACGATCGCCCCCTCGATCTATCTGGGCCTGGGGAGACACGACCCCGGGACCCTCCGTGCGGTGACCGGAGCCGGGCAGATCGTCGTGGTGGACCCCGACGCCAAGCTCGACGAACTGTCCGGCCTCGCCGACGCAGTCGTCACCGCGGATATCGAACCGGTACTTGGTGATCTGTTGGAGCTTGTCGCGGCGGTGCACTAATCCCTCCTCCGGAACTGGCTCACCGTCCCGGTCGGCGCCGGTGAACGGATCGGGCAGCATCGCCAGCCACTTGCGCAGCAGCGCGTCGAGCCGTGCCCCGGTGAGCCGGTCGCAGATCGCCTGCAGCGCGGCCGGGTCGTCGACCGCGGCGAACGCGTTGTCGAGTGCAAGTGCGGTGAACCCGAGCCCGGCCCTCGCGGCCTGACGCTGGGCCCAGTGGCGGCCGTTGATACAGAGTTTGGCGTTGCAGGGGAAGGACGAGCAGAACTCGAGGAAGAACGGGCCGAAGTCGGCGGCGACGCAGTAGAAGTAGTAGTGGTTGACCATGCCGGTGGACCTGACGATCCACGGATAGCTCCGACCGTCGGCGTCGCGGCTTTTCTCGGTGATGGTGGGCTCCGGTGGGTCGGGCGGCCAGTAGGCCCACCAACCGCTACGACGATTCATACACCCAGATCGCCACTACGACCAGGGTCACCACCCCGACCCGCCGGTGCCCCTGAGCGCAGCCGCCATCACACGACTCGTCGGGCGGGCGAAGCCCCGTTAGGTCCAGGCCGAGAGGTCGAGTGCGATGTCGACGATCATGTCTTCTTCACCGCCGACGAGTCCGCGCCGCCCGACCTCGACGAGGATTTCGCGGGTGTCGAGTACGTAGGTGGTGGCCGCACGCTCCGCGTGCCGGAGGAAGCTGCAGTAAACGCCCGAGTAGCCCAAAGTGAGTGTCTCCCTGCCCACTTGCACCGGACGGTCCTGCAGCGGCCGGACGATGTCGTCAGCCGTGTCCTGCAACTTGAACAGGTCGCCGGTGTGCTTCCATCCGGTCAGGTCTGCGACGGCGATGAACGCTTCGATGGGGGTGTTGCCCGCTTCGAACTCCTTGCCCGGCCAGGGATGCGTCGACCCTGGCAGCTCCTTCCTCGACCGCAACCACGGAGTTAGCCACGGACAGTGTCAGATTCTGGTGTGCGTGGATTCCGATCTCCGTCTCGGGATCGAGGACCTCTCGGTAGGCGCGCATCCGCGCTCGTATGTCGTTCATGGTCAGACGGCCACCCGAGTCGGTGATGTACACGCAGTGCACGCCGTAGGCTTCCATCAGCTTGGCTTGCTCGGCGAGGTGCGTCGGTGACGCCCTGTGGCTCATCATCAGAAACCCGGAAACGACCATGCCCAATTCTCGTGCCGCGCTGATGTGCTGCGCGGAGACGTCCGCCTCGGTGGCGTGTCTGGCGACGCGGACCGATCTCACGCCGAGTGAATGCACGAGCTTCAGATCGTCGATGTTCCGATACCAGGCAGCAACAGTGTGGTCAGCCGCGCCGTCGTGACAGCTTATTCCCGTACCCGGCGAGTCTTTCTGCGTTCGCGATGTGCGCTACAGCTGAGGTGACGTCGAAGACGATGTCGATGTCTTCGAAGCCGGGCATGCCGATGAGACCGTCGACACCGGCAGCGGTAGCGGGCACTCCGAGACGGGTAGCCCGGGCCAGTCCGCCGGATCCGGCCCACGGCGGCTGCAGCATCCTCGATGGTGAGGCCCGGGCCCGCACGATCCTCCTGGAGGATGCTGGAGGATGAATGCCTCCTCGGGTTCCACACGTGGGGTGATGAATCGGTCCGCAGGAACGCACCGATCGGACTCGACGATCATCTCGTCGAGCAGGAATCCGAAGTCCGGCTGGTCGACCCCGAGCTGACGCTGCATCACCTGCGAGGTCAGCCCCACTTTGTGCCCGCGCAGCACGCTGCCCGAGCCGAGCAGGTGAGCGCGCAAGCTGGTCTGGATCCAGGTAGGCCCCGTCGATGGTCAGCCCGGACAGCGTTCGGAGAGCGGGGAGATCGGGATACGCCTGCTTGCGGCAGCGAGGAGATCGCGGCGAGAGCGCCGAGGTCGGCTGGCTGCGCCTGGTCGATGGTGTTCCGGCGTGTCGGCGTCATTCAAGCGCGCACCGTTCCGGCAGTGACCGCTGTTTACGTGAGGCCGGCGGTCGTGTGAACGGGTACGGCCGTGGTCACGGCGAACCCGGCGATGTACTCGGGAATGGGCCGGTAGTACTCGGAGGTCACCGTGTACTGGCCGGCGGCCGCTTTCAGGGCATTGTGGGCCGCGACCCAGGTGCGCACTTCGTGGGCGGAGTTGCCTGCCGTGGCGGCCATCTCCTTGGCGGTCCACGCATCGAGCCGTTCCAGCTCCCCGGAGGCCAGGATGTCAAGAAGTTGCCGGTCCCACTCCGGGGCGAGGTCCATGATGCCGGCCTCACCCCTGGTGAAGGCCTTGGCGGTGTCGATAACCCGCTGCTGGCGGACCGCTCGCGCCGCGGCGGTGGGGTGGCGGCCACCCAGCAACATCTTCCTTTGTTCCCCGGTCGCTGCCTCGAGCCGCGGTACCGGCGGGTCGTGGGACAGACCACCGGACCCGAGGAGCAGAACGTTCCCGTCGAAATTCTTCAGGAATGTGCCCACGGCCTCGCCGAGCAGGCGGATTCGCTTCATGGGCGCGAACGGTTCCGCCACGGAATTGACAAAGATCGGGATCACCGGCTTCGTCGCGATGCCCCCGAGCAGGATTTCCAAGGGCTGGACCGCACCGTGGTCGACTTCCATCGCCAGGGAGACTGCAATGTCCACGCCCTGGTCCAGCACCGACTGCGCCATCTGCTCGGCAAGCGCCGAGGGCACGTCGAGCCGGCCGGCGGAGCTGCCGAAGTCACCCACGCCCGAAGCCTCGAAGCCGATGCAAAATGACGGCATGAGCTTGTAGAAGAACCCGTTGTAGTGATCGGGGGCGAAGGAAACGACGAGGTCGGGGTCGTAGTCTTCGATGAACTTCCGGGCCTGCGCGAAGGCCCTGTCCACCTCTGTGCGGACCTCGGGCGGGGGGTCGTTGAACTCCAGCAGCGGACTGTGTGACGTGCAGACTAGCGCGAGCGTCATTATTGGTTCCCTTCGGTGAACAATATGGTCTTCGCCTCAGCGGCGGGCCAGCACTCAGCTGGCGAGGGTGAGCGGGCCGGTCGGTTCGAGGCAGAAGCCGGACCAGGCGTCGGAGTATTCGGTGTCGTGCGCTGCGCGCAGTAGGTGTCGGTAGCCGCCGGAGTAGAAAACGAGTGGGTCGCCCGGGGTGTCGTCCAAATGGTGGACCTTCCCGATGAAGAGGGTGTGGTCCCCGGCGCGGTGGGCGTCGACCACCTCGACACTGATGCGAGCCAGGGCGCCCCGTACCAGGGGGGCACCGGCGATCTCGTCGAAGCTGAAATCTGGAAGGAGGTCGGGGCGCCCGCTGAAGTGCCGGCTAACGGTTTCCTGGTCGGCACCGAGAAAGCTCACGCCGTAGCGGCCACTGGCGAGCAGCATCTCGTGCATCTTCGCCTTGGTAGCAATGGACACCATCGCCAGAGCGGGGTCCAAAGACACCGACATGAATCCGTTGGCGGTCATGGCGTGGATGCCATCGGCGTGTTTGGTACCGATGATCGTCACTCCGGTGGTGAAGCGCCCCATGACATTACGGAAACGCCGGGGTTCCACAGGGGGCGCCGCGTCCGGGCCGGTAGTCGTCGATGTGCTCATTGCTCCGCCTCTCGTACTGAGATCTTAGTATGTCAGCTTAGGGGTGTGTGATCGACCTGACAAGCCTCTCCGTCAAAGGCGACCGGATAGCTGTTCCAGTCCACCGGCGATCTACGTCGTCGTCGACCGCCGGTAAGGCAGCCCCACGGTCGGCCGCATTCACATAGCCCAGAGGGCGTTTTGATGGATCCCTCTGGGCGCCATCTGTTCCGTCGCCGCGCTCGGTCGGACCGCATCATCGAGCGCCTCGAGTAAGATCGTTTGAGCCGTATTCTCGAGCGAGATATGGTATTGAAATACTAGAATCTAACAGGGTCAATCCTCATCGGTTTGGTCCCGTGCAGTGATCGTCGAGAGGCTGGATGTTCCATGACCATGACCGCGTCGGGGAGCAAGACGGACCAGATCTACGACGCCCTCCGCACCCGGCTGATGCAAGGGCATTATCAGTTCGGGGAGGTCCTGAGCACCTACGAACTCGCTCAGGAGTTCGGCGTGAGCCGCCGGCCGGTCATGGACGCTGCGATGCGGCTGGCGTCCGAGGGATTCATTTCCATCATCCCCCAGGTGGGGTGCCGGGTGATCATCCCCGACGAAGACAGGGTCCGTGAGCATTTCGCCCTGGCCGGAATCCTCGAAGGTGCGGGCGCCAAGCTGGCAGCCCTCAACGCCACCGAGGTGCAACTGGCCGACATCGATGCTGCACTTGGCCGCTGCGCCGGCCCAGCCGAGGCGGACGATGCGGCGGCCTTCGCGGCCGCGAACCGCGACTTCCACTCCGCCGTGCTGGCAGCCAGCGGCAACCAGCGACTGACCGAGCTCGCCAAACACGCCTGGGATCTGAGCGATTTTTACATCCAGAAGAACCGAGTCAGCACGGACCTGCGCAGATCTCAGAGTGAACACTCCGACATTGCAGGGGCGATCTCGCGCCGGGAACCAGGGCTTGCGCGAGAGCTCATGGAAGGGCATCTCTCGCGATTCTGGATGGGCGTTCACATCTAGCCACTCGCCGGTCACGTCCCGGCAGGCGAGGCAGCGGGTCACCCTCGACAGGGTGTAAGCCCGCGGCCCAGCCGTAGCCGGGCGGCGAAGCGCCATCAGGCTCCGGGGTGCCCGAGAAAGACCGACCCGAGCGGCGTCCCCGCCCCGTGAGTTGAATCCGGCCCCAATGGCGCGTGCCCGTCAGGGCGAACACGGGGAGATCGACGGCGATGATCTCTGAGGCGACCGCGTAGATCGTTTCGAGAGCAGGACGCGAGTAGCGCGCACACTGCCCCGTGCGCCGCATCCGCCCGCGGACACCGAGCCGGGGCAGGGCACGGAGCCGCTCCGCTCTCTGCACCAGCATGTTTGGGGCATCGCTATGTCGGTCACCGCATCCGCCTGGCGGCTCCACGCGACACTGCGGCGGAAAAACAGCATCTTGTCATTGAGATCTTAGTATGCCAGCATGTTACGTGTGATCGCAGTCACTGGTCGGATATCAGTCAGGTACCGGGGATAGGCATCCGGCCGGCGAAATGTATCGAGGCGGCATGACTGCCGCCGAGCCGGCTGCAACAGGAAGGATTGCCGTGGAAGAGCATGTGAGCATCTGGGGAGACCTCGCGGGTGTCGACCTGGTTCAACGAACGGTCGATGTCGACGGAGTCGCCACGCGGGTCGTGGAGGCCGGGAGCGGACCGAGCCTGATCCTGGTGCACGGGACGGGCGGGCACCTGGAGGCGTACGCGCGCAACGTGCGGGATCTGGCCAAGGATTTCCATCTGGTCCTGTACGACATGCCCGGGCACGGTTACTCGGACAAGCCCGACCGGCCGTACACCATCGACTATCTCAGCGATCATCTCGTGGCGTTGATGGACGCGCTGTCCATCGACCGGGCCGACCTCTCGGGCGAGTCCCTTGGCGGCTGGGTCGCGGCCTGGACGGCCGCGCACCACCCCACTCGCGTCCGCGGGATGGTCCTCAACACACCCGGGAACATCACCAACAAGCCCGAGGTTATGGCCGGCCTGAAGGAATCGAGCATGAAGGCGGTTCGTGAGGCCAGCCCGCAGACCGTGCGAGCCAGGGTCGAGTGGCTCTTCCACGACACGTCCCTGGTCACCGACGAACTCGTGGGCCTGCGGCTGCGGATCTATTCCCAGTCCGGCTTCGAGACGGCGATGGCCAACATCCTTGCGGTGCAGGACTGGGAGTACCGGCGCCCCTTCGTGTGGTCACCGGCATGGTGTGACCGCATCCTCGCCCCGACCTTGCTGCTGTGGACCGACCACGACCCGACCGCCGCCGTCGAAGAGGCCTCCCTGCTCGAAACACTCATCTCGGGAAGTCGACTGGAAGTCATCGAGGGGGCCGGGCATTGGCCGCAGTGGGAGAAACCGGACGAGTTCAACGAGGCACACATTCGATTCTTGAAAGGAAAGTCATGACCGCACGAAACGGCGGAGCGTACCTCGAGAGGTTGCGCACGCACAGTCCCGAGTTGTGGGTGGGATCCGAGAAGATCGTCGATGTCGTCGGGCACCCGGCCACGGCCGGTGCCGCCGCCGAGATCGCCCGCCTGTACGACCTCCAGTTCGAGGACGGCAACGAGGACATGCTCTTCGAACCCGCCGACGGCGACGGCCCGGTCGGAGTGCAGTTCCTCGAGCCGCGCTCCCGCGAGGACCTGGAGCAACGACACGCCATGCACAAGAAGTGGGCGGATTCCACCCTGGGCATGATGGGTCGCACCACGGATTTCGTGAGCGCCATGCTGATGGCCTGGAACGCCAATGCCGACTTCTTCGGCGACAACGCCGACAAGGTACGCGACTACTTCCGGCACGTGCGGGACAACGACCTGTTCCTGTCCCACGCGATCGCGGACCCGCCTGTGGACCGGTCCAAGCCGGCGTCACGGCAGCCCGACCCCTACACCTATCTCGGGGTCAAGGAGCAGACCGCGGAGGGCCTGATCGTCAGCGGCGCAAAGATGCTGGCGACGGCCGCACCCTACTCCGACGAGATCCTCGTCTGGCCGTTCTCGCTGCGCAAGTTCGCCCCGGAGGAGAAGCCCTACGCCATCGCCTTCGCCATCCCGACCGACGCACCCGGCGTGCGGCTGATCTGCCGGGAGCCGTTCGGCGGCGGCAACGCGTTCGACCAGCCGCTGTCGAGCCGGTTCGACGAGATGGACGCGGTGGTCGTCTTCGACGACGTGCTCGTGCCCTGGGACCGGGTCTTCATCAACCAGGACTACGAGCGGGTCAACCGGATCTGGGAGATCAACTCCAACGCTTTCACCGGAGCCCAGACCTCGGTCCGCCTGATGGCGAAGCTGCAGTTCGTCGCCGGGCTGGCGAAGCGGGCCACCGAGGTCGTCAAGACGGACCAGTTCCCGCAGGTCCGGGACGCCCTCGGGGAGATCAGCACCTACATCGAACTGACAAGGGCCGCGATCCTCGCATCCGAGGCCGGCGCCACGCCCAACCAGGACGGTGTCCTCTTCCCCGACCTCCGGCCGCTGTACGCCATCCGCAACTCCGGAAACCGCTGGTATCCACGGGTGCGCGAGATCCTCCAACAGATCCTCGCCGGCGGACTGCTCTATCAGCCAGCCGACGTCAGTGCGTTCGACTCCCCCATCGCGTCGGACCTGGCCAAGTTCTACCGCGGCCCCGACAACAGCAGCGTCGAACGCATTTCCGTCTTCAAGGTGGCAGCGGATCTGGCGGTCTCCGCCTTCGGCGGACGCCATGAACTCTATGAACGCTTCTACGCCGGCGATCCGATGTTCCTGCGCATCAACACCCAGTTCAACCAGTACGACTGGACGGAACCGCTGGGACTGATCGACGGCCTGCTGGCCACCTCGGCCGAACACGCACGGACCGCCGGCTCCGCAGAGCCGGACCGCACCGATGGGGGCGCCGCGGCATGACCGTCACGGGCAAGCGGGCGCTGGTGACCGCCGGGTCGAGCGGGATCGGTGCCGCCGTCGCGGCATCGCTGCGGGCGGGCGGCGCGGAAGTCTTCATCACCGGAACCCGACCGCACACGGCCGACGTCGCCCGGGACCTCGGGGCGGCGGGCTGGGCGATCGCGGACTTCACCATGCCCGGCGCCGCCACCGGCGCGGTCCGGTCTGCCCTCGACACTCTCGGCGGTGTGGACATCCTCGTCTCCAACACCGGCGGCTCGCGGGCCGCTCCGGCCACCGAACTCGCACAAGCGGACTGGGAGTCGGCCTACCGGTTGATCCTCGACAGTGCCATCTCGCTGACCAACGCGGTCCTGCCGGGCATGTTGGCCTCGGAGTGGGGTCGGCTGATCTACCTCACCTCGGTTGGTGTGGTGCGGCCACTGCCCCGCCTGCACACGTCCAACGTGATGCGTGCCGGCGTGGCGGCGCTGGCTCGGTCCCTCGCGGGTGAGGTTGCGCCGAACGGGATCACTACCCACGTCATCGCCCCGGCGCACGTCGATACCGCGCGGCGGAGGGCGTTGGTGGCGGCGGCCGCCACGTCGGCGGGTACCTCAGTGGAGGAAACAGAGCGGCGGCAGCTCGCCGCCGAGCTCCCCGTCGGCCGCTGGGGGCGTCCGGAGGAGGTCGGTGAGCTCGTGGCCTATCTCTGCTCGGAGCGCGCCAGCTTCCAGACCGGGTCGACGCACGTCGTCGATGGCGGAATGACCTCGATCTAAGGCGGAAAGAATGACGAATTTCGACGTGTGGATGGAAAAGCTGCACGACATGAAGGATTTCGACCCGGAGCGTTCGCTGCCGGACGGCCTGGTCACCGGCCCGGACAGCGCGCGCTGGCTCGAGGAGGAGATCACCGGCAACCCCTGCCGGGTCGGGGTACTCGCGGACGTGCCGGCGAAGTCCATGGAGTTCTACCTCCAGGAGATTCCGGCCGGAACCGCGACCGACCTTCAGCGGCACTTGCACGAATCCGTGCACTGCGTCGTTGACGGCAGCGGCTACTCCGAGATCGGCGGGAAGACCCTGCGCTGGACGGCAGGGGACTTCGTCTACACCCCGCCCTGGGTCTGGCACCGGCACTACAACGACGGCACGACGAACGTCCGAATGATCCTCGTAGAGAACTCGCGGATGCTCGACAGCCTCGGCATCAACCGGCGGGAGAGCGCCGGAAACATCCCCTACCACGACAACATCGACAGGAGTTGATCCAATCATGGGAATCTCACAGGTGTCCCACGCCGAACTCGCCGTAGGCGACCTCGAAGTAGCTGTCGGCCTTCACGTCGACGTGCTCGGTATGAAGGAACTCGGCCGGTCCGACGGTTCCGTCCGCCTCACCGCGGGCGTCGACGAAAGGTGCGACCTGGTACTGACCTCGGGTGGCACCGGCGTTCGCCGGTTCGCGCTGAGGGTGGACTCGCGCGACGATCTCGAGTACTACGGCAAACGCCTCGCCAACGCCGGCGTCGAACACAGCACCCGCAGCGACGAGGATCCCGGCGTGAGCCAGTCCTTGCAGTTCCGGACGCCGACCGGCCACGTGATGGAGCTGTCACTGCTCACCGACGCTGAGGGGCCGCAGTACATTCATCCGGCGCGAGCCGCCCATCGCGGCGGGATCCGGGCACTGGACTTCGACCACATCACGCTCCAGGCGCAGGACCCGAAACCGTTGGTCGAGTTCATGGTCGACATCCTGGACTTCCAGATCTCCGACATCTTCGCTCCCGCACCCGGCGTGATGGGTGCTGCCTGGCTCCGTGCCAGCGACCTGCACCACGACGTGGCAATCATCTCCACACCCGAGCCCGGAAAGTCGCTGCACCACTACGCCCTGGGAATGGAGTCCTTCGACCACCTCAAGGTGGCCGCTGACGAACTCGCACGACACGGTGTGCCGATCGAGACCGGACCCGGCCGTCACGGTGTGGGCGCCAACCTCTACACATATTTCTGGGTCGCGGGAAACCGTTACGAACTGTCCGCCGAAATGCCCCGGGTGCGCCCCGGTGCACCCGGAATGTGGGACAACTTCCCGAAGGCGTTCAGCCCCTGGGGCCTGACCCCACCCGAATCGTTCGGACACGCCTCCTAGGCCCAGGGAACCGGTGCCGCCGTTGACCTTCCCTGTCAGCGGCGGCACCGGCACCAATGCCTTATACAGGTCAATCAATACATCAATGGGCGGATCCCGATCCGCCCATTCCACGGTGAGGAGACCTGCGAGCTGGCGGACTTCTCGATCCAAGGATTATTTACCGCGGTAAACCACTACTAACGATATCCGACCGACGTGCTGGATCGCGTCAAACAACTATTCACGGTGCACGCGTCCGGCCATGATGGCCCGTAAATCTCCAGCCGGTCGACCATCTGGGCCCACTGATCGGGGCGACGATGCCACCGTCAGGCTGCAATAGATTTCCCTACTCGCTCATGTGGTGGTGCCAGCGCACAAAGCGCTGCCGCCTGTAGGTCACCGACCACGGAGCGAATCAGTTCTGCGATCTCGAACGAAGTACGGTCCACCTCTCAACAGTGAATGCACCTGACCCCGGCCTGGACCTGGCGATGCTCCGCGGCCTGCGGGCACCGTCGGCGAAGGCCGGCCCGGGCGCCGTCGCAGACATCCTGACCCGGATCGAGGCGCACCTCGCACGGCACGACGGCTACGTCGCGTTCTCCGGTGGCAAGGACTCCCTGATCGTCCTCGCCCTCGCCCGCCGCGTCGAACCGGATGTGCCGGTGGTGTTCTTCGACTCCGGCCTCGACTACCCCGAAACCTATGACTATCTCACCGAACTCGCCCGCACCAGGAAGCGCGTCTGAATAGTTGGTTCGGTGAGGTCGAGGGACTGCAGACCAGTCTCAACGCCGCGGCCGCGCAGCTCACGGCGGTTGACCGATCCGCCTTCCCAACGGCTGAACTGGGCATTCCAATCCTCGGCGGAAAGGAGTGAAGAGTCCGGCCGCGAGGAAATGATGGGGTCCACGCCGATCATGTGGGTGACCGCCATGCGACCTCGCTATGCCACGGTGCCGCCCGGCCGAGGTATGGGTGCCAAGTGCACCGAACACAGCGGACGCGGTCGGCCCGGGGATCACTCAGCTCGCCGCACTATCCGAGTTCGTGGCGAGGAGGTCGAGTGTGATGTCGACGATGAGGTCCTCCTGTCCGCCGACGAGGCCGCGGCGGCCGACCTCGAGGAGGATGGTGCGCACGTCGATGCCGTACCGCTGGGATGCGGCTTCGGCGTGCCGGAGGAAGGACGAGTACACGCCGGCGTAGCCGAGGGTGAGGGTTTCCCGGTCGACGCGCACGGGCCGGTCCTGGAGCGGCCGGACGAGGTCGTCGGCGGCATCCTGGAGGGCGAACAGGTCGCTGTTGTGCTTCCAGCCCTGCAGGTCGGCGACCGCGATGAACGGTTCGATCGGGCAGTTGCCGGCGCCGGCGCCGTGCCCGGCCAGCGAGGCGTCGACCCGGGTGACGCCCTCCTCCACGGCAACAACGGAATTGGCGACCGACAGCGACAGGTTCTCGTGGGCGTGGATGCCGATCTCGGTGTTCGCGTCGAGCACGTCCCGGTAGGCGCGGACCCGGTCGCGGACGCCGTCCATGGTCAACCGGCCGCCTGAGTCGGTGACGTAGACGCAGTGCGCGCCGTAGGACTCCATGAGCTTGGCCTGGGCGGCGAGCTCGGGTGCGGTGGTCATGTGGCTCATCATGAGGAAGCCGGAGACGTCCATGCCGAGTTCCCGGGCTTTGCCGATGTGCTGGGCGGCGACGTCGGCTTCGGTGCAGTGGGTCGCGATCCGGATCGACCGCACGCCCAGTTGGTAGGCGTGTTCGAGTTCGGCGATGGTGCCGATGCCGGGCAGCAGCAGGGTGGTCAGCCGGGCGTGGGTGAGGTTGGCGGCGGCTGCTTCGATCCATTCCCAGTCGGTGTTGGAGCCGGGACCGTAGTTCAGCGATCCGCCGGCGAGTCCGTCGCCGTGAGCGACCTCGATGCCGTCGACACCGGCGGCGTCGAGCGCGGCCACGATGCGGCCGACGTCGTCGGGGGTGATGCGGTGGCGGACGGCGTGCATGCCGTCGCGGAGGGTGACGTCTTGGATGAACAGCCTGGTGGTCATCGGGTGGCTCCCTGGGTTGCCGTCGGCGCGGCGATCGTGTCGGCGACAGACTCGGCGTAGCGCACTGCGGCCGAGGTCATGATGTCGAGGTTTCCGGCGTAGGCCGGAAGGTAGTGGGCGGCGCCTTCGACTTCGAGGAACACCGTCACCTGGTGGGTGGGGGCCGCCGTGTCCCCGGAGGCGAGCAGGGTGTGGACGGGTTGGCCGTCCGGGACGGGGGTGATCTGGACGTGTTGCTTGAGTCGGTAGCCGGGCACGTAGGTTGCGACATGGTCGACCATGGTCTGGATCGAGTCGCGCACCTTGTCGTGGGTGGCCGGGTCGGGGGCCGAGATCAGGCACAGGACGGTATCGCGCATGATCAGCGGCGGGTCGGCCGGGTTGAGGATGATGATGGCCTTGCCGCGGCGGGCGCCGCCGACGGTTTCGATGGCGTGGGAGGTGGTTTCGGTGAACTCGTCGATGTTCGCGCGGGTGCCCGGGCCCGCGGACTTCGAGGCGATGGAGGCGACGATTTCGGCGTAGGCGACCGGTGTCACGCGGGAGACGGCGGCGACGATCGGGATGGTGGCCTGACCGCCGCAGGTGACCATGTTGACGTTGGTGGCGTCCCGGTGTTCGTCGAGGTTGACCGCCGGCACCACGAACGGCCCGAGGGCGGCCGGGGTGAGATCGATCAGCCGTTTGCCGAGCGGTTCGAGCAGGGCGGCGTTGGCGGCGTGTGCCTTGGCGGAGGTGGCGTCGAAGATCACGTCGATGTCGTCGAAGTTCGGCAGCTGAAGCAGGCCCTGGACGCCGTCCGAGGTAGTGGGGACGCCGAGGCGGCGGGCGCGGGCGAGCCCGTCGGAGTCGGGGTCGATGCCGACCATCGCGCCCATCTGCAGGACGTCGGAGTGGCGGATCACCTTGATCATCAGGTCGGTGCCGATGTTGCCGGATCCGATCACCGCGACGGTGACCTTACGGGTGTTCTCGCTCATGGTGCTCACTCCTGGGTGAAGGTTGCGGTGACCGATCCGAGACCGGTGATGTCGGCGCGGACGGTGCCGGTGGTGCCGATGACGGCCATCGGCCCGAGGGCCCCGGACAGGATCACCTGTCCGGCCAGCAGTGGTTGGCCGAACTCGCGTGCCGTGCGCGCGAGCCAGGCCAGTGCTCGCAACGGGTCACCGAGGCAGGCGGTGCCGGTTCCGGTCGACACCTCGGTATCGTCGATGAACATCTGCATCTGCGCGGCGACCGGGTCGAAGGAGTCGAGGGTGCGACGATCGGCGCCGAGGACGAACAGCCCACTCGACCCGTTGTCGGCGACCGTGTCTCCGAAGGTGATGTCCCACCCGGCGATTCGGCTGTCGACGATCTCGAGGGCGGCCACCGCGTAGTCCACAGCGGCGCGAATCTGGGCGTCGTCGAGCGGCCCGTCCACCAGATCGCGGCCGAGGACGAACGCGATCTCCGCCTCCACCTTCGGCTGCAGCAGCCGAGACAGCGGAATCGGGCCGACCTCCTGGCAGCGCATGTCGTCGAACAGCACCCCGAAGTCCGGTTGGTCGACGCCGAGCTGCTTCTGGACCGCCGGCGAGGTCAGCCCAATTTTGCGTCCCACCACCGTCGCTCCGCCGGCGACCCGGTCTGCCACGATCCGCTCCTGCACAGCATATGCAGCCTCTACGTCATCGGAGCCAATCAGGTCTCGAACCGGAGCGCAGGGCGTCCGGGTGTACGCGGCGGTGCTCAACCGCTCAGCGGCGGCCACACGATTAGCCGCGGTGACGGGCGGCGCGCTAGTGCTATTCGATGGACTCATCTGACTTCCCGACTGGTTGGAGAGGAAACGAATGAGATCCACTGTCGTCCGCGGGTCGATCCATCACCAAGCACAGCGTTCCACTGAGCCGAACGCGACGCAGTATCGTGGATCCTGCCGCTAGAAGAGAGCGGAGGAGGCATCTGCAGTGTCAGATCGAGAGTTCGACCAAACAACAGTCCTGGGCAAGGTGATGGCGGTGCTACACGCCTTCACCATCGACGACGCCACTCTTCCTCTGGCCGAGTTGGCGCGACGCACGTCTATTCCCAAAGGAACCCTGCACCGAATCCTTTCCGACATGGCGGCTGTGCGGCTGTTGGACCGGAGTGGCACCAACTACCGGCTCGGCGGCGACCTCTTCGAACTGGGCATGCGGGCATCGGTCGAGCGGAGCCTGCTCGAGGTGGCGATCCCGTTCATGGAGGACCTCTATGTGCGCACTCACGAGACGGTGCACCTGGGGGTCCTCGACGGTACCGAGGTGGTGTACCTGTCGAAAATCGGGGGGCACCGGCAAGCGACCGCACCGTCAAGAATCGGCGGCCGTATGCCGGTGCACTGCACCGCCATAGGAAAAGTGCTGTTGGCTCACGGCGACAACACATTGCGGGAGAAAGTGCTGTCCGGTTCACTCCCCCGCCACACCCCGCGCACCGTCGTCCTACCCGGCCCGTTGCGCACTCAGCTCGACCGGATCGCCACCGAAGGCGTCGGTTACGAGTACGAGGAATCGGCCGCCGGTATCGTGTGCGTGGCCGCACCAGTCCGCGAAGGCGACGACGTTGTCGCCGCGATCAGCGTCACCGGCCCCTCGCACCGCTTCCGGCCCGACACCCACGCCGCATCCGTTCGCGCAGCGGCAGAGGGGATAGGGGTCACCCTCGCTCGACGAAATCGCCTCCTAGTCAAATGAATGACGAGCCCACCACCAAGCCCCTTCGTTCGCCACACACCGACGATGTCGGTCAGTAGGGAGTCGAGGTCGGGCCATCGCGATGTCGGGTAATACTGTGACGTACGCGAAATGCACGTACGCCCCGAACTCCTCAGCGCCAACCACGACCAAACGCTGCCAAACTTGGCCACCTGGCGTCTCGACGGATCCGCACATCATCACAGCTGCGGCGCGCACCGGAACGGACATCGAGCTGCGGAATCACACGTCCGTCGCACCGTTCGACGTTGCGGTCGAGGAGTGGTTTCCCGCGGCTGCCGAGTTCGCCGTCACGGTCGATGCTGCCTCTTTGCACACCCTGATGCATGCATGGGCGGGGCCTCCCGCTCCACATGTTCCCGGCGAATGTTGGGATCTCAAGGTCCATCCTGGCGTAGGAGCACCTCGGGACGATTAGTGGGAAATCAGATCGTCGAGAATCGATCTGCACGGGCAATAGGTGATTGCCACGGGTAGAGCGGTTCCGCGTTCGCCGGCACCGGAACCGCCATTGCGAGGACGAGGACACCGAGCACCGCCGCCATCAAGACCCGCACACCACGATCGACGGGTCCGCGGCCCGTGCCCGTGTCTCGGCAGTGTGGGGTGCGGTCGCTTCGCATGCCATCCGGCCACCACTCGAACAGTGCGGCCATGGCCGCATCCGAGGAGCTCGTCCTGCAGGTTCGATCACTACCGCCCGGTAATGTGACACACGCCACAGCTAGGGTTGCGGAGATGCCTTACCCTGCTGAGAAACACGCCCCCACAGGTTGCCCCCACGAATCGACACACAGAGTGAGTCGGAACCCGCGCCCACTCGAGGAGGTGCGGTCGCCATGACCACAGAACAGCTGGTCCGCAACACCATCATCGCGGGCCAGGTCGCTGCCGATATCGCCAGCCAGTCGCCCCGAGACATTGTCGGGGCGCTGTTCTCGTTCGGCCTCGACGACGGGAACGTCGACCTCGACGCGGTCGAGCGGATCCGAGCGGGCGACTTCGACGATTGGGTTCTCGCCGCCACCCGGTCCGGCCTTTTTGCTCCGCGTGAGATCGACGCGCTGGCCAGGTCATGGCACGCCAACCCCCGGTCACTGTTCGAGGCGCTCCTCGCCGACGCCGACGACCTGACCCGCAGGCGCTACGAGAACGTCTGGGACTCGCTCGACGAGGCAGACTCACGCGAATACGCCTGGCGGTGGCCACCGACGGTGCAACGCCTGACAGTCAACGCACCCGCCCGCAATGAGCAACAAAGCGGAAGAGAGCAGCATGGGAGGACGACACCCGATGACGAACTCGACCGTTCCAGACCAGTTGCTGCACGCCGTACAGGACCGCACCACCGAGATGCGCCGATGGTTGGACACCGACAACAACAGCGAAACGCTGATGGCGCACCTCCAACACGAGCCGGTCGACGCAGCGTGGCTGCGCACCTATCAGCGCCTGGGTCGCGACCTCATGTCGGCCGTCGGAAACGCGCAGGAGCAGTTGCCGCGCCGTCGATGAACGCCGACCAGGCCTGTGCGCTCGAACGGGTACGGGACACGCGCGCGGTCTGTCGAA
This sequence comes from Rhodococcus sp. 21391, assembly GCF_016772255.1. NCBI lineage: Bacteria > Bacillati > Actinomycetota > Actinomycetes > Mycobacteriales > Nocardiaceae > Rhodococcus > Rhodococcus sp. 21391. Next base: position 188,134 of record NZ_CP063783.1, on the reverse strand, counting down.
CTGTCACGCCCGCCGAGCACACAACGGTTTTCAGTTGGGCCGACTGACAACCACCCCTCAGCAACGGCCGAGACCTGAAGTCCCGTTCATCAATCCATCGGGAGTCGGGCGACCACTGCTCAAACTCTGTCAAGGCGAGGGTGTCGTGTTCGTCGTAGTCGGCGAGCAGTGTGATGAAGTCCCACTCCCGGCCCTCGCGTCTCCCGGAACTAGTGGTGTGTCTCTGATTTAGCTGATCTTTTCCAGTGCGACGCGGCCGCGCGCAACCTTGGCGAGGATGGATTCGGCGGTCGCGGTCCATTCGTACGGTCGGGGGCTTTCATTGTGGGCATCGAGGTATTCCTCAATGGAGACGATGAGGTGCGGTACGGAGTGAAAGACCCCGCGCCGCAGAGCTTTATCAGTCAGCTCTCGGAACCAACGTTCGACGAGATTAAGCCACGAGGAGGAGGTGGGAGTGAAGTGCAGGTGGAACCGTGGATGCTTATCGAGCCAAGCCCGGACCTTCTCGTGCTTGTGGGTGGCGTAGTTGTCCAGGATCAGATGGATCTCCAAGTCCTTGGGCACCTCACGGTCGATGGTGCGCAGAAATCTCAAGAACTCCTGGTGACGGTGGCGCGGCAGGCACTGGCCGATCACCTTGCCGGTAAGGACGTCGAGCGCGGCAAACAAGGTGGTGGTGCCGTGACGCTTGTAGTCGTGGGTCATCGTCTCGCCGCGGCCCTTGATCATCGGGAGCGAGGCCTGGGTCCGGTCGAGGGCTTGCACCGACGACTTCTCGTCCGCGCACAACACGATCGCCCGCTCGGGCGGGTTCAGATACAGACCGACGACGTCGACGAGCTTGTCCTCGAATCGCGGATCATTCGACAGTTTGAACGTCTCGACCCGGTGCGGCTTGAGTCCGCGAGCAGACCACACGCGCTGGACGGTGTCCTTGGAGACCCCGACATACTCTGCCATCGTCCGGCAACTCCAATGAGTCTCGCCTTTCGGGCGGTAGTTCTGCGTCAGGTCCACGATCTCCTCGATCTTCTCCTGCGGGATCGAGGGCTTGCGACCACGACCCTTGCGCACCTCACCCAACCGCGCCATGCCGTCCTCGGCGAACCGCACCCGCCAGTTCGCCACCGATCCCGGCGATACCGACAACGCCTGCGCGATAGCAGTGTTAGCCATGCCCTCGGCCGCCATCAACAACGCCTTGGCCCGCACCACCTCCCGATGTGCACCCGACTGCGAGCGCGCCAACGACTCGAGTACAACGCGCTGCCCATCGGAAATCTCCAAAGCTGGTACCGGGTTCCTCATGTACGGATTCTATCGAATCGATCAAGAATTATTTGCGAGACACACCACTAGCGGGGCGGGTCATCGGTGAGCCCTCCGATGTCGGGGCGCCGACACCTTGCGCCTGAATCCCCCGTTCCTGGGGTGCGCTGGGGACGACGTCCTGGGGCCAGTCGGCCTCAGAGGGGGCCACGCCGAACATCATGCGACGAACCTCCACATCGGGTATGCATATGCAGGGCGTCGTTCAATCCCATTCAGGACGGTTCACGACAGCCGTCCCGTCGATGATCTCGGTACTCGAAGGGCAGGCGAATGGCCACCCAGAAGCGGGCGGAAGTCACTCGTCGCGCATTGCTGTACGCCGCGGCCGAGGTGTTCACCCGCCACGGCTACGCAGACACGAAGCTGAGCGAGATCCTCACCCAGGCCGTGGCCACCAAGGGGGCGCTGTACTTTCACTACGCCTCCAAGGAAGAACTCGTCCGCGCCGTCATCGAGGAAGGCACGAGGCGGTTCACTGCCGTGTGCACCCCGTATCTCGACTCCGCCACGCCGGCATTCGAGGCCATGCTCGGGATCTCCTTCGTCACGGTCGACGCCGCCCTCAACGACGCGGTGATGGGGGCAACCTTCCGCCTCATCACCGAAATGGGCGACTACCGCAGTTCCGAGACGGACACCTTCGCGACCTGGATATCCACCTACCAACTCCTGGCCCGCCGAGCAATCGACGAGGGTGACCTGCGCGAGGACACTGATCCGGACGCTGTCGGTCAGCTCCTGGTGGAACTCTTCGCCGGGGCACGCCTCCTGGCGACGGCCACCGACAACCCCGCCGCCCTGCCGACGCGGACGGCGATGGCGTGGGATCTGCTGCTCCCGGTGCTGGTGACCACCCCGAAAGTCGACTACTTCCGACAATTCCTCACCCGGAGGCTGCCCACGGTAGGCCTGCCATGAAGGGTGCTGCGGCAGGAAGCTTCGTCTGAAATGCGGCCTGACCGCCACCGAACGCAGCCACGGCAACCGCAGACCGGACCTCGCGCACTGGTCCGCGCCACCCGACGCGGGGTCAGTGGCCGCGTTCGCATTGATCCGATTTTCTCCCCACCGCGATCACTCGGATATTCCTGTGGCACACCACCGTCTAACAAAGTCCTACTGGGAAGGCACGCCGGGTCCCGCATGTGGTCGGCTACATCCCGAACCGGCCTGCCGGCAAACTAGTGGAATTGGATCGCTTCCACGACATCGCCGAACTGTTCTTCGACATCGTCGAAGGTGAAGAACAGGCCTGGATTTCCGAGCCCTGGACAACCTCCCTCGCTTCCGATGCGCACTACCTACTCGCCGTGGACAAGGGCGGTCCTCCATCGTCGACTCGTGGTCACGTCCGTCCGCGACGGCCGGCAGCTCGACTATCGTGTGGTCGCCTTCGGGGACAATCCCCAGAATCTTCCGGAGCGGACCGGTTCGGCATCGGTCCGACACCCGGCAGAGGCCGCGGCGATCCTCGTCGACCCGCCGCTCCCAACGCACGGTCGGGACGACGCCGCGTGAGCCACGGAGATGCACCGTGACCCACGCGCCCACACTTCGGTCAGTTCGTCTCGAAGGCGGCGTAGCCGTTGGCCTTGATCTCGTCCCACCGCGCGAAGTACTGGGGAACACCGCCCGAGTAGTTGAGCATCTGCGCAGGCTTACCGGGCACATTCGCGCCCCAGTACCACGAGCGGGCTTTCGTGAACATCGAGTTGACGAACAGTTCGTCGACGTGTGCACGCCACTGCTTCTCCGATTCTTCGGTGTTCTCGAATCGTGTAATGCCGTTGTCGCGCAGGTGCTGGAGGAACTCGACGACGATCTCACCTTGGTACTCGGCGGAGGTCGGGCCGTTGCAGAAACCGGATGGACTCTGGGGGCCGTAGAGGAACATCATGTTCGGGAACCCGCGGGTGGACAGGCCCATGCAGGTGTCGACGCCGGACTTCCACTTGTCCTGGATACTCAATCCGTCGACGCCGGTGATGTCGATGGCCATGATGCCGCCGCTGTTGTTGTCGAAGCCCGTGGCCAGTACGAGCAGGTCGCATTCGATGACGCCGTCGTCGGTCTCGATCCCGTGGGGCAGCACCCGGCGGATCGGGGTCAGGTTGGAGTCGATTACCTCGACGTTGCTCTGGTTGATGACGTCGAAGTAGTCCTGCTCGAGGGAGGGGCGCTTGACGCCGTAGGGGTGCGGCGGTGTCTCGGGCGCCACGATCGCGGCCTTCTTCGGATCGGTGACCCGCTCGAGGACCTTATTGCGCCAGAAGTCGTAGAACGTGCGGTTGGCGTCCTCGTCGACGAGGATGTCCTGGAAGTTTCCGAGCCACATCTCGAAACCACCCTCCGCCCACATCTTCTCGTAGATCGCGTCGCGTTCCTCCATGCTCAGGTCGGCGGCGTTCTGCGGCAGAAAGTCGAAGTCGAATCCAGCAAAGGCCTTGTAACGTGCCTCGAACCGCTCGGGCAGTCCCTTCCGGAACTGTTCGTTGTCGTCGTGCGTGAGTGCACGTTGTTGCATAGGAATCGCCAGGTTCGGGGTGCGTTGGAACACCGTGACGTGTTCGGCGACGTGACCGGCTTCCTGGACGACCTGCACGCCGCTGGACCCGGTGCCCATGACGACGACCTTGCGGCCCGTCATGTCGACGCCCTCCTGCGGCCAGCGAGCGGTGTGGTAGCAGTCGCCGGCGAACGAGTCGAGCCCCTCGAGGTTCGGATACAGCGGCTTGGCACCGAATCCGGTCGCGACGATCACCTGACGCGCATTCTGCACCTTGCCGTCCGCGGACCGCGCGGTCCACTGCCGGGTCTCCTCGTCCCATGTGCAGGACTCGGCGAAGGTGTCGAACACGACGTCGCGGGTGAGATCCAGTTGTGAATCGACATATTCGAAGTAATTTCGGACTCCGTCGTGCCCTGGATACAGTTCAGCGAAGTCGTACTTCTTCCACAGGTCTTTGTGCGAGAACTGGTAGATCTGCCCGGTGCTGTCGGTGCGCGCGCCGGGATAGCAGTTCCACCACCAGATTCCGCCGAGTCCGCCAGCGGCGTCCCAGACCTTGGCGGTGAAGCCGAGGTCACGAATCCGGTCCAGCGCATACAGGCCGGAGAAGCCTCCACCGATGATCAGGACGTCGAGCACGTCGTTGTTCGAGTGTTTGCCGGTGCGGGTGGCCGTGTCGGCCTGGGATGCCGTCATGTCGTTCCTCCTCGAGATTTCCCGGGACGTGTATTCCCGCCCGGACACTTAAGACGTTAGAAGCGATCGTGTGATGTGAAGTGTCCGAAATCGAATCACGGACACACGCCAGGTTGCATCCACATATTCAGTGCCAGAACGTTATCCGGGTTCAGAATCCGAGATCGCGGCCGATCAGTTCCTTCATGATCTCGTTCGAACCCGCCCAGATCCTCGAGACGCGCGCATCCCGCCACGCCCGCGCCACCCGGTACTCATTCATGTAGCCATAGCCACCGTGCAGCTGCACGCAGTGGTCAATCACCCGGTTCTGCACGTCGGCGGTCCACCACTTCGCCTTCGCCGCATCGACGGAGGTGAGCTCACCGGCCGCGTGCGCCGCGACGCACTGATCGACATACGCCTGCGTGACCTCGATCTGCGTCACCAGGTCGGCGATCAGGAACTTGTTGTGCTGGAAGGTTCCAATCGATTGGCCGAACGCCGTTCTCTCCCGGCAGTAGTCGACGGTCTCGACGAGGATCTGCGCAGCATGTGCGAGGTTGGAGACGGCACATCCCAATCGTTCCTGGGGTAGGAACGACATCATGTGAATGAACCCGCGATCGAGCTCACCGATCACGTGGGCGTCGGTGACCCGCACGTTGTCGAGGAACAATTCTGCGGTGTCCGCTTCGTCCTGGCCGACCTTGTCGAGTTTACGGCCACGCTCGAATCCGGGCAGGGACGTCTCAACGCCGAAGAGAGTGATGCCCTTGGCCTTCTTCTCCGGCGAGGTCCGCGCCGCGATCACCACCAGATCCGCCGAATACCCATTGGTGATGAACGTCTTCGCACCCGACAGCAACCAGCCGTCGCCGTCGCGAACTGCAGTGGTCTTGAGCGCAGCCAGGTCCGAACCTCCGGCGGGCTCGGTCATGCCGATTGCAGTGAGCACCTCACCCGAGCACACTCCCGGCAGCCACCGAACCTTCTGCTCGTCGGTGGTCAGCTGCACCAGATATGGCGCCACGACGTCACAGTGGATACTGACACTCGACGCCAGAGCTGCGTTGACCTTGGCTAACTCCTCGATGAGCACCGCGTTGAAGCGGTAGTCGCCCGCGTCGCCACCTGTGTACTCGGCCGGGACTTCGAGACCGAGCAGATCGTGTTTGCCGGCTTCGAGCCAGAAGTCCCGGGGCAGCGCTTTATCGGCCCGGATGTCCTCGGCGCGCGGTTCGAAATACCGCACCAGGAACTGACGGACGGAGTCCCGGTAGGCCTCGTGGTCGTCGCCGTAGACTGTGCGTTTCATCGTTGATCATCCCTTCGGGTCGGTCCGACGTCACCGCCTGATGAGGTGGCGCGAGGAGCCGGGTAACCGAGGGTCGCCCGTCCTGCGCCCATCGTGTCCGCTCCGAGCCGGACTGGGATGTCCCGATATGCGACAGGGGCTCCCGAGGTCAGGATCCGAAGCGTTCGTTCTCCAGACCGAGCGCGCGAATCTCGCGGTACAGCGTCGACCGCGCGACCCCGAGCCGATCTGCGGCGAGGGACTTGTTGCCGTCGGCTTCGTCGAGGGCACGCACGATCGTTTCCCGCTCGCTGCGTTCGAGGGAGGTGAGCTGTCGACCCGACCCGAGTGCGCGATAGTCGTCAGGGAGGTGCTCGAGTCTGATGTCGAACCCCATCGACCTCGAGACAGCCGTCGACAGCACGGCATCGAGCTCGCGGACGTTGCCCGGCCAGTGGTGGGCGATCAGCGCTCGATGCGCGGCCGGCTGCAGTTGCGGCGTGGGACGCTCTGGGAGCTGGGCGGTGAGGAGCTCCCGCGCGAGGTCGTCGAGGTCCTCGATCCGCTGCCGCAATGGCAGCACGGACACGCTCCGGCGCACGTGGGTGTGGAGCTGGTGGCCACCGCCCGGTGCGGTCGCGGTCGCAGTCGCGACCGGCGGCGCGGCCATCTCGGCGGCGGCGTCCAGCAGCCGGCGCGTGGGAGCGACCGCGTCGCCCGATACCTCGTCCACGTGCTCGACGATCCACGGGGCATTGTTTGACAGGCGTGCGCGCAGGTCCGCGACAGCGGTCGGAGTCAACGTGGAACCGTCGATCACGAAGACATCGCCACCGCGCCCCTACCGCTGCTGGATGTGCCGGGCGACATGCGACTTGCCGACCCCGGACTCGCCGGTCACCAGGACCGGACCCACCGTGCCCGCGATCTCGCCGATGCGGCTTTGCAGCCGGTGGCCAGACTACGGCCGACGATCCGCCCCACGGGCTCGACGGAAGGACCCCGATGCGACGCGGGAGCTACGGCCGTCCGAGGGCGGAAGTGCGCGGAGGAAGCCATCGGACGCAGTTCGAGAATCGCACTGAGCGAATCTCCCGATTCGCCTACCCGACGGGCATGAACCCGCACGTCGATGCCCTCAGCGAAGCGCAGTGGGCCCTCCCATTCCTGCCTGGTGCCCAGGTGGCTGCTGATCCAGTCCCAGATCATCATCTGGTCGGTCGAGTCCATCAGCCGCGACGCCGTCGGAGTCGCGATCACGGTGTCGCGGCCATCGCCACCACCGCGGCGTTGCCGCGCACCCGGAAGGCTTTGCGTTCCTCGAGCGCGGTGCCGATGCCGTTGGTACCCGCGTACTGTTCGGAGAACATGAAACCCGGCGCGACCTGGGCGCGGTCGAGACGCCCGAGCAGGGATCTCACCCCCCGTGCGCCGGTCGACGATGGTGGCGTCCTGATCGGCCAACAGAATCGTCACCGGCACATCCGCGAGCTGCTCGGCCAACCGATCCACCACGGGGCGTGCAGCACGGACGAGCTTCGAGTCGGTGCGCGTGTCGTCGACGAACCGCAACCGAGAGCCGTCCGCCGCCGCCCCGATCGCACGGCACCGGCGCCACGACTGCTCGATCTCCGGCCGCAACCCCAATGGAGCACCCTCGTGCGCGTCGATGTCACGATCATCCACCAGCGCGCGGATCCAGTCGGTCACCACACATCACCATCTCGGAACACATCGCAGCCAGTACCCCCATTATGTAACCGAGGTCACATCAGCTGTGAGTGTCCCAGAACGCTACACCTCGACGCCCGCGCGCCACCGCTGCCGCATCCGCGCCTTGTCGAGCTTGCCCACCGACGTCTTGGGGACCTCGTCCACCCGCACGAACGTGTCCGGAAGCCAGAATTTCGGCAGGGTCGCCGCCAGATGCGCCCGCAGTCCGTCGTCGGAGACGTCGTCGGTCAGCCGGACCCACGCGACGGGGCGTTCCTGCCACGTCTCGTGCGGCACCGCGATGACAGCGGCCTCGAGCACGGCCGGGTGCAGCAGCAGCGTGTTCTCCAACTCGACGGAGGAGATCCACTCCCCGCCGCTCTTGATGAGGTCCTTGACCCGATCGCGGATCTCGACCTGACCGTCGGGGTGGATCACCGCGACGTCGCCGGTCCGCAACCAACCGTCGTCGAACGCGTCGCCGGTACGGTCGTCGTCGAGGTACGTGCCGGTCACCCACGGTGAGCGAGCTTCGAGCTCACCGGTGGTGAACCCGTTCCACGGTAGACTTCGCCCGTCCTCGTCGACGATGCGCACCTGGAACAGCGGCAGGGGCCGCCCCTGGCTCGCCGGGACGTGACTGAAGGTCCCCATCGGCGAGGTCTCGGTCATACCCCACCCGTTGACGGTCGAGACTCCGTGCGCGGCCCACCAGTTCACCAGCCCCGACGGCGGTACCTGACCGCCCAGCCACAGGGTGTGCACGCTCCCGAGGTCGTAGCGGGCGGGCTCGGCGTCGAACCGCTCGCGCATGAGCGCGGCAACGGCCGGTGCACCGACGACCACGTCCGGGGTCTGCTCCGTCGTGATCCGCAGCAGCTCGGCCGGCGAGGGGTGCGGCCCGGGAAGGACGAGACGGGCGCCCTGCAGCACCCCCGCGTGTGGAACACCCCAGCTGTGGACGTGGGACATCTGCGTGGCCAGCAGATACGAGCGTGACCCCTCGATCGCGACACCACCGGACGCACTGATCGCCAGGGCATGCAGCACGGTGCTGCGGTGGCTGTACACCACTCCCTTAGGCAACCCGGTGGTACCGGAAGTGAAGCAGATCGACGCAGCGGTGGTCTCGTCGAACTCCGGAAACTCCTCGATCGGTTCGGCATCGTGCAGGAGCCGATCAAACGACCACCACGTCACCGTCGCAGACAGTGCGCGATCGAGGCCGTCGAGAGTGCCGAAAACGACCACGTGCCGGATGCGCGGCAGGCGCGGGAGGACTTCGGTGAGCACCGGCAGCAGGTCGGCGTCGATCAGGACCACCTCGTCCTCGGCCTTGTCCATCGTATAGGCGATGTGGTCGGGCGACACCCGGTGGTTGACAGTGTGCAGGATCGCCCCGGACGCCGGAACGGCATAGTAGGCAACGAGGTGTCCGAAGGTGTTCCACGCCAGCGTCGCAACCCTCGTCCCGAACCCGATTCCCAGGTCGTCGAACGCACCGGCGAACCGGCGGGTGGCCGCGCCGAGATCGCGGTAGGTGAACTCCCGGTCGCCGCGGCCGGCGTCGCATGAAACCCCGACCCGGTCGGCGAAGACGTTCTCGGCGTGCCACAGCAGCGAGCTGATCAGCAGTGGACGATCCATCATCGTGGCGAGCATGGCGGTATTCCTCCGGATCCGGTGGGTGAGCGTGCGACCAGCGTCCATGCCGAACCGCCCTGCAGACCGTCCGAATTCGCGACAGCACCCGGATCCACACGCCGCTCTGCAACGCACTGTTGCGTTGTGGGACACCCACACCACAGCGCACGTCGCGAGACTGGGCTCACACCACCCGTACGTGTCAATCGACCTTCGACGGATGGCACGGCACGTGGCACGAGCAGAACCCAGGAAAGAGGTACCGACATGTCCGATCCTCAGCTCACCGAGATCGCGGCGGGCTTCACCTACACCGAGGGACCCCGCTGGCATGAGGGCCGGCTGTGGTTCGTGGACTTCTACACCCACTCGGTCAACGTCGTGAACGCCGACGGATCCATCGAACGGGTCTGTACCGTCGACCACCAGCCCTCCGGTCTCGGCTGGCTCCCCGACGGACGCATGCTCGTCGTCTCGATGAAGGACCGCAAAATCCTCCGCAGAGAACCCGACGGCTCGCTCGTCGAACACGCCGACATCTCCGCCCACTGCCGCGGCTACGCCAACGACATGGTGGTCGCCGCGAACGGACAGGCATACGTCGGCGAATTCGGGTTCGACCTCATGGGCGGCGCCGACCACGAGCACGGCGTCGTCGTCCTCGTCGACACCGACGGCACCTCCCGCGTGGCCGCCGACGGGCTGTCCTTCCCGAACGGCATGTGCATCTCCCCGGACGGAAAGACGCTCTACGTCAACGAACTGTTCGGCAACCGCATCTCCAGGTTCGACATCGCAAGTGGCGGAACACTCGGCCACCGAGAAGATTTCGCCTCCTTCGGAGACCTCGGCGACGAACCGAACGTCGAGAAGCGGCTCGCGGCATGCACGATCGCCCCCGACGGCCAGGCCCTCGACGCCGAGGGCGCTATCTGGATCGCCGACTGCGTCAACCAACGCGCGGTCCGATTGGGTGAGGGCGGAGTCGTCCTCGACGAGGTGAGCACCGCACCGCTCGGCGTGTTCGCGGTCGCCCTCGGCGGAGACGACGGACGAACCCTGTTCCTCTCCGTCGCACCGGATTTCGACGAGGCCAAGCGCAGTGCCGCACGGGAGGCCAAGGTCCTCTCGACGACCGTCGACGTTCCGCACGCAGGAAGGCCGTGACCATGCTGAATACACGTTTCACCGAGATTTTCGGTGTCGAACACCCCGTTGTGTGCGGGGGTATGACCGGCGTGGGCACCGCGGAGCTGATCTCCGCCGTCGCCGAGGCCGGCGGACTCGGGTTCCTCACCGCATTGACCCAACCCACACCCGAAGCACTCACCGCCGAGATCGCCCGGTGCCGCGAGATGACCGACAAGTCGTTCGGCGTCAACCTCACTCTTCTCCCGACGGTCAATCCCGTCCCCTACGACGAGTACCGCGCTGCAATTATCGACAGCGGCATAACTATCGTCGAGACCGCCGGCAGCAATCCCCAGGAGCACGTCGCCGCGTTCAAGGCCGCAGGAATCAAGGTCATCCACAAGGCGGTGGCAGTTCGGCACGCCGTGAAGGCCCAATCAATGGGCGCCGACGCGGTGAGCATCGACGGGTTCGAGTGCGCCGGCCACCCCGGCAACGAGGACATCCCGGGGCTCATCCTCATCCCCGCCGCGGCCCGCGTCCTCGACATCCCGATCATCGCCAGCGGCGGGTTCGCCACCGGGGACGGGCTCGTAGCAGCACTCGCCCTCGGGGCTTCCGCGATCAATATGGGCACCCGGTTCGTCGCGAGCGACGAAGCGCCCGTGCATCCGAACGTCAAGGCCCAGATCGTCGCCAACGACGAACGCCAGACCATCCTCGTGTTCCGGGAGTTCCGCAACACCGCTCGTGTGGCCCGGAATTCGATTTCCGAGGAGATCGCAACCCTTTCGGCCCGGCCGGGCGCAGAATTCGCCGATGTCGCGCACCTCGCATCCGGGGTACGCGGACGCACCGAGGTGTTGCAGAACGGCGACATGGACGGCGGAATGTGGTGGGCTGGCCAGTCCCAGGGCCTCATCGAGACCGTCCTGCCCTGTAAGACGATCATCTCGGACATCGTGAGCGACGCCGAAGCCGCCATCCGCAGGATCGCCGCCGACCTCACCTGACATGTAGGCAAGGAACAATCATGGAATACACCACCATCCGCCACGAGATCGAGGACGGCATCCTCACTGTCGTGCTCGACCGTTCCGACCACCTCAACGCATTCACCGTCGAGATGGCCGACGAACTCGAGCACACCTTCGTGTCGGTGAACGATAACGACGAGGTCCGAGCGGTGATTGTCACCGGGGAGGGACGCGCGTTCTGCGCCGGCATGGACCTGTCGAGCGAAGGAAACGTGTTCGGTCTCGACGAGTCGAAGACGCCGTCCCTCGCCGACATGCACGATCTCGGCGACCCGGGGCTGCACCGAATCCGCGATACCGGTGGCCGTGTCACTCTTGCGATCCACGCCTGCCGGAAACCGGTGATCGCCGCGATCAACGGTGCGGCCGTCGGGATCGGAGCGACCATGACGTTGGCGATGGACGCGCGCCTGTTGTCGAACAGGGCGCGGTTCGGGCTGGTGTTCGGCAAACTCGGGATCGTGCCGGAAGCGTGCTCGACGTGGTTTCTGCCCCGGCTCGTCGGCATGCCCGCGGCACTCGATCTGGTGTACCGGGCCGACATCCTCGACGCCGACGCCGCACACGCAGTCGGGCTGGCGCAGGCCGTTTACGAACCCGATGCGCTGCTCGGTGCGGCACGAGCGCTGGCGGACGCGTGGACACGCGACCGGTCGCCGGTGTCGGTGGCACTCATGCGCCAGATGATGCTGCGCAATTCCGCAGCGCCGCACCCGGTAGAAGCTCATCGCGTCGATTCCCTGGCCATGTTCTACACCAGCATCGCCGACGGGGCCGACGGCGTGCGCGCCTTCCTCGACAAGCGCCCACCCAGCTTCCGCGGAAAGGCATCCGAGATGCCGCCGTTCTACCGGGAGTGGGTCGATGCCCCAGTCCCGTGAACACCCCACACTGGCCAGCCGGACGGTGTGGATGATGCGATCGTGACGTTATGGGTGCACGCGGGCATCGCAGCATCGGAGGTCATCTGTTGCCACGGCGAAGCACCTCAGTGTGCTGCGCGGGCTCAAGACCCGGTCCGGTTACACCGATACGCCGACGAGCCGTACCGCATCGAAGCGCGCTGAGCGTGCCGCAGAAGCTCTGATCGAGGCGGCCCGTCGCGCGCACGCTGAGGCCGGAACACGCTCAGGCCGGAAACTGAACATGAGGCTCGATACTGGCAGCACTTGCAACGGCGCCCCCGTAAATCCAGGACGATATGTGCGTGCCCGGCTCCGGGTCGTGACATTTCCAGCCGCCTGCCGCCGCCACACCGAGGGCCCAGGTAGAAAAACCAGGTGTGGCGGAACGCTCGGATCAGGAGACCCCGATGCCACGACCATCATCATGGGTGAGGACGACGGCCTCCGCCCTCGGTGAGGAGCTGGCACGCATCGGTCTGACCGTCCCCACCGACCGACTCGAGGCCCTGCTCACCGACCGAGTCGCCGCCGTAGCGGAACAGATGCACATCACCGAACGCACCGCCCGCCGGTACTTCGATCCTCACGCACTGCGCACCCTCGCCCGTGAACTGGCCCTGCGCATCAAGGAAGAGGCACCCGGCGTCGACCTGCTGACACTGCCCCGCACCATCGCCGTACCCTGCCCACCCTCGGTGCGACAATCGCCGCCCTCGTCGAAGTCGCCGCCGCCGCCGGTGCCGACACCGGTCCCGACGAGCCGGCGATCGAGAACACCGTCGACCTCGTGCACCACGGCTGCACACTCCCACCAGGCGTCGCCGAGGACGTACGCCCCCACCTGCGGAGGCACTGAGCGAAGACGCCGCCCAGGCTACGGGCACTGATCCCCGACACCGGCCGACGGACCGGCCCGGGCCTGTGGGCGGTTCCCGACGATCATGGTGAACACCGGGCTCGTCGCGAGTGCATTCGTGTCGCAGAAACGATCGAATGAGACGAATCGAGCCACCGCACAGCTATGCAATCGACAGATTACGGAGATCGACGCAAGTACCGAGAACGGCGTTGGCTGTTGCTCGGCTCACGGCCCATTAAGTCGGACGTTCCCCTCGACGTCGGGTTCGTTCGTGGCGGTCACATCGGTCCCGCAGCCACCGAGACGTGGAAGTTCCCCGCACCCACGGACCGCTCGAGGGTCCGAATGACAGCAGCCGAATTGTCGTAGGGCCCGTTGAGGTAGAACGGCTGACCGTCCTTACCGAACTCGATCTGACCCGTCCCCCTCACCCAGGAACGCGGCGGCATCACCATCGAAGGCGTCCGCGGGCTCGAAACCGAGTCCGCGCGCATACGTCGCCGCCCCCAGGATCAGTTCACGGCCGAGTTCGATCGGAATCTCACCGCTGGACGGTCGAACGCCGCGTAGTACTGCGGACGGCGGTGGGGATCCTGCCCGCATCCATGGTTTCGGGCTCACGGGTGTTCTTCACCCCAAGGCAGTGCGCGTCGGCCAGGTATAGCCTCGCAGCGCCGCCAGACCACGCCGTCCCTCTCGTGCCACCAACAGCTGCGCGAAGTCTTCGGCCTCACCGGCGGGAGCATCCAGTTCCGGCCACTCCGGATGACCCTCGAGGCCCAGCCAGACACTCCAGCCGCAATTGACCCAGCACCCCAGCACCCGCCCCAATCCTCGGGACGCGTCGGCCTCGGCAGCGATTCGTCGCACCAACGGCGCCACCACCGACGGCCGCATGCCCAGAGCACGCGCGATCACCTTCGGCGGGACACCATGCTCCCAACGCCGCCGCACCTGCTCGACCAACTCCGCATCGTCCATGGCACCCCATTGTGCTTCACCGATCGGGAAGCTTCCGCGTCCGCACCTATCCGCTCGTGCCGCTGATCGAGCGATCACCGCACCCCACCGAACAGCCAGGACCACATCCCCGCATCACGCACGCAGGCCACGGCAGCATCTCCACCATGCCGCTGATACCGCCGTGCCGGTTCCCGGCGGTCCAGGTTCTGCCTGCTCCCGTCGTCCCGATCATGACCGGATCGGGGCCGGATCAGGAACCGGACGGGCTCGCCGCTGGGGGCGTGCCTGGGAGCTGGACACGGCCCTGTGGGCGTGCCGGGCCCACGCCCGCCAGGACGGCCTTGAGCGCCTCCGCCTCGTCGTGACCAGGATCGCCCGCGCCGCACCGACGAACTCTGCGATCGAAGCCACGTCCGTGCCCGATCGAGCGGCAGTCGGCAGAGGGTGCCTCGCTGTCGTGTATTACCTTACTGCGGAAGAGCTCTCGACTTCAGCTCATGAACCAGAAGCAGCAACGCATCGGAAACCACCAGCTCGAAGCGATCCGCCTGCTCACCAACCACGAGATGGACTCTTCGGTCCCCGTTCGCGGTCGTGCTGGTCGGCCAACCTACCCTGCGGCACTGCCTCCGACTCGGTGTGCTCGCCGCGCTGGACCAGCGCATCGCCGTGCGCTACACGATCGCCGGGATGAGCGCAGCCGACACCGCCGACTACATCGGTCACCACTGTCGCATCGCCGGCCGCGACGACACCCTGTTCTCCGACGACGCGATCGGGCTCATCCGTGGGCGCCTCACGCGGACACCCGCGCGCGGTGAACAACCTCGCATTGCACGCGCTTACCGCCGCCTTCGCCGCCGACCACACCATCGTCGACGAGAAGGCCGCCCGCATCGCCATCAGCGAGAGCGCCGCGGACTGAACCCGACCCCCATCAACCCGACCACCACCGCGTCAACCTGACGACCACCCCGTCACCACGCCCACCACGGCCCCGCCCACCACCCCCGAGCGGGGCCGTTCTCGCACCGCATCGTCGTCACCTTCAACGACGCGCAACACCTTCGGGCCTCCACCTCGCACAACAGCATATATTTGTACTGATATAACCTAGGGAGGTGTACCGAGGTGACGAGAAACCGATCCGATGGGTGGGTAGCGCACTTGACGACCTGCGCGATCTGCCCGCCGCCGCACAGGACGATCTCGGCTACCAACTCGGCCGGGCCCAACAGGGGCTCGATCCGGACGACTGGAAACCGATGAAGGACGTCGGGCCCGGATGCCGCGAGATCCGGGTCCGCACTCCGGACGGCGCCTTCCGAACGTTCTACGTCGCCCAGTTCGGCGAGGCGATCTACGTACTGCACTGCTTCCACAAAAAGACACAGAAGACCTCGAACGCAGACATCAACCTCGGCCGACACCGCTACAAGGCAGCCCAGGCATACGCACAGGAGACATCATGACCGACAAAGACATTACCGAAACCACCTCCGTGTGGGAGGCGATCAGTGACACCCCCGGCGAGGCCTACAACCGGCAGCTGCGCGCCGACCTGATGACCGCGATCCGCGCACAGATCGACCGTTTCGGCTGGTCCCAGGCCGTGGCCGCCGACAACCTCGGCGTTACCCAACCGCGGATCTCGGACCTGCACCGCGGCAAACTGAGCAAGTTCTCCCTCGACGCCCTGGTCAACCTCGGCAGCGAGGTCGGCGTCCACCTCGACGTCCACATCGACACCGACCGCACCCTCACCGGCCACTGACCACGGCACGCCGCCAAGGACCACTCGGTCCGTGAGGCTCGGACACGCCCGGGGCCGCCGAAATCGACCTCGAGCATCATCTGCGGGGCGACTCCCTCCCGTCACCGAGCCTCACCGATCAGCTGATAGCGATGGCGCCCGGCCGCTCGCCGGCGCCCCTTGGGCGCGTCGACCCAGACATGCATCGCCTGCCGCCGCCATGACGTTCCTCGCTAGGACCGCCCCCGCATCAGCGCGGCCGGGAACCGGACCTGTTCGGCGAATGAGACACCCTGATGGCGAACCTGCCCCGCCGTCGCCGCGCGGGTTGAACCAGCCACCGCCAAATGCGGAGCCGAACATCCGCACACACCGGCCACGGCGGACGGCGGCGCGCTGAGCGGGAAGGTACCGGTTCCGGTTGGCGCGCAGTCCTATTCCGATGCTCACGCCCGACCAGTCGCGCCTGCTCGACGTCAAACCGACGTTCGCCACCCTGCTGGGACATGACCTGCACGAGATCGCCGGCCTGCACGTCCACCAGGTGATCCACCCGGATGACATCTCCATCGGCTCGCCGCGAACGCAGTCGACGCACATGAGAACCCAGGAACCGCAACGCGGAAACTCGGATAGGCGAAAATTCGAATGAGGACAGTCCCCGGCCCGAGGCCGAGGACTGTCCTCGCGTTTTGAAGCCATCTTTGTCCGTCAGTAGGTTCCTTGCGAGTGCGGGCATCTGTGGTCCGCCCTCAATGAGAAACTGTTTGAGCCCAAGTTCGGCGGATCTGCTCACCGCAGGTGCAACGACTTCCTTGGCCGAATCGACTCGTCCCGCCGCAAAAAGGCTGGAAGCGAGCAGCATTTGGGCTTGGAGATGCGCTCTCTGCCGTTCGTGCGGGATTCGCTGCGCGTGTGCCGCCGCGCGGGTACACGCGAGAGCGACCTGCTGCGGGGATCCGTCGTGAAGAAGCAGACGTATCGAGGAGTCTTCTCGAAGTTCCTCGGTGATCACGGCGATGCCATCGTGTTTCGGCGTCTGCTCGAGAGATTCGGTATCGGCGGATTCGCTGCGGATTCGCACGGCGAAACTGCCGGAGGCATCGACAAGGCCGCACCGTATTCGTTCGTTCTCGATCCGCGCTGCCAGGCGCGGGAGTGAAAGCGTCGCGGAAATCCCGGCTCCCTCGTCGAGGCGTCGTGCGGCGGCGGCGATGTCGACGCGTAGCGCGACACATGACACCGACTGCCTCTACCCGGCGCCACATCCGGCGGAAACTCGGCGTGCTGCCGCTGGCCTGAACTCGCGTCCATCGCCACGGATCCGCCCTGGCCGGCGAATCATCACCCGCGGCCATCACCGCAACTCGGTTACGCCCCTACCGGACGAACGTCAGCCCGTTCGCGGTGCAGGCGGGCACCTCATTTGCTAGTTGGGGCACCGATCGACGTCCTCGCCATCGACATTCACCGTGGCCTTCCAGTGCCACTCGCTACCGAGAGCGGCCACCGCTGCGGAGGGCAGTACCGCCGTCACCTGACCGGGCACGCTGACATCCGGTGCACCCGAGAGATTCTGCTGCTTGGCGCCCGCGAAGGTGAAGTAGGCGATCTGGTTGCCGTCGAGGGTCTTGTAGCCGAGCTGAACAGCATTGTTTCCGCCCCGGTCTGCCGCCGAGAGCGACCACAGCACCGTCCCCGTGGCGGGGAGGTCACCCTGATAACTCCACACCACCCGCGCCACCGTACCGGCATACCCGGGGACCCCGAGGTGCACCGACACCTCCGTCAGATCGATCGGCGCACCGACCTCAGCGCTGGCACAGGAGCTGTCGACCTCACGAACCACCACCTGCCCGGGGACATCCGGCGCGGGCTGCGCCACCACCGATGTCGTCGCTGTCGTCGAGGACGCAGGCGCGCGCGTCGACGAGGAGGGTTGACTGGTCTCGGAGTCGGCGTTGCCGCAGCCGGCGAGCACGAGGATAGCGAGCGAGACCGAAGCGGCACGTTTCATGAGCAATGCATACCAGGCTCTTCATCGCTGTTCCGGTCCACAGGTCCGCTCGCGACGGAACATCGTCTCCCCGGCTCTCGTCCGCCAGTGTGGACTCGACTCGCGGATCGTCAACTGTGTCATTCAGGCGGATGACAGGCGGGCGCAGAGGAAATCGTGCACGTGCGGGCATCGATGGCGCTGAGGTCGACGCACTTTCTGGGGCGTCGCAGTTCGACGGCCGGTGTGGCGGGGGGGAGGCGATCATCCACGTCCACTGAACCGTCTAAGCTGCCTCGGATCTCGGTGACGGCACCAGCAGTAATAGAGGAGTTCGTGGTGACCACAAGGCGGAAGTTCGGCTGGGGACTCGGGGCGGTTGCAGTGTTGGCACTGTTCGGCAGCTACATCGACGAGGACTCCCGATCGGACAGATCCGTCACTCAGGCCGCCACACCTTCGGTTCGCACGACCACCGCCGCGCACGTTTCGGTGTCGCAGCGGCCTGAGTGGCGGGGATCAGTTCTCGAATACGACGTGGCCGCAGGGTCCGGACCTGGTCTATTCATCGACGTGGACGGACAACGAACCCGTGTCGATCTCAGTCATGTCGGAGCGGTGAGTTGCGGCGGATATGCAGCGCTGGAGTCGAATCGTGCTGCGGTGTTGGGTCGGTTGGCGGAACTCGCTCCGATCGGCAGCGGCGTGCGGGTTGTACGTTCCACCTCGTCCGCTGGGGGAAGCCTCACGCCCGGCGGATACGTGTATCTGAGCGCCTCCGAGGCCGGTCCATCGGAGGAGACCGCCACCGCCCCCGCCTCGACGACCACCTCCACCTCCACGGTGCCCACCACAACGCGTATGTCATCCATGACACCGACCACTACCCCGGCGACAACCACCCTCGCGGCGGCCCAGTCCTCAACCGACTCCGATGTGCTCCTCAACGAGATACTGCTCGCCGAGGGGTTCGGCACACTCGACATGCCGGACATCAACCTTTCCGCTCTTGCCCCGATCCCCCTCGACCAGCAGCTCGCATCGGCCGAGAAATCCAACGCGACGGCCATGAACGCTGCGCGCTGGACCAGACTGTTGACGGCATATCGGCATGCGTGGGGCACCCGCTCGGGGCTGCAAGCGCTGTGCCGCGACGACGATGACACAGCGATCGTGAAAGAGGGCCAGAAGGCCGAACTGGACCGGTTGCGGGCCGGACCCGACGGCCGGCTCTACACCAGCGACGACGACCACTCGATGTACAAGTTCGACGAGAACGGGAACATTTATGTCGAGGCGCCCGCCTACACCGGCGGCGGCGGCGGCGGTGGTGGTTTTTGCCGCCGTAGCCGTTGGTGCTGAGACTGCGCGGGGCTCGGGTGTGACGCGAACCGTTGCGGTGTCCGAACGAAGTCCCGCTGCGGTCATCGCGATCGGGCCCTCCGAGAGATCAGCCCGCCACCCTTGCGCACTCACCGTGACCACGCCGACACGGAAGGACGGCGGCGGCTCGGCGACCCGCCGTGAGCCCGCTCCCGTGCCGGCGATGTATACCGGCTGACCGATACACATGATCCGGTTTGTCTGATTACATGCCCTGGGTGAAGAAGACGACCTTTGCGATCACCCTGATCGCCGGCGCTGTGCTCGTGACCGGATGCGGAAGCAGCAAGACCCAGTCCAGCACCACACCGACCACGACAGCGTCCGTTGCACGAGTCGTCGACGCATCGAGTGCCAGACCGACCACGTCACGACCGGTACCGACAACAACCACGGTTGCCGCTCCGGTCAGCACCTCACCGGCTGCCGTGCAGCCTGTCGCCCCGGTAGTTCCCACGACCACTATTGCCGTGGCGCCACCACCGGCACCGGTCGTGATTCCGACGAGCCCGCCTGCGGCCGTTCCGCCCGTGCCGAAATCGACGGTCAGCTACGGATCTTGCGATGAAGTGCGAGCCGCCGGCGCGGCACCGATCTACAAGGGTGAGCCCGGATATTCGACGAAGCTCGACCGCGACAAGGACGGAATCGCCTGCGACAAATGACACGTCGCGGAGCTCCCTGAAACGTCGCCCGCGCTCAGCGTAGTCGGCGGCGCCATGTGAGGGCCGGACGCACACAGAACCGCAGTGTCAGACTTGCCCGCGCCAGCTGAGCTAATCCGCACCACCTCCGCTGATACCAGCGTCGGCCCTTCACGCCCCTGAGTGCCGTCGCCCGGCCACACGCGGATAAGTGCCGCTGATGTGGACGACATCCCGTCCATCACTGTTCCCGGTGTCCATCCTGCAACCATCGCGGTTCCGCTGCTCGGTGATATCTCAGGTCCAGTTCACCCCAGACGAAACGGCGCATGCACGTGCCTCGGTAGGCAGATTGCCCGCCGACCGTGGATGCCCGCTGCGTGCCGGCCGAGTCATTTACTGGGTATACAGACAGCGCGCAAGCCTTCTGGTAGTACCAGAACCAAATCCAGTCGAGGGGTCGGGATCGCTCACTACTCAAGGCAGACAACCGTTCACGCGCCACGCGAACCTATTTGCACCGAAATCGCGCGTCCACTCGCATGCCCGAATCCCCACGATCTATGGTGAGCGTGCTCGAACATCTGCGGGGGTGGCACACATCTGTTGGCACGCCCCTATCCCCTGTGTGAAAGGACCTCCATGGGCGTCACCCTTGCCAAAGGCGGCAACGTTTCCCTCGACAAGCAAGCCCCCAACCTGACCGCGGTCGCGGTCGGGCTCGGCTGGGACGCGCGATCGACCACCGGCCACGAATTCGACCTGGACGCCAGCGCACTGGCGACCGGCGAGAACAAGAAGGTCCTGTCGGATCAGCACTTCGTGTTCTACAACAACCTGCGATCCCCCGACGGGTCGATCCAGCACGAAGGCGACAACCTCACCGGCGAGGGCGACGGCGACGACGAGGTGATCAACGTCGACCTCAAGGCCGTGCCGCCGAACGTCACCAACATCTTCTTCCCGGTCTCCATCCATGAGGCAGAACTGCGTGGTCAGAGCTTCGGGCAGGTCACCAACGCGTTCATCCGCGTCGTCGACCGGGCCACCGGCAACGAACTGGTCCGCTACGACCTCACCGAGGACGCCTCCGCCGAAACCGCCATGACCTTCGGTGAGCTCTACCGGCACAACGGGGAATGGAAGTTCCGCGCCATCGGCCAGGGCTACGCGTCCGGACTGGCAGGTATCGCCCGCGACTACGGCGTCAACATCTGACCCGTCTCAAAGGTTTTCGGGGAGGACCCGCATGTCCGGGTCCTCCCCGGTGTTCGCCCGCCCTGCAGTAGCCACCCTGCATGCCCACTAGAGAAAGGCCACGCTTCGTGGTTCTGCGAATATTCGGTCTCTCCTTCGCCGTGACGGTGATCTCCCTGATCATCGCGGCGATCTACGGAGGCCCCCAGGCCGTCCTGCTCGTGGTGATCCTGTCGATCCTCGAGATCTCGCTGTCCTTCGACAACGCCGTCATCAACGCCACCGTGCTGCGCCGGATGAGCGAGTTCTGGCAGAAGATCTTCCTCACCGTCGGCATCGTCATCGCGGTGTTCGGCATGCGCCTGGTCTTCCCCCTCGTCATCGTGTGGCTCGCGTCCGGCCTCGGCCCCGTCGCCGCCCTCGACCTGGCACTCAACCCGCCCGCCGACGGTGCCGCGTACTTCCCCGACGGCAGCGCCAGCTACGAAACCCTGCTCACCGACGCCCACCCGCAGATCGCGGCGTTCGGCGGCATGTTCCTGCTGATGCTGTTCCTCGGTTTCATCCTGGAAGAGCGGGAGATCACCTGGCTGTCCTGGCTGGAGAAGCCCCTCGCCCGCGCGGGCAAGCTCGACCAGCTCGCCGTCATCATCGCCGGCGCCCTGCTGCTGATCACCGCCGCGTACATCGCCCCCGAGGACACCGTCTCCATGGTGATGATCGCCGGCGTCCTCGGCATGGTCACCTACATCGCCGTCAACGGTCTCGGTGAGCTGTTCAACACTCCCGAGGGAGACGAAGACGGCGAACTGGTCGAAGGGTCCAAGGGCGGACCGACCGAGCTGGCCAAGGCCACCGGTAAAGCCGGGTTCTTCCTGTTCCTCTACCTCGAGGTCCTCGACGCGTCGTTCTCCTTCGACGGTGTGATCGGCGCGTTCGCGATCACGTCCGACCCGATCATCATCGCCCTCGGCCTCGGCTTCGTCGGCGCGATGTTCGTCCGTTCCATCACGGTGTTCCTGGTCCGCAAGGGAACCCTGTCGGACTACGTGTACCTCGAGCACGGCGCCCACTGGGCCATCGGCGCACTGGCCGTGATCCTGCTGGTGTCCATCGGCTACCACGTCAACGAGAACGTCACCGGCCTCGTCGGTGTCGCCCTCATCGGTGCCGCCTTCATCTCCAGCATCATCCGCAACCGCCGCGGCCTCGAACCGGTCGAGGCGACCGTTGACCGTGACGACGAACCGGAGAAGGTCACCGTCGGTTGAGGCGAGTTCTCAAGACCCGCTGAGCCGTCCCAGACGACGACCGGGACACCGTTCACCCCGCCGCGCCGCCGGCGCGGCGGGGTGAACCCCGACACGGTCGCCCCCTTTGCCCGTGGGCGCCGACCAGCAGCCACACCCGGTGCGGGTGGCACCCTTCAACAACGCAAAATGCAGGAGCGAAACCCATGACTTCGCTTGTCCGCGGCCAGAACACCCCACTGACCTCACCGCAGCTGACCGTCAGCGTCGCCGGCGTCTCCCCCGGGACCGTCGATCTTATGGTTTTCCAGGTCACCTCCACCGGGAAGGTGCGAAGCGACAGCGACTTCGTCTTCTTCAACCAACCCGCCTCCCCCGAGGGAGCGGTCCGGCTCACCGGCCCCAGCACCGTCGCGGTAGACGTCACCAAGGTGCCGTACGGGATCGACACGCTACGCCTGGCCGTGAGCATGGACGACTCCGCTCCCGGCAGTCTCGCCGCCATTGCCGGTCTCGGGGTCACGCTGGGTTCGGTCTCGGCCCCGGCCCTGGGCCTGACCACCGAACGGGCCGCCGTCCTCGCCGAGATCTACCGGCGCGGTGAACAATGGAAGATCCGGAACGTTTCCGCCGGCTGGGACAGCGGCCTCAAGGCCCTCGTCACCGAACACGGTGTCACCGTCGACGACGCCCCCACCCACCCGCCTGTCCCCACCCCTGCGCCCACTCCCCCAATCCAGCTACCCAATACCGTGATTCGCCCTCCCGCGCCCACCCCGCCTCCGGCGCCGCAGCCGCGGGTCCAGCTCAGCAAGATCACCCTCACCAAGGCAGCCCCCACCGTGTCCCTCGCCAAGGGCGGCGCCACCGGAACGATGCGGATCAACCTCAACTGGACCCGCGGCCGTCGCGGATTCCTCGGCAACGGCGCGATCGACCTCGATCTCGCCTGCCTGTACCAACTCAACGACGGGTCCAAAGGCGTCGTCCAGGCGCTCGGCAACGCGTTCGGTGACCTGCACTACCCGCCCTACATCGCCCTCGACGGCGACGACCGCTCCGGCCTCAAAGCCGGCGGCGAGAACCTGCACATCAACCTCGCCCACCTCGCCGACTTCAAACGCATCCTCATCTTCGCCTACATCTACGACGGCACCCCGAACTGGTCCGCCGCCGACGGCGTGGTCACCCTGTACCCACCCCACGGCCCCGAAGTAGAAGTACGCCTCGACTCCCCCGACCACCGCACCCGATCCTGCGCGATCGCCCTGCTGAAAAACGAAAAGAACGAACTCACCGTCACACGAGAAGTGCGGTACATCAACGGCACCCAATCCGAAATCTCCAAATCCTACCGCTGGGGCCTGAAATGGACCGCCGGGCGGAAATGACTACGCTCGAGTGACCGATCGAGGAGTGATCGCCGCCGGACGGACAACCCCCATCCGACGACCACACCACGATGTCAGCACGAGTGCCGGAATCGACTACCGACTGAACCGAAGCCGATCGGCCTCGCCTGACCGCGAGAAAAGACCACACAGCGACACACCGCCCGGGCAGATTCGGCCACCGATAGTGGCCGTTTTGGTGCGGGAGACAGTTCTCGGCACCGACACTCACCCAGCAGGTGCCAGCGGAACTCCCATCGGCCACTCGGTGCACACTGTCGACCAGCAGTCGTGAATGCAACCTCCCGTACCAGTCGCACCGACCGTCCGCCCGCGTTCATGGCTGTGACACCGGCGCGCTCATCTTCGGTGAGCCTGGCTTCGAAGAGACAGGCAAGGGTTCGTCCACTGAACGTCCGTCGGATTCAGAGAACCCGGCAACCCGGAGTCGGTGGGTCACGCTCAAGAGCGGACACCACTCGGTTCAGCCGCCCACAGCCGGCAACTTCGCCGCAGCGTCATGGAAGGCACGCACGATTGCGGCCGAAATCCGACCGCGCAAGGACACTTCACGGCCCTCCCCGATCGCCCACTCTCGAATCTCCTTGGCCGTCGTCTTCGCCGGAGCCGTGCCCGCCACTGCTCCCTTCACCGGAGCCTCCTTCTCGACAACCTTCCCCGCGGCCGCCTTCCCCGCGGCCGCCTTCCCCGCGGCCGCCTTCCCCGCGGCCGCCTTCTTCACCGGAGCCTCCTTCTCGACAACCTTCTCCGCGGCCGTCGTCTTCGCCGGAGCCTCCTTCGTGACCGTCTTCTTCGCCGACGCCGCTTTCGCCTGAGCCTTCGTCGCCTGAGCCTCATGGAAAGCTTGTTCGATCTCGGCCGAAATCCGACCTCGGGGAGACACTTCGCGACCCTCTCCGATCGCCCACTCGCGAATATCCTTGGTCGTCGTCTTCGCCGAAGCCTGGCTCACCGCCGGTACCTTCGTGGCGACAATCTTCTCCGCGGCCGTCGCCTTCGCCCCTACCGTCTTCGCCGGCAATTTCCTCGCAGACGCCTTCTTCGCAGCCGTCTTCTTCGCCCCAGCCGTCTTCTTCGCGGGAGCCTTCTCCACGGCCGTCTTCCTCGCCGGAGCCTTCTTCGTGGCCGTCTTCTTCGACGGCACCGTTTTTGCCTGAGCCTTCGTCGCCTGAGCGTCATGGAAAGCTTGCACGATCTCGGCCGAAATCCGGCCGCGGGGAGACACGTCGCGACCCTCTCCGATCGCCCACTCTCGAATATCCTTGGTCGCCGTCTTCGCCGAAGCCTTGCTCACCGCCGGTACCCTCGTGGCGACAAACTTCTCCGCGGACGTCGACTTCGCCCCTGCCGTCTTCGCCGGCGACTTCCTCGCAGACGCCTTCTTCGCAGCCGTCTTCTTCGGCCCGGTCGTCTTCGCCGGCGTCTTCTTCGCGGGAGCCTTCTTCGCGGAAGCCTTCCCCGCCACTATCTTCTTCGCGGCCGCCTTCTTCGCCGGCACCGCTTTTGCCTGAGCCTTCGTCGCCTGAGCCTCATGGAAAGCTTGCACGATCTCGGCCGAAATCCGGCCGCGGGGAGACACTTCGCGACCCTCTCCGATCGCCCACTCGCGGATCTCCTTGGTTGTCCCCGTCGCCGAACCTTCGGAAATCCTCGGTGATACCGCCATCGTGCTCTCCTTCTACGTCAGGGCAATCGTCGAACGCACACAGTAACGGCAGCCTCGTCCCACAAACGAGGAAGCTCACCGAACTAACAATTCACCGTCTCAAGACATTGTCCATGTGGGCAGACCACACACGATCCTCTTCGAGCTCAAAATCACATCGCACCGAGCTTCATCCAGGACGAGCACGACTCACCCCGACAGGGACCATTCTCCACCGAAATCCCGAAATAGCTTCGGCAGCTGCGGCATTGAAGTGGCCGACAGTGCCGAATTCGGTGTTCACGGTGCCGAGCAGGGTGTGCGCCCGACGGCCCACCACCTACTCACCGACGACTGTGCCGCAATTCCGGCGGTGCAACGCCTCCCGGACTCAGGGTCACAGCGGCACCGAACCTTACCTCGCGAAGGCCGCGCGCCGGCCACATCCCCAGCAGCCCGGAGAACCCCGTCGTGGCCGTGCCACCGCATTCGGAATGTGGTCACCCACGCCCGGCATCATTCACTTGCGCACCGCACTCACACGGTTCACCCGAAACCGACTGCGGCACCGTGCACACGAGTGGAGACAACTCGGCGCAACACCGCGATGATCAACCGGCACCGGGACGGCTACCCTCGCGACAACAGTGGGGCGCGGCCGGCCGAGAAACCGCGGGTGCTCACTCCGATCAGCCGGCGTCAGCCCGTACGTCGCCGCGCTATCCCCATGTCGGATCGAAAATCGTGACCGCGGCGGCGAGCACCCTCCCTCGGGCCTATCCGTCGGCCGGACCGCAACCGCCGTCAGCGTCGGTGGTTTTTCGTCCGCCGACCAGCACAAGCGCGAGCTCATTGCATCCGTGCCGGCACTCGTAATACAGCCCCCGCGCGACGATCGTGCGGGTCAAGATGTCTGTCGCGGCTCGGCGGGTCTGCGCGTAGTCCCACCCACGTGCACGCCGTCAGCTAGGCGCCCCGGCCGAGCCCGATGATGTTCTGCCGGCCACCCGGACCGCCACCCTGACCTCCTCGTCGAGCACCAGTTCCGTCCACGACTTGTCGGCCAACCATCGCGTGCGGACGATCAGGTCCGGTGGCCTGGCCGCGCAGTATTGCCTCGGCAACCACGGCCCCGACGGACAGACCGATATACACCGCGGTCCACTCCCCCATCGCACCGGTTCCCTTCAGCGCTGACAAGGTCTCGGGGCACATCGTCACGGCTCGGCACCCGGCCCCGAAGCCCCCGTGTCGGGGGCGGAAGATCTCCCGGTTCAGGCGCAGCGGCGGCCGGTGCGGGTCGCCGCGTGCGCAATGAATGCCCTCTACCAGCACAGATTCGGTGAGGTGCGGTTGACGTACGGTGTGGGGATGGGATCGCCCATACCAGTCTGTACGCGCGCGTGGCGCAGGACTTCACCGATCGTCTCCTGGGCTGCCCGCAGGACCGCTGGAACTCTGCCTCCCCCTGCCCAGGCTGGACCGCCTGGGACGTCGCCGCCCATGTGGTGGGTAACCACCGACGGGCCTGCGCAGGGCTCAGGGGAAACGGCTACCGGGTGCCTACCGCCGGGGAGGACGTGGTGGCCGCATGGCTGGATGCGACGGCCCGGGTAGAGCGATCTCGCCGCGTAACTCCGGGGGTGCGCTGATCGACGGACAAGGGCGGGTCGTGGGGATGAGTCAGGCCTACATTCCCCCGTCGGCGGGTGCGGTGGCTCTGGGCTTCGCCATCCCCGCGGCGAATGTCTCGATGTCGCGGACCAGGAGGCCGACCCAGGGATCTGACGGTGCAATCCTGAGATGATGCCCGAGGTGACTGTGGCCTCGAACCCCAGTGGACTGCCCACGACTACGGCGAGCGCACCGACCTCCGGCAGCGCTGTCTCGAACGTCGCCGCAGTCAGATCCGTGCGGTCCGCTTGAAGGACCGCGACGTCGGTCACGCGATCGACGGCCCGCACGTTCGCGGACACCTGTTGCCCGTCCGCGAATGCCACACTCACCTCCCGGGCACCCTCGACCACGTGGGCGTTGGTGACGATGGTGCCGTCAGTCTTGTAGACGATGCCGCTGCCCACGCCGGACCCGGTGAGCACGGTCACGACCGAGGCCTCCACCTGCCGGACCAGTGCCGGCAGGTCTACGGCAGGCCCGGCTGAGGGCGTCGAGGTGGTGGGAGCCGAGGCGCCGCATCCCGCGAGGAGGAGGACTACGACTATCTACATCGCCGACAGCCCGGACGAACGCGCCAGCAGTCTCGGGTACGAACGGGTGCGATCGCCGAAACCATCTGCCGGGATCTGCCACTCGATCCCTCCATCGTGGGGATCGTGCCCGCCAGCGCCGTGGCAGGTCGCACCCTGACCGCCCTCACCGTCACCCGCACCCTCACCGTCGCAGCACTACACGCCCGCACCTCTTCGCTTCTTGTGCGCTTCCTCGTAGGCGACGATGGCGCGGATGTCGGCCGGACCGGTCAGGTCCTTGACCGCGGCCACCGCCTCGGAGACGTTGAGATCGTCGTAGCCGGTGATGGGCAGCTCGCCGGGTTCGAGGACTCCGGTGGTGGTGCGGGTGGAATGGATGGCATCGGTGACCGCGTCGGCGCCTTCGCCGCGGGTGACCTTCTCCGCGGTCTCAAGGGCCGCGTCCCGGGACGCGGCGAGGGTCTTGCCGGCGACGTCGCCGGCGTGCGCGCCCCGGTTCAGCAACTCACCGAGCGCCGGTGGCGTGGCGCGGACGGCGTCGAGGGCCCGGTCCAGACCGCGAGCCGACCAGGAGACCGGCACGTTGACCAGCCGCACCGCGGTCCCGGTGGCCGCCTGGAGCGGGGTGCGGCGCAGCGCCGCCGGCCCACCCAAGGCCTCCTCCGCGAGGACGGTGGTCAACCAGTCCACGGTCGCCGAGTGGGCAGCGATCAGTCGGAAGCCAGATTCTCGACGTCCTTGTTCCCGGCCGCGACGGCGAGGGCCTTGATGTAGCGAGCTCGGTCGAGGAGTTGGTGCTCGAGCGCGAGATCACCGAGCAGGGCCTCATCGAACGGCTGGGCCTGCTCGCCCATCGCTTGACCGCGGCAGCGGCGCGTCCGAGGAACGGTCGATCAGTTCCGGGACGCCGCTGAATTCGCGGATGGCGGCCTCGATGGCCTCGGCGCGGGCGCGCCCGTTGTCGGCGTTCTCGGTCAGTTCGCTTCGGTGCGGGCCTGGGTGGTCCGAGTTTCGGCGATCTGGAGTTCGGTGTTGGTCAGGTCGAGGACTGCGCGCAGCTGCGCCAGAAAGGTGGTGGTGTCGGATGTGCTCTGCGGATTCTCGGCCTTCGGCGTTGACAGCATTGGGTCGGCGCAGGGTGCACCGCTACCGCGACTCCCCGGCCTACCGTCCGATAACCCTCCGGTCTGGCCCCGGAACACCACTATCGGGCGAGCTGCAGCTCTTGTTCCGCCCACTCACTCCCGCGACACCCCCGGCGCTCCACTGCCGTAACCAGTGGGGGACATGCCACAACACGGGGTCAACAGGCCCATCACACCGCGGGTGTTTGTGGGCGATGAGCTTGGTCGCCCCTGTCTTGGGCAGGACCCGGAGTGCGATTTCGGGGTCGGGTGGCCTTTGCATATTCGAAAGAAACGAAAGGTGTTACGATGTTTTCGAAATGGAGGTTCACCCATGGTGGCACGCGCACTCGAACAGCACACGTTTCTGCCGCAGGCGTCCGACGAGTTGGCGTCGGTATCCAGTTTCCTCGCCGCGCATGAAGCCCGGCACGGAAACACTGTGGAGCCTCGCTACATGCTGGCCGGTGCCGACGAACACGATGTGGTGGTCGTTCCACGCGAGGTGCACGAAGTCCTCAAGCACGTCGTCGATGCGCTGCAGGCCGGTCGCGCGGTCACCGTCGCTCCGCAGACCACCAAGCTGACCACTCAGCAGGCGGCCGACGTGCTGGGTGTGAGCCGTCCGACGGTCAAGCGTCTGATCGAGGTCGGAGATCTGCGGGCAGAGAAGGTCGGTACGCGCCACCGTCTGCTGCTGCGTGACGTGCTCGATTACCAACGCGAGCGCCGGGCCCGCCAGTACGAAGCCCTGGCGCAAACGACGGTCGAACTGTCCGACGAGGACGATCCGGCAGTAGTGCGCGAGCAACTACGCGAAGCCCGCAAAGTCGTCGCGCAGCGCCGGCGAGCGGCCCGCGGCTGAAATACTCGACGGATGTTTGCAGCGGTCCTCGATACCTGTGTTCTGTGGCCGAGTCTCCAACGAGACTTCCTGCTGTCGCTCGCCGTGGAGGGTCTCTACCGTCCACTGTGGTCCGATGCCGTCCTGGAGGAGCTCGAGTACCACGAGGCCCTGAAGTTGGTGAAGCGTGGATCGGCTCCCGCTGCTGCGGAGGCTGCGGCAAAGAAACTGATCGCAACCATGAACCGGGCTTTCGATGACTCGATGGTCGAGGGTTGGGAACCGCTGGAAGGAACTTTCGGGCTCCCCGATGTCGACGACGAACATGTGGTCGCCGCGGCGGTCATCGGCGGTGCCGGCGCTATCCTCACGGATAATCTGAAGCATCTTCCGAGAGATTATGTGCCAGCTGCGATTCAAATAGTGTCGGCGTCCGAGTTCGCCGCCGACACAGCAGCGGTGTCCCCTTTCAGGGCGCTGGCGGCCGTGGAGACAATCTCCGCGCGTTTCCACAACCCACCGCGGGATGTCTCCGAGATCCTCGCGCTTCTCCGGACTCGCTACGGAATGGATGATGCCGTCGACATCATGGGTGGCACCTAATCGACTGACTGGGGCCGACCGCCACCGCCGCGGCGATTCCCTTTGTCCATGGAATCGCCGCGGCCGTCAAAGTGTCCTGACACGACGGTGTCCCCCACCGCAGTAAGGGCCACCCGTCACAAGCGGCGCGCAAGGCTTGAAACCACTTGGTGGGGCTGCCTACCGGGTTCACGCCCCGGAGACCTCCTACACAAGCCACTTCCCTCGGCTAGGTAGCTAAAAGCGGCGTAGCCAGATTATTGAGTCAAGTTTGCGGTGTTCGGGTCATGTTTGCGTGCTTGATGTTTCAGGCTGCGAGTTGCGCTGTGGCGGTGAGGGTATCGACGGCGGTGCGGTACGCGGTGGCAGCTGCTCGCAGGCGTCCGGGAGTTGTTGTGGGGGTGGCGAGTTCGCCAGGCCGGTGCGTAGGACCCGGTCGTGGACACAGGTGAGGAACTTCGCGGTGTCGAGTTCGAGGTCGGTGACTTGGTAGCGGTGGGTGTGCTCGATCCGGGTGATGAGGTTGCGAGTTTTGAGCCGGCGCAGGTCGTAGGTCATTTGCCCGGTGGACACCGTGTCCGGGTCGAGTCCGCGCAGCTCGCCGGTGAGGGTGCGCAGGTCCTTGTTGGTGAATCCGTTCGGGTGCAGCCGGAAGACCAGCAGTGCGGAGAGCAGGGCGTGGCTGCACTGGTCGGTGAACCGCAAGCCCGGGACGCGGGTGCCGGTGGGGGTGGTGACCGGACCGGTGACGGCGGTGAGGGCGTTGGCGCCGGTGATCGGGTCGTGGCTGAGTCGCCCGGCGCGCAGCAGGCGTCGGTTGGCGTGGAAGCCGATCTCCCGCAGTGCGGGCAGATGTGTCGTCGTTTCCCGAGGTGGAAATCGCGGGTGTCGTTGATGGTGGTTTCGGTGCGTAGGGCGCGTCCCTGTTGTGGTACTGCTTGATGGTGGTGTGTTTGTAGTCGACGTGCAGGCTCGGGGTGACGCCCTCGGTCATCACCCGGGTGCGGAATCGTCCCGGGGTGGCACGGGGTCCGCGGCGCATCAACCTGCGGTCGAAGACCAGCGTGACCTGATCGGGGCGGCCGAGGTCGAGGTTGTCGCGGATGACCTGTTCGAAGAAGACCCGCCCGGAGACCGGGGCGTCGAGCATCTGGGTCAGGGAGAACTCCGCCTGCAGCACCGACAGGTCGTAGCGGTAGCCGGCATCCCGGTCGGTGTCGGTGAACGGGTCCGGCAGAATCGCCAGCCACTTCCGGAGCAGGGCATCGATCCGGGGACCGGTCAGCCGGTCACAGATCGCCTGCAGCGCGACCGGATCGTCAACGGCGGCGAACGCGTTGTCGAGTGCGGTGAACCCGAGCCCGGCCCTGGCCGCCTGCCGTTGGGCCCAGTGGTGGCCGTTGATGCACAGTTTGGCGTTGTACGGGAAGTACGAGCAGAACTTGAGGAAGAACGGGCCGAAGTCGGCGTCGACGCAGTAGAAGTATCCGTGGTCCTTTCTGCTCTGATCAGGGCGGCGTCGGTGCCGAGACGTGTCGTTGTCCGCGGCAAGGCGGTGATGTCTAGCCGCGCCGGAAGTCGAAATCCGCCGGGCCCGCGGCAGGTGTTCCGCGTCGAGCTCGAGGTCGCCGTCATCAGCGAACACGAGTGGGCCGTCGTCGAGCACGATCGCCCACCGGCGGACCAGCGCCCGGCCCCCGCCGAGTTGGTCCCGAACGGCGGGCTCGTCCGCGTAGTCCTCGATCACCACGCCACGAACCGGGTGCGGATGCTCAGAACCGGTACCGGTACGGACTACGACACGCGATCCCACCACCACCGCCTCACCCCCCGGTTCACGTGTAATACCTGGCATACCGATCAGGTGTGCGGCGGGCCCGCCGGAGCGGTGTGCGTCTGTCGTCGAGGTGTTCACGCGCGAATGTCCTACTCTCGTATCGGTGGATCCAGCTGCGCCGGAGTCGTTCTCGTTCGTCTCGGCCAGATCGTGAGTGCTGCGGTCGGGCATTGTCGGGTTGATCGTTGCTCCTGCGTCACGCGGCTTCGAGTAACGGGGTCAGCTGACGGGCCATCCTGGTGTCCGGCCGAATTCGTTCCATTCGCGATCCCATTGCCGCATCCGGCGCCGTGAATTCATCCAGCGAATGCAGGACAGCAAGAGGAAGGCACCGCTCGCGGCGGCGGCCCACACGCACAGTGCTGCGCTCACCGCGACGGTGGCGTTTTCCTGCCCACTCCTCGGCTCGGCCGCGAGGTTGCCGTTCGAGTCGATCCACACGTCGATGGTGTCGCCCGACTTCGCGTCCGGGGGCGTCGGTACATCACCCGAGCGCAGGGTGCCGTCCGGTGCGGTCCAGTGCGCCGACGCATGGTTCTGGGGTTCCCGGTAGCTGGTACGTGTCTCTGCCACCGATCCGGGCCGCGGGTCGGCGACGAGAACGGCAGCTTGTCGGTGGCTGCGCTGGCGGTCTGCGTGGGATTGTTCGCTCAGGCCCGTGTATGTCGCTGTCCCGAAGGCGGCCGCGCACGGCACCATGATCAGTACGAACACGGTCGCGAGAAGAGCCGCGGCGGCATCGACGCGGTCGCAGCGTCGCATGAGTGGGTTTCGGCTCCACGGTGCCATTCGCCACCAGCGCAGCGGGAGTGCCTGATTCGTGTCCATCGTGTACCTCCTCCGTTGGCTCGGTTCCGAGTCTTCCGCGGAGACCGCGCCCGGCGTAGGGAACAAGGTCATCGACACTCGTTGCTTGTCGGAGGACTTCAGTCCTCTGCGTCCTTCGCACACGATGAGCGGGGTACGGCACGGTAGGCGTCGCAGCGCCGCGCTCGTCGAACCGAGGGCATTCCCTAAGTCGCCCCCTGGTTCCGATGACAATCGGACTGGGCATCGTCCACGCCATCATGTGGCGCCGCCCACCGATGATCCG
Source organism: Rhodococcus sp. 21391 (assembly GCF_016772255.1). Lineage (NCBI taxonomy): Bacteria > Bacillati > Actinomycetota > Actinomycetes > Mycobacteriales > Nocardiaceae > Rhodococcus > Rhodococcus sp. 21391. The sequence goes on along the minus strand of NZ_CP063783.1, from coordinate 155,096 downwards.
GTGGCGCCCGTACCGAACGCAATGCGCGGTGCCGGGACGAAGTCCTCGCAGACCCGAGTGTGCACAGGCGAGAAGACCAGCGTCCATCGAACGAGCGACCTTCGACCCTGCGCGTCTCAGCGGGGTTATCGGGATCGTGGTACCGAGCCGGCACGACCGTGTGAACGTGGCAAAGGAGGACACGAGATGGCCGAAAACCATGGACCGCAGTCCTGGGGTCAGGGCGCAACGTACACGCGAGAGGACGACTCGGTGGGCAGTCACCGCCACTTTTCCTGGTCGCCCGAACGTGTGGGCCGGAGAGCGACGACTGGACTCACGACGTCGCTGCGGCGGGAGCGGGAAGACAAGTACGACGTGAACCTCGGCTTCGTGGTACCGGACCTCGACGACCTGGTTCCGGCCGGAGGCCGGGTGGAGCGGGACACCGTCACCCTCGACAGCGTGTACTTCGACACCGCCGACCGGGATTTGCTGAGCCAGCACCTGACGCTGCGGCGCCGATCCGGGGATGTGGACGCCGGCTGGCACCTGAAGGTGCCCGCGGGCACGGCGCGCACCGAGCTCCGGCTGCCGATCACCGAGGGTGAATCGGTGCCCGACGAGTTGGCGAAGCTGGTCGTCGGTGTGGCACTCGGCAAACCCGTGCGGCGGGTGGCCGAAATCTCCACCACCCGACACCGGCATCGCCTGCTCGACGCGGACGGCAACCTGTTGGCGGAGGTCGCCGACGATACGGTGCAGGCCACAGCGACCGCCGGCGACGAGGGGGCCGTCGCCAGCCAGTGGCGCGAAGTGGAGGTCGAGCTCGGTGACCGCGGTGACGACAAGCTCCTGCGGGCGATCGGCACACGGTTGACCCGTAGCGGTGCGCACCCGTCGCGGTATGCGTCGAAGCTTGTCCGGGCGCTGACGCCGGACCGCGGTCGCGCGGACGCCAGCGAAGGCGACGGCGGGGATGCCGGTGTGGAGACTGTTCGAAAGCTGCTGACCGACTACCTCGAGCGACACGCTCAGGCGATCGTCGCCGGTGACGTGTGGCTGCGCCGCGGGCTGGACCCGATCCATTCCACCAGGGTCGGTATCCGGCGGTTCCGCAGTACCCTGCGCGTGTTCCAGAAGGTTCTCGACCCGGCCGCGCGGTCGCACCTCGACGAGGAACTGTCCTGGTACGCCGGGGTACTCGGTGAGGTCCGTGACCGGCAGGTCCAGCGCGCCCGGTTCGCCAAGGCGGTCGCCGACCTGCCGAGCGAGCTGGTGATGGGCCCGGTCGCCGCCCGCATCGACAACGACCTGCTCGCCGAGCAGCGCCGGTATCAGGACGAGGTGATGGCGACCCTCGACACGGGCCGCTACCGTGCGCTGCTCGCCTGGCCCAGTGGCGCACGGCGCCTCCGCTGACCGACGAGGCCTCATCCGGTTCCCGGGTGCTCGAGAAGGCCGCCCGGAAGGCGTGGAAGAAGGCCGACAAGAGGCTGGCCGCCGCCCTCGACGACGGCGGGGATGAGGCCCTCCACCGGGCACGGAAGGCCGCGAAGCGGGCCCGTTACGCCGCCGAGCTCACCATCCCGATCTTCGGTAGGAAGAAGAGCAGAAAGAAGGTCGCGAAGTACAAGAAAATTCAGGAGGTACTCGGTGAACACCAGGACAGCGTGGTGGCCCGCGGCGTCCTCCGCGCGCTCGGCGCCCGCGCCGGGGCCACCGAGGGCGAGAACGGATTCACCTTCGGACTGCTCTACGGACTCGAGCTGCAGGCCGCCCAACGCGCCCGCGACGAAGCCGAAGAACTCGCCACCTGACCAGCGCGACGGACGGCCGGGACGAGTGCGGTCGGCCACGTCGGATGGCTAGCCGGGCCGGATCACGCATGTCGTCGAGGGTGACCACTGACAGGGGTCGTTCTCTGTCTCGAGCAGTTAGGGGCCCGGCTCGTCGTCGTGGAAAGCCACGGCCACAATCGGCTCGCCGGATCCCTTCAGGGATCGACGAGCCAGAACCTCCTACACCATGCCCTCGGCCCTGGTCATGATCTGCCGCCCGCCGGCTAGTTGCGACAGACGGTGTTTCCCCCGATCCGCTCTTCGGGCCTCCACCGACGGCCGGGGTCGAGGTCGTCATACCCGCGGCGAGAAGGGCTTTCGGCTCTACCCCCATGCTCCGTTCCCGATGGACGGGGCCAGTCCGGTCACGCGCCGACCTCGCCGAGGGAAGCGGGCCTGGTGCGCACCCACAAGAGGAGATGAGAACCATGCGCCGGCCGCTTGCGCTCGTGCTGGCCCCGAAAGTGGCCTTCGACCCTGTCACCCACGGGCCGAGGACGACACGATCGACAACGACAACGACACCGCGCGGTGCGACGCCGGGCGGTCAGCTCGGGAGGAGGGCCCGATGAAAAATTCCGGACACACATCGACAGTCAGACCGGAACACATCTTTCGAGACCGGCGAGAAGCTGGACGCGTTCTGGGCGAGTTGCTCGAGGCGTACCGGGGAGACCCACGCGTCGTCGTCCTCGGCCTCGCGCGCGGAGGTGTACCCGTCGCGTGGGAGGTGGCGGCTGCCCTGGGTGCACCCCTCTATGCCTTCGTCGTACGCAAGCTCAGGGTTCCCGGCCGCGAGGAGTTCGCGATGGGGGCACTGGGCGGCGACAGTCAACAGGAAGTAAGTTGCCGTTGCCGTTCCGATCAGCCAGTAGTGCAGGGTTGGCTGGCCGCCGAAGTCGCTATTGGTGGGTCGTCCGCACTGACACCCCTGAATGCGAACACGATTCACTCATCCGCGCGGTGAGGACGAGGCTGTAACCTCGGGGAGGTGATGTCCGTGGTCGACAGGCGCCGCATCGTCGTCGGCGTCGACGGCTCGTCGGCCGCGACGCAGGCCGCGCGGTGGGCGGCGGTGGTCGCTGCCCACCGCGGCGTTCCCTCCACCTGGTTCACGTAGTCCCGTTGCCCACGGTCTTCTACGGCGAGTCGCACGAAGCCCCGGCCGAAGCCTTTCGTGCCGAAGGCGAACGGATTCGTCTCGAATGCGCTTTCGGTCGTGCGCAACGATCAGCCCACCCTTCCGGTCGAGGGTTCGCAGCTGCCCGCCGGGACGGCCGGCGACGCTTCCATGGTGGTGATCGGTTCGTCGTATTCCAGGCGCGTCGAGGGATACCTCAACGGCACGGCATTTGCAGCTCACCCACCAGGCCCGCTGCGTGCTCACGGTATGGCGCGGAACGAGCCGAGACGCGGTGCTCGAGGGCCGTCGTCGTCGGGGTGGACGACAGCGAATGCAGTACCGCCGCCGTGGGCCAGGCGTTCGAGTTCGCCTCGCTTGTCGGGTCTTCGGTCATAGCCGTCCATTCGTGGCAACCGGGGTTCCTCCCCGCGTCGGCACCTTCCACGGCCCCGTCACCGCCGACCCGGTCGCCGCCGCAGAGGAGGCCGTCCTCTCTGAAAGCCTCGCCGGATGGCGGAACCAGTATCCCGACGTGGCCGTCACCGAAGTCACCGAATGCGGTGCTCCGGCGGAGGCCCTCCTGCGTTGGTGCCGCGACGCGCAACTCCTGATCGTCGGGAGCCACGGCCGCAGCCCCCTCGGGAGAACACTGCTCGGATCGACCAGCCAGGACATGCTGCACCGGGCCCCATGCCCGTCATGATCTGCCGTCACCGACAGGCGCCCGATACGTTCCCATAATGATGGGCGTTGAGACCGTGGATCTCTCCGAGCTGCACGCCTACGGCTACGCAGCGGCCCTGCTGATCGGTCTCGGCCTGGGCATCGAGCGGGAACATGCGGCGCAGGCACAGCCCGGCCCCCGACTCGGGTCGACCCGAGCTACCCCGGTGCCCGCACCTTCCCGCTCATTCCCCTCGCAGGGGCTGTCGCCGGGCATCTCGGCACTCCGGTCGTCACCGCCGGTCTCGTCGGCGTGGCGGCGCTGATTCTGGCGTGGTACTGGGTCCGGGCGCACGCTCCCCGACCGGACGCCGGAACCACCACCGCGTTCGCCGCCCTGGTCGCGTTCCTGCTCGGCGCGCTCGCCTGGCATCACCCGTCGCTCGCCGTGATCGTGCTGGTCCTGCTCGCCGTCAAATACCCCATGCACGAATTCGCCGAACGCATGATCGACGAGCGCGACATCACCGACTTCTGTGTCCTGCTGGCCATCGCGTTCCTCGTCCTGCCTCTGCTTCCCGACCGAGACGTCGGGCCCTACGGTGCGTTGAATCCTGCAACCATCGGGTCGACTGATCCTCGTGCTGAGCCTGATCGGGTGGGTCGGATATGTGGCCACCCGAATCCTCGGTCCACGGTGGGGCTGTTGATCGTCGGCTTCGCGGGCGGTTTCGTGTCGGGCGCCGCGACCACCGCGGTCATGGGCCGCATAGCCCGGCAGCACCCCGATTCGCCCGCCCCCCTGCCGCCGCCCTGGTGACCAACAGATCCACCATCGTTCTCGCTGTCGCCATCACCAGGGTCGTCATTGTTGAGGTCTCGTCCCGGCTCGCGCTCGTCTTCGGTGACGCCACAATGATGATCGCCGCAGAGACTGCATTTCTGCTCCTCCGGCGGCGCGGGCGAACCCCCGAGGGCGGTGATGGCCAGGAGCAGTATCTGTCGGCCGGGCTGTTGGACCGGCCGATCTCCATCCCGGCGACCCTCTCGCTGGCAGGAATACTGCTGCTGCTTCTCGTCGTCACCCGAGGCGCCGCCGACGTCTTCAGTGGCGGCGGCGCGGTCGCGGCGGCTGCCGTGGGCGGCCTCGCCGACGCACATTCCGCGGCCCTTACTGCAGCCTCGGCCACCGGAGAATCGTTGTCGGTCGACGCCGCAACGATGGCGGCGACGCTTGCTGTGGCACGAACCTGCTCACCAAGCTCACGCTCGCAGCAATAGCCGGGTCCGTGTCGTTCGCCCTCCGACTGGCGGCCTGGCTCGCCCCGCCAGTCGCCATCACGGTAGTAACGGTGTGGGCGTTGCTCATTCGCTGACAACCCGAACCTCACAATCGATCACTCGGGACGTCGCAATGGTCGATCCATCGATTGTCGTGGGTGGACGGGGCCTCGTCGTCGTTGAACGCGGTGTGGTGGGCCGGTCTAGAGGCGGCACTTCGCAGGGCGCCGCTGCTGCTGTCCTGTGTCAGTTACCGCCGTCATGGACGCCGTGCCCGCGTCATGGAAAGGAGCTGCAATCCAGGGCACAGCATGAGCTCGCCGCAGCCGTCGAAGTCGCCGGGGCAGGGAACGCCGGCGGAGCGGTCGAGATCCGCGCCGAGTTGTCGCATCAGTACGCTCCCGCGGCGCTCGTCGCGCGGTCCGAGAGTGCGGCGATGGTCGTGGTCGGCCGCCGCGGACTCGGCGAGTTCACTGGCGGTCTGGTCGGCCCCGTCAGCTCGGCCGTGGTGCGCCACGCACACTGCGCACAGCTCATTCCCGGCCTCCGGCGGGACGAGCCCGCAGACCCGGATAGCCTTCCGAACGGGACTTTCGAAGGACACTCGATGACGGCAGCCTGTTCGCACGCGAGAAGACCAGCGTCCATCGAACGAGTGACCTTCGACCCTGCCCGTCTCAGCGGGTTTATCGGATCGTGGTCTCGAGCCGGCATGACCGTTACCGTGGCAAAGGAGGACACGATGGTCGAAAACCATGGACAGCCGTCCTGGCGTCAGGACGCAGTATGCACCCGAGACGACGATCCCGGGGATGTGAAGTATCTACGCCCCCGGGGTCTGGCATTTGCCCTGCTGTCGGGCGCCGCCGTCGCCAGCTTGGTCGTCGGTCTCGGGGCGTGGCTCGCGACTCCGCTGGTCGGAGTATCTGCAGCGGCGACTCTCATCGGCACCGCATGCCTTGCAGTAGCAATGGTGTGATGCCACCTCGACCACGTCGACGAAAGCCCTGGCACTCCCCGTTACCGTTTAGGTGACCCCGTACCGGTCCCGAGTACCGAATCCGGCACATAAATGGACTGCGGTGCGGCAATAACGAAGTATGGCCTACCTGCTCACGCGCCTCACCGCGCTCACCCGCGTCACCGACCCCGGCAAAGCAGGTTGGCAATCGGAGAGTTGCTCCCGGAATCGGGCGTCCGGAACAGGCCCCCATCCGTCCGAGGGGCGGCGACCGAGCGAGCCCGGAGGGGCTCCCCCTCGCCCGGCAGACTCCGCCCTGACATTGAGCGCACACGCCCGCATGAGGTGTTACTGATGCTGAGCTCGACGACGAAGTCAACTCCTCCGCCTGTTTGTATCGGTCGGCGGCGTAATCTGTGACGCGGGGACTGGAGGTTCCGTATGATCAAGGTCTTTCTCGTAGACGATCATGAGGTCGTGCGCCGCGGCATAGCGGATCTCCTCACCGCTGATCCTGATCTGACAGTAATTGGCGAGGCCGCGTCCTACGCGCAGGCGATGGCGCGGGTGCCTGCCCTTCGGCCCGATGTCGCTGTCCTCGACGTACGGCTTCCCGATGGCAACGGCATCGAGCTGTGCCGCGAGTTACACGCGCGGATGCCCGAGTTGCGATGCCTTATCTTGACCTCGTTCACCGATGAGCAAGCCATGCTCGACGCCATCCTCGCTGGTGCGAGCGGGTACGTCGTCAAGGACATCCGGGGCATGGAATTGGCGGCGGCAGTACGCGAGGTCGGGGCGGGCAAGTCCCTGCTCGACAGTCGAGCCGCCGCCGCTCTGATGGACAAGTTGCGCGCGACCTCGAGCGAAGGGAAGGGGCCGTTTGGCCACCTGACCAATCAGGAGCGGACACTACTCGCGCTCCTCGGGGAGGGGCTTACCAACCGCCAGATAGCGGAGCGGATGTTTCTCGCCGAGAAAACAGTGAAGAACTATGTGTCACGGCTACTGGCCAAACTCGGTGTCGAGCGCCGAACCCAAGCCGCCGTCCTGGCCGCGAAGATGCCGCCGCCTCGCGCCGAGTCGTAGGCGCCTGCGGTGACCCGGCAACCAGACGAGCACAATCGCCCGCCGCTCCTCGGCAGCGTCTCCGAGCTTCGACTCCGCGAGCTCCTGACCGAAGTGCAGGATCGCCTCGAGCAGATCGTGGACGCACGAGACCACGTCGACGGCCTGCTCGACGCCGTGCTCTCGGTGATCTCGGGACTCGATCTCGACAACACGCTGCGCACGATCGTCCATGCCGCCATCAAGCTGGTCGACGCCCGCTACGGTGCACTCGGGGTCCTCGGCCCGGACGGCGAGTTGAGCGAGTTCGTGTTCGAGGGCATCGACGACGAGACACGCGCCCGCATCGGGGAACTTCCGCGGGGGCGAGGCTTGATCGGATACCTCATTACCAACCCGAAGCCGATGCGGCTCGACGATCTCTCCGTCCACCCCGCCTCGGCAGGGTTCCCACCCCACCACCCTCCGATGAAGACCTTCCTCGGTGTCCCCATTCAGACGCGCGACAAGGTCTTAGGAAATCTGTATCTCACCGAGAAGGCGAACCGCCGGCCCTTCAACGACGACGACGAAGTCGTCCTCCGCGCGTTGGCTGCCGCGGCGGGAATCGCGATCGAGAACGCCAGGTTGTACGACGAGTCACGAACGAGGCAGGCCTGGCTCGAGGCCACTCGTGAAATCGCCACGGAATTGCTCGCCGGCAGTGACACCACCGACGTGTTGCAGGTGATAACGGACGACGCACTCGCCCTCACCGCAGCGGACAGCGCCTTCCTCGCCGTCCCCGAAGATCCCGACACTCCGTCGCACGAGGTCACCGAACTCGTCGTGACGGCATCCGCCGGCACGGTACCCGGCCGCCTCCTCGGCAGAACCATCCCACTGGAGGGTCGACATCTGGTCAGGCATTTCGCCACAGAACTCCCCTGCGCGTCACCGAGCTGGCGTTCGACCCCGGCTTCGAATCGGCCACTCCATTCGGCCCGGCCCTGGTACTGCCCCTGCGCGCGGCACAATCGGTGACCGGGGTGCTGGTAGCACTGCGCAACGCCGACGCCGCACCGTTCACCGGCGAACAGTTGGCATTGATGTCCGGCTTTGCGGATCAAGCGGCCGTCGCCCTTCAGCTCGCCCACAGCCAGCGGCGGATGCGCGAGCTCGACGTGCTGTCCGACCGCGACCGCATTGCGCGTGACCTTCACGATCACGTGATCCAACGGCTCTTCGCGGTCGGACTGTCCCTCCAGGGCACCTTGCAGCGGGCGAAGTCGTCGGAAGTCAGACAGCGGTTGGGGCAGTCGGTGGACGATCTCCACGACATCGTGCGCGATATTCGTATTGCGATCTTCGATCTTCACTCTGGTGCGGATGGAACGACCCAATTTCGACGCCGGCTTCACGAAATCATCGCCGAGGTCACCGCCGACTCCGGGTTGCGCACCACCGTGCACATGTCTGGTCCGCTGTCCGTGATCGACGCCGCGCTGGCAGACCATGCAGAAGCTGTGCTTCGAGAAGCTCTGAGCAATACGGTCCGCCACGCTGCCGCCGGCACGATCACGGTCAGCATCTCCGTCTACGACGATCTCGTCATCGAGGTCGCGGACGACGGCACCGGCATTCCCGAGAACGTCGCAAGAAGTGGACTCGACAACCTTGCTGCCCGCGCACGCGAATCCAATGGGCAGTGCACCATTGGCACTACTCCGGGCGGCGGTACCACCCTCCGGTGGTCCGCCCCCCTCCCCTGACCGACCGCATGAGCCATCATATTTTGCTCGACTACACGGCATGCGCCCCTCGCCGCTGCTGCATCAGGGACCACGCCGAACTCCACACTCAGACACTCAACTTGGTCTTGGTCGATTCGACTGGCGGCGCCGGGGCAGCGACCGACGTCAAGTCCGCGGAGTGGTGAAAATGCAACGTCCCATCGTCGAGGAGAACTCCCAACCGCGCCGCACGCGCGGATTCCCGTCGTCGAGTGGCACATTCGCATAGTCGACACCGGCGTCATACATGATCACACCCGTCCGTGCGGGATCGGATGTCGCCGAGATGCGATCGACCCTTCCGGCGGTGATCCGCACGCGCGTGCCCACCGTCAACCCTGCGCTCGCCATCTCCTGTTGCACCACCGCACTCGCCTCCGGCGTAGCCAACACTTGCTGGTCTGAAGGGAACATCTATCGTCGGGCAGCAGATAATTTTGTGTGACGAAGATGCCGCTCCTGGTTGAAAAGGACCTGCCCATGGACACTGGCAGTCTGTCCAAATTGACCCATCATCCAGATATTGCCCGCCAGTGGTCCTCGAGCTGAGCGAGTTGGGGTCCGGACCGGACTGCGCTCGGACCGATCCGCGCGATCCGGGCGATCCGGGGCAGCGGCTCGTGGCAGTTCCCGCAGCGGGGTTTTCCGTCCCCGGCCGCCGGCACCTTGTTGACCTTGCCGCAGTGCGGGCACTTCACCTTGTCGGATCCCATGACGACACCTCTCCTCGGGCCGCCGCGACGGCGGGTTCCGCATACGCGACGGCGAGCTCGCCGCCGTCCACCGTGACACTGATGGTGCCACCCGGTTCGATTTCGCCCCGCAACAGCGCACGACCGATCTTGGTCTCTACCTCGTGGGCGATGTACCGTCGCAGCGGCCGCGCACCGTAGACCGGGTCGAAACCGTGTTCGGCGATGAGCCGGCGTGCTTCCGGCGTGATATCCAGGTGTATCTGGCGCTCCGACAACCTGTTCCGAAGATCGGTGAGCTGCAGCTCGACGATGTGCTCGATCTGGGGCAGCGTGAGCGGGGTGAACAACACGATGTCGTCGACCCGGTTGAGGAACTCGGGACGGAAGTGCCCGCGCAGTTCCGCCAGCACCCAGTCCCGGGCGTCCGGCTTGATCTCGCCGTCGGCTGTGACTCCCTCGAGGAGATGCTGGGATCCGATGTTGGAGGTCATGATGATCACGGTGTTCCGGAAATCGACTTGCCGGCCTTGAGAATCGGTGATCCGGCCGTCATCGAGCACCTGCAGCAGGGTGTTGAAGACGTCGGCGTGGGCCTTCTCGATCTCGTCGAAGAGCACCACGGAATACGGCTTGCGGCGCACCGCCTCGGTGAGCTGGCCACCCTCGTCGTACCCGACGTACCCGGGGGGCGCACCGATGAGCCTGCTCACCGTGTGCCGCTCCTGGTACTCGCTCATGTCCAGGCGCACCATGTTGTCTTCGCTGTCGAAGAGGGCACTGGCCAGCGTCTTTGCGAGCTCGGTCTTTCCCACGCCCGTCGGGCCCAGGAAGATGAACGAACCGATCGGCCGGCGCGGATCACGGATACCGGACCTCGCCCGGATCACCGCGTCTGCGACCAGTTGCACCGCCTCGTCCTGACCGACGACCCTCTCGTGCAGAATCTCGTCGAGCTTCAACAGCTTCTCCCGCTCGCCTTCCTGCAGCCGGGCGACCGGGATACCCGTCCATGCGGCCACGATCTCTGCGATCTCGTCTTCGGTGACCACTTCACGCAGCAACGGATTCCGGCCCTGCCTGGTGGCCAGCTGTTCCTCCGCCGCCTCGAGCCTGCGTTCCAGCGCGGTGATCTCGCCGTATCGCAACTCGGCGGCCCGATTGAGGTCGTAGTTGCGCTCCGCCTCCTCGGCCTCGTGGCGCAATCGTTCCAGCTCTCCCCGCAGCTCCTGCACCCGCCGGATCGCCTGCCGCTCCGCCTCCCACTGAGCGTGCCGGGCGTCGGCCTCGGCCCGCAGATCGGCCAACTCCTTCCGCAGCTCTTCGAGGCGCGCCTTGCTGGCCGCGTCCGAGCAGCTCGAGCAAGCTGCCCGCCGGACGACCGCCGAGTCCTTCTCGAGTTGGCCGGCGACGCTTCCATGGTTCGGAGTGCTTGCAGCACACGACAAATCCGTACGGGTCCTGCCCCGGGGTCATCAGCTGACCGGGCAACTGGCACTGCCGTTCACGATGGTGACGTACACCTTCGGTGGGCTGTACCTGCTGTTCGGCGGCTGACGACCCGGCGTGCGTCAGCGTGCGAGGACGACCGCCGCCTCCGCGGTGAGCGAGGCGAACGTGAACGTCTCTTCGAGGTAGAGCGTGACGTCGGTGGCGGTGTGGCTGTCGTAGCCGATCGACAGGTCCGTGCCGAGGGTCAGCTGGTTGTCGCCGCCGCGCGTGGACAGCACGTACCCGCCGCTGATGGCGGGCGCCCAGATGATGTCGCCGGTGACCAGGTCGCGCAGGTGGTGGAACACGGGATGTCCCTCGTCGCGGGTCTCGCTGACCGCGGTGTACGCGTCGGCGTCGAGTACCACCGAATACGGTCCCTCGACACCGGCGAGTCGCAGCGCCGACAACGCGGACGCGACGGCGTCGGGGATGAGCAGCGGATCCTCCGGCAGACTGAGAACCGGGTTGTCGCTGGACGGACCGAGACCGCGGATGCCCGCCTCGTCGAATCCCTGGAAGATCGACTGGTCTTCCGCGAACGCGACGGCCTTCGCGGCGTCCTTGACGGGTTGCCAGTCGGAGTCGAGGGAACCCCGGGCGACGTCGTCGACCTCGGCCCGGCTGAGGGTGAACGGGAATCGGAGTTCGACGAGCGGGTTCACCTGCCGCTGCTGCGCCCGGATCCTGCTGTCCGACGTCTTGATCGGGGTGACCCGGCCGAGGTTGTGGGCCGAGTAGGAGTATCCGAACGGTCCCGCGACGTCGACGACGCGTCGACCGGCGACGTGGCGCTTGAACGTGCGGGCGGCCTCTTCGCCGATCTGCTGCCAGGCAACCTCGGTGACGGGTGCCAGGTTGCGGTGCAGATTGCTCGAATCACTCATTGCGATACTCCTTTGAGACCACCGATTTTCAGGGACAGGTCGTACGGGCCGGCCGCGGCGGGCTCGACCGGGTCTTCGGGTGCCGACTCCGCGTCGGCCGGCTCGTCGCCGAGCGATTCGAGCACGTCCCGGCTCGGCACGAAGAACAATGTGCCGGTGGCCGCCGTGGAGAAGTCGAGGACGCGGTCGTAGTTGCCGGGCGGCTCGCCGAGAAACATGCGTCGCAACATCAGCTCGGTGACGGCGGGGTCCTTGGCGTACCCGATGAAGTAGGTGCCGTATTCCGCCTCGCCGAGGCTGCCGAATGCCATGTTGTCGCGGAGGATGTCGTGTTCGACGCCGTCGTCGTCGACGATGGTGTTGAGGGTGACGTGCGAATTGCTGGGCTGGGCGTCGTCGTCGAGTTCGACGTTCTCGAGCTTGGTGCGCCCGATGACCCGTTCCTGTTCCTCGGTGCTCAGCGTGTTCCACTCGCTCATGTCGTGCAGGTACTTCTGCACGATCACGTAACTGCCGCCCCGGAAGCCGGGGTCCTCGTCGCCGATCAGGGCGGAGTCCGCGGCGTCGTCGTCGGTGGGATTCTCGGTGCCGTCGACGAATCCGAGGAGGTCGCGGGAGTCGAAATAGCGGAAGCCGTGCACCTCGTCGACCACGGTGGCGGCGGAGCCCAGCGCGGAGACGATCTGGCGGCCCAGTTCGAAGCACAGGTCCTTGCGGGCGGCCTTGATGTGGAACAGGAGGTCACCCGGCGTGGAGGGCGCGCTGTGGACCGGCCCGGACAGCGGGACGAACGGATGCAGGTGCGCCGGCTTCGACGACGCGCTCACGCGGTCCCAGAACTGCGCACCGACACCGACGACGCAGGACAGGGAGCCGGCGAGTTCGCGGAATCCCACCGCCTTGAGCGGTCCGTCGATCCCGGAGATCACCTCGCACACCGTCGCGCGGTCGGCGTCGGAGTCCCCGGCGACGAGCACCAGGAACAGGGAGGCGGCGGTGGGCGGAGTGAGGACTGCTTGAGGTGCCAACCTCGCGACTGGGCCGGGCATCATTGCATGATATCGCGCAGCCCCTGACGCCGAAGGCATCGCGAAGCGCAGGCCCGTGGCCAGCCGGCAGGAGCCGGTGGAGCGTACCCTGACGTGCTCGATCACTGGCGCAGGACGCATACAGGGCTCGCCAATCACCCTGAACTGATCGTGAAGCCGCCCCGCCAGTCGCCATCTGCGGCAATAACAGTGTGGGTACTGCTCATCCGGTGACAATCAACGGGTCTCGACTGATCGCTTCGAGGAGGTTGCAATGGTCGATCCACCGAGTGTCGTGGGGCGCTGAGGCTGCGGATCGGGATCATAATCCTCAGTTCAGCGACCATCCGGCGTTGGTCTGACCGGAGACTACGACACCACACCGGACCTCACTGACCTCGCCGATCGTAGGGGTGGCCCGATCGGGAGTGTGACAAGGCGAAACTGCTCACCTTCGAGCGAAAATGCTCGGCCTCAACGTTTCCGGACATCCGCTGAACGGGTCAACGATGCGTTGGCTTCGCTGGCAGATACACCGATTCCCACAATCCTGGAGGGCCGGATCCGACACGGTCAGCAAATCGTTCTGGGCGGATAGTCGCTGCGATCGACCGGCGGGTCAACAAGAAAGGTGACCCGTGGGCGAACGTCCAAATCGAAGATCTCGACGCGAGCACCGAGCTTCTGTTCTTCCCAAACACCGGGTCGGCCACCGACCGACCTCGCTCGCGCCGAAGCGCGAAGGCACTCAGGTGCGGGCGTAGTGCTCGATGTCTTCATCGAACGCCTGCAGCATCTCCGGGGTCAGCGTGGGTCGAACCGTCGCGATCACATCGAGATAGTCCTGGGTGCTGGCATGGCAGCGCACGCCCGAATCGACGCTGCATTCGAACGTCGCCTGCGCGACCATGCGCGCCGCGTGGGCGACATCCGCGGGGGTATAGCCCTCTGTCGCCGCGACGAGCGCGGCAACATCGACCTGCTCGTTACCCAAATAGCGCTCCCACAGGGCATACCGGGCCTCGGAATCGGGTGCACCGATCGGGAGAACGTAGTCGAACCGCCCGTGGCGCAGGAACGCCTCGTCCAGCTCGCGCACGGAATTGGTCGCACACACCAACAGGCGACCCGCACGCTCGCGGAACCGGACGATGGATTTCAACAGTTCGTTGACCACGCCCACCGTGGTCGAGCCCGGTCGGCGACGGGCCGCCACCTCTTCGACCTCGTCGATGAAGACCACGACACGGTCGAGTTCGGACAACGACGCGAACGCCTCCCCGATTCCTGCGGCAAGTCCTCTCTCGCTCGACGCGAGGCGTGAGGGAAACAACTCCACGAACGGCCACCCGAGCCGGCTCGCGGTGGCGCGCGCAAACGTGGTCTTCCCCGTCCCGGGTGGACCGAACAACACGACAGCCCGCGGTGGTATCACCCCGTGCTCGGCCGCCAGGGCGGGTTTTGACAGCGGCAGCACGATCCGCCGTTCGATGAGCGACTTCTCCCGGGTCATGCCCGCCACCTGTTTCCACAAACCCGCAGGCGGAACGCCGCCACCGAGTTCGGTGAGCACCCCGGCAGTGCGCGGCGAGACCGTCTCGACCTTCTCGTAGTGCGTGATCCCAGTTCGGGGTTCGAAACCCGAGTTGGTCAGCGCCCTCGCCCCGGTCTCACCGTCGGGCAGAAGCGCCGTGATGCGCCGCACCCCCTTCGCTAGCAGGCGGAACTCGAGCTCGGACAGCAGCGCGCTGCCGAGGCCTCGTCCCCGCCACTCGGGGTCGAGGGAGATCCGCATGATCCATGCGCGGTCGTCGTCGACGCGACTGACCGCCGACCCGACCATGCGCCCGCCCGCGACCGCGACGACGGCCGGGTGACGGTTCAGCAGGCTGCCCACCACGTCCGACATCGCGAACACCGGAGGCTGGTCGGTGGTTGAGGAACTCGCGTCCATGCGGACGACTGCTTCGAGATCCTCCGGCGCGAAATCGCGGATTCTCCAGGCCTCCATGCGGCACTCCCAATCTGTATGATGCGGGCGGCCGAAAGACCACAGCATACCCGCGGTGACCCCGTGGCCGATCGACGTCAGCGAACCTGGTGACAGGTCCGCCGCAACCGGCCGGTGCCATCGCTGCAGACATCGCAGCGTGTCGGCACCCAACTCGTAGATCTCGAAACACTCCACCGGCGCAACCGACTGTCCCACCGCGATCCATCGCAGATCGCATGTGGCCGCACTGGTTCGCACCGCGCCTCGTCGGCGACGTCAAGTATCGCGCAGACATCGGAAGAAGCTCCGGCATCCAAACGGGAAAGGACTGCGCAACGACAAATCAGCCGACGAGGTGGGTCTCCCCGGCCGCCATTGACCAGGAAGAACGTGCGAAGCCGCCGACACCACCCGGTATCAGCGGTTCCCACCCTCCAGGCGCGACCCCGCTCCCCTCCTTGTTCCGGAGGGGAACGCTGCATGGCGCGGGCCGCCGGCGGCGGGGCCGGGAGCGGAGTCCACCCCCGCGCGGACGCCGGGAGCGGTGGTGGCGAGCCGAGCCGATCGGTGTTCACCACCGTGAGCAGGGCAACGGCCTGCGGCGTGAGCGTGTCGGCGAGGATGCCCTCCGAATCGGCCACGAACAGGCCGAACTCGTGCCAGAGCCACACCTCGCACCCATCCGGCTCCGAAACCGTGGGACCGATGTTCGCCAATGTCATCGTGCTCACCCCCACTCACTCCCTCCCGTGCGGGTCGGGGTCAGGCGTGGATCGCCTTCTTCTCTCCGCTGCCGCTGATCTCGATCCTGCGCGGCTTGGCCTTCTCCGCGACGGGGATGATCAACCGCAGTACCCCGGCGTCGTACGTGGCTTCGACCTTGTCGATGTCGAGATTCTCACCCAGGAACAACTGCCGGCGGAACACACCCCGCGGCCGCTCGGACGCGAGCATCTCCTGATTCTCGTCACGGGCGGGTCGCTCGGCATGCACCGTCAACACGTTGCGTTCGACGTCGAGGTTCAGGGAATCGACGTCCACCCCGGGCAGATCGAACTCGACGATGAACCGATCATCCTCACGCCAGGCATCCATCGGCATCACCGCCGGTCGTGCCGTGGTACCGAGGATCTGCTGAGTCAACCGGTCGAGGTCGCGGAACGGATCCGTGCGCATCAACATTGTTTCCACCTCCAGAAACCTCTCTGTTTGTTCACAGTATCTACAGCATGCGCTGTAGATTTGTTATAGCGTTCGACATAGAACATGACAAGAGTCATGGCGAAAAAATTCCCAGACCCGACACCCGCATCTCCCCCGCTCTTGCTGACATCACCACGGGCCGAGTCCCCGTCGTGCGACCCGATGCCGGGCTCGGCGAGCACCGCGTAGCGCGAACCCCTGGCCCGGGCCATTGGTCACGTCCGTCCGGACTACAACCGTCGCGCGATCGATTCGGCCTGCGCACCCAATTTGGCCAGCCGCAGGTCGGCGAACGGGGTGAGGTTGTTGCCCATCCGGTTGGTCACGAACGCCACCGACAGGCCCGTCTGCGGATCGGCGAAGGCACCGGAGCCGCCGAGACCGTAGTGACCGAAGGCGTGCGGTGACTGCGTCCGGCTGGCGACGAACGCGGAGTGGTAACCGAGTCGCCAGTTCATTCGGACACCCAGCACGTAGTCGCGGGCCGTGGTCTGCACCTCACCGATCTGGTCGAGGGTTTCCTCGCTCAGGAACCGGATGCCGTCCACCAAGCCCTTGTTGGCGATCGCCGCATACATCCGGGCGAGGGCGCGGGCGCTGAACACACCGTTCCAGCCGGGCATCACGTAGTCGTGGATGGCGGGGTTCCGGACCAGTTCGTCGAATCCTTCCGGCATGCCGGCGGCGGCGATGTTCTTCAGCACGGGAGTGCGCGACAAGGCGAAGGAGGCTGCCTCCCAGGGTATTCCGAAGGGAGTGATCCGGGGGAACAGTTTCGCGATGCGGCGGCGCTCCTCGTCGGGCACCTGGAACCAGAACTCGCGGATGCCGAGGGGTTCGGCGATCTCGGTGCGTACCAGGTCGGTGAACGACATCCCGGTGACCCGCGTCGTGAGCTCGGCGACGAGCGCACCGAAGGTCACGGCGTGATAGCCGGGCATGACGGACCGGCGACGGTCGGGCGTCGCGGACGCCAGGGCATCCGCCACGCCGTCATGATTCAGGAGCGCCAGCCGGCCCGGAACCAGGCCGCGCACGCGATGGAGCCCGGCCCGGTGGCTGAGCAGCTCGCGCACCGTGACGGTGTCCTTGCCCGCGCTCGCGAACTCGGGCCAGTACTCCGCGACGGGTGCATCGTAGTCGAGCAGACCCCGGTCGACGAGACGGTGGAGTACCGTGCTCGCCACGCCCTTGCCGGTCGAGAACGACACCGACACCGTGTCGGACTGCCAGCGCGTGTCCCGGGTGGCCCATCCCGACCAGATGTCGACGACGGGTTCACCGTCCAGGTAGACCGCCAGCGCACCGCCACCGTCCGAGGTCTGGCCGAAGAGCCGGAAGAACCGGCCGGCCAGTTCACCGAAGCGCGGGTCGACGACCATGACAGTCGGCGTGGGCAATTCCGGGCGGGCGATGTCCCGGCCGTTCGATCGACTCCTGTTCGAGAGTTCGTGGGCGTGTGTCATAGCGTGCGGCCCACCGTTGTCGATATTGATCAGGCGTTCCATCGAGGCTCCTTTCTTCGTCCGGTCAGGGCCACCCATGACTCGAGCCCCAGCTGCGCTGGTTCGGAGATACCTCCTCCGATCGCTCGGTTCCCGAGCCTTCCGCGAGGATCGCAACCGGCGTAGGGCACAAGGTCAGTGACCCTCGTTGCCTGCCAGAGGACTTCCGACCTCTACCCGACCCTTCGCGCGCACCATGAGCGAGGGGTACGGCGCGGGATGGAGCAGTGCCAGGCTCGTCGAACCGAGGGTCATCCCCTCGAATCCGCCCTCTCCCTGCTTTCGATGACCATCGGACGGGGCTTCGTCCGCGCACATCACACGAGTTGCCGCACGCCGGTGATCCGGCGGCGCCCTACTGGACGACATGCGCGCGAGCGGTATGACTGTGCCGCCGCGCCGAGATCGGCGACGTTCACCGGTACTCCGCCCGTACCGGCTGTGTTCGTGGGCGGGTCTGACTCCACGCCATCACGAGTCCGATACCACCGTCCGTCGCGGGCACATCACCACGGACACGCGTCTCGCGGTCCGTAACGAGAAGGGTGCACGAGTGACCAAACAGGGCTCGAAAGGTGCGGTGGGCGGCCATCGAAGCGATTCAGCTGCACCCGGGCACGGCGAAGATCGTCGACGATAAGAACGTCGCCAAGCTCGCCGCGGCGAGAAAGCTGCTCACCCTCACCAACTACGGGCTACGGGCTACGGGCTACGGGAAGGGCAAAATCGTGCCCTGGCCGGCAGCAGGCGGCGGCCTGAGCACCTCGGACGCAGCACCCCGCGTGGCCATGGTTTGTCCGACCCCCTTCGGGCGTGGTCCCGGCTTGATCGACCCCGGGATGCTGCACCGCACCACTCCAAACAGCAGACCGACTGCCGTTCCGGCGAGGCCGAGCGCGGGCGCCGTTCCACTGAAGCGGGATCGTGATCGAGTGGAAGAACGAAGGTGCTCGGCGCCGCGCTCGGGCTGCTGTCTCGCTCCGTTTCGGCGAGACGCGAATCGTCGGCGGTCAGGACTTTTTACCACCACGGTCAATGGGCACCTCCTTCGCGGGACCTTGCGTGACTTCCACGTGCTTCTCCGCCGTCTGCGATTCGGTGACCGGCACGGTGACGGTCAAGATTCCGTCGGTATAGGTGGCGTTGATGTCGTCCTCTTGCGCGCCGGGGGGCAGCGGCATCGACCGGTAGAAGCTGCCGTAGCGGAATTCCGACCGGGTGCCTTCTTCCTGTTTCTCGGTGCGCTCGGCCGTGATGGTGAGTTGTCCGTCACGGACGCTGATGTCGATGTCCTTGGCGGGGTCCACCCCGGGCAGTTCGGCCCGGAGGGTGTAACGATCGTCGTCGACGTGTTCTTCGACCCGGATGAGGTGATTTTCGAACGGCCGCCAGATCGGCAGTGACTCGAACCCGGCCACCACATCCGACCAATCTGGTAGCGCGGCCAGAGTCAACATCGTGGACCGATGTGGGCGTCGGGGGGACAGAATGCTCATGACTACTCCAATCCAATAGAGAGGTGGAAGGTGACACTTCGATTGGACTCCTCCACCGCGCCGTAACAGTAGGGCCGACAGTCCTTGCCCCGAGGACCTCGGTCCCAGGTCCCCGATGCATGGCGGAAAGCCGGCGCCCAGCCTCGGGGAGGATCTGCTCACTCGGTGCCCGGTTGTTGATCATGCGCGGCCAGAGCGCTCCGCCGCCCACGAGAGCCGGGTCGCGCAGTCGTGGTCGACGAAGGTTGGCGCCGCGGCAGTCTCGCATCCGCTCGATGGCCGAATCGTCGAGACGGCGTTCTACGACCTCGACGCACCACCGCGACGTGTATGCAGTGCGGAGGTTCCCATGCCGTACGCCAAACACCTGGAACAGGCTGCGATTCCCCAGGTGGAGACGATTGTTTCCACCGCTTGGGATCGGCGATCGGTGAGGTTAGGGATGCCTCATGTTTGTTTTCGCATTGCCCTCTCTCGGTTCCGACCTGGACGAAGGAACACTCATCGACTGGCTGGTCAAGCCTGGAGACGAAGTCGATCGCGGGCAGGCCATCGCGACCGTCGACACGGTGAAAGCGGCTGTGGACGTGGAAATCTGGCGAAAGGGCACGATTCTCCGGCTGCTCGTGCTGCTGAAGGCCGGGTCGGCAGCCGCAGTGCCTGGCGTGACGGTGAACAGGACCGCGACATGCGTCGGGCGATCGCAGCATCGATGAGTCGGTCCGGGCGCGAGATCTCGCACTACTACCTGGCGCACCGGGTGCCCTTGCAAGCCGCGGCCGCCTGGATGGAACGGGAGAACGCCGGTCGCCCGGTCACCGAGCGGATTCTGATGGCCGCCCTGCAACTCAAGGCGGTCGCACTGGCGGCGCAGCACTTCCCGGAGATGAACGGGTTCTGGCACGATGGCGAGTTCCGGCTGCAGACACCCGTCCAGGTCGGTGTTGCGATCTCACTGCGGCAGGGCGGCCTCGTCGCCCTGACGATCCGCGACACCGCACGAGAAGCCACTCGGTCAGCTGATGACCGAGCTCACCGACCTGGTGGCGCGCGTCCGCGCCGGATCGATGCGCGGCTCCGAGATGTCCGATCCGACCCTGACCGTGTCGAACCTCGGCGAACGCGGTGTGGGCTCCGTGTTGGGGGTGATGTAGCCGCCGCAGGTGGCGTTGGCGGGCTTCGGCAGACCCGCCGACCGGCAGTGGCTTGTCGACGGGAAGCTCGGGGTCGTGCCGGTGGGCACGACGAGCCTGGCGGCGGACCACCGGGTTTCCACGGGCACCGTGGTGATGTGTCAGTAGAGTCCAGTTCCTGTCCGAGATCCGCGAAACTGCTGCAACATCCGGAACGATTGTGAGGATTCGATCGTGGACACTCAGGACATCGGTGCCGTGGTGCTCGCCGCACTGCAGAACATCGCACCCCGAAGTCGAGGGCGACGACGTGCTCGCGGACCAGCCGCATCGGGATCAGGTGGATCTCGATTCGCTGGATTGGCTGAACTTCCTCGTCAGGCTGCATTCGACCTTCGGGATCGACATACCGGAGGCCGACTACGGAAGGCTCGTCACCCTCACCGACGTGACAGACTACGCTGCCGCCCGGGTGACGCATGAGCCGCCGGGGACCACGCGCGGGGGAGCCGCCGGGGACGTTCGATGTCGGATCCGCAGTGCGCTGCGGGTGATCGCCTCGTACTCGGACGTCGCAGCCACTTCGAGAGGCCGAACAGGTCCGCTCCGGCCCGGGGAGTCAGGCGGAACCGATCAGTTCCGGGGTTGGTTCGGGGGCATCGTGGTCGCAAGGACGGCCGCCTGCGTCCGTCGTTCCACGCCCAACTTCGTCAGCAGCCGTGACACCTAGTTCTTGACGGTCTTCTCCGCGAGAAACATGCGTTCGGCGATCTGCCGGTTGGTCAGCCCTTCACCGAGGAGCGCGAGCAGTGTCCGTTGCTGGTCGGTGAGCCTCGCGAAAAGGGCCGTCCTCCGCGTCTGCGCCCGAGCGGAGCTTCGCCATCAACGCGGCGGCGGCACGACTGTCGAGCAGCGACTTGCCCGCACCCACCTCGTGGACTGCCTCGGTCAGCTCCATCCCGCGGATGTCCTTGACGACATATCCGCTGGCCCCGGCGAGGATGGCGTCGAGCATCGCCTGGTCGTCGGTGTAGGACGTCAGCATCAGACAATGCAAGCCCGGCATCCGGGAGAGCAGTTCACGACACAGTTCGATGCCGTTGCCGTCGGGCAGCCGGACATCGAGCACGGCAACGTCGGGTTTGAGTGCCGGGATCCGAGCCAGCGCCTGCGAATACGACGCAGCCTCCCCGATCACGGCCAGTTCGGGGTCCACGGTGAGAAGATCCGCTATCCCACGGCGGACCACCTCATGATCGTCGACGAGAAAAACGTTGATCATCGGGCAACCTCCAGTCCGCAGGTCGGCGCCATCACGTCACAGATTGCGGCAGGGGCCGGGCCGGTCATGAGCACACGGCGAGGTGCGGGCGCCGTCATCGGTAGCCGCCGCGTCGGGTGCCCACCGAGAACACCGCGTCCGTCGGCCGCCGCGGAGTCTGTCGCGGCGGGCGCCTCTTCTCCGTGACACCCACGCGAATCAGTGCCTGCGGGTATCCACCGTCCGGAAGAAGTTCGCGGATCATCTCTCTACTCGGCCGGCACTCGGTCATATGCGTGAGGGGGCACGTCGCGAGTCCGCCGACCGTGGCCTCCAGAAGCACCAAGGACAGCGCCTCGCCGGCGCGGAGCCAATCCGGCCGGCCGTCACTGTCCGTGCTCAGCACGAGGACGGTCGACTGATCCACCTCCGCCGACGAACCATCGTCGCGGCCGGCGGGAAACCTCCGTCCGATGTCCACTCGGGCACTATTGTCTGCAGTTGCCAGCGCTTCGGCAGGGATATCGCCGGCGGGTATGGAATGCCCCACCCACCAATGCAACTCGGCTTGGTATGCGGAATCGTACTTCCGCGTGGCGGCGGTGTATGCGGTGGCGGCGGCGAGCACCGGGCGCGCGTCCTCGGGCAGCACCGTCAGCGCAACTCCCTGCCGGCGCACGAGCTCGGGCAGTGAACGGGGAAGCGAGCGTTTGGGGCTGACTGGGCCGAACGGTCGGCGGTCGGAGAAGCGGTGCCTGATCGCGGCGAGCAGATCGAAGTCGTGCGATTGAGGACGAGCGTCGCGGTGGAACCGGATTGTCGCCAGATGGCCCGAGTGCGGACCCTCGGGAAAACGTTGGATGTCGGTCGACCATCGCAGAGCGGTGAGCGCTGTCTGCAGGTGGTGCAGGGCCGCCCCGCAACTGATCACCAGCTGCCGTCCGGTCGGGTCCGTCGAGGCCAGCAGCCGGCCACGTTCCGTGTGAAGATCGAGCCGGCCGCCGGCGTACCGCCAGTGCCACGGCTGACTGTTGTGGACCGAGGGTGCCCGGCACGCGAGGTCCACGGCGATGCGAACGACGTTCACGTCGGGGATGGTGCTGTCCACGATCGCTTCCACTTCGGTTCCCCACAAATTCGGGGCGGGAGTCTGGTACATGTCTCTCAGTCTTCGCCGTCCGCGATCGAGCAGTTAGGGCCGATGGTCACCGTGGGAGAGGCCGATTTCCCCGCGGCCTGCGGATCCGCCGGTGGTGTTCGACGACGGCAGTGTGTGCTTGTCCCGCATGATGTCCTCGTTCCAGTGCCGATGGGGATTTCCGTGTGTGCAGATCGGCTGCGGACAACGGTGCGGTAACCGTGACCGCAGGTGGGAGGGCCCGAAAGTCATCTCTCGTGTAGACCGGGTCACCGCGAACCGGTCACCGGCCGCCACCACTCGTTCTCGTGCGATTCCGCCCCAGGTCTCTGCTGCGGGTGTGCGAGGGCTTTGTCTCGGCGTCTTCCCGGGATGATGTGAGGCCGGGATCGACTGGAAGGGCCTGACGCCTGCCAGTGGCCACCACCGTGGCGGACGTACGATTCGGCGCGCCCGCCCGTGTCCCACTCGTACACTTCTTTGCGGTAGCGGTTGCTCTCGTCGTGGGCCAGCCACAGCTTCGAAACTCGGGGAAGCCCGCGAACAGTGGGGTGTTGAGAATGCTCTCGCAGCGGAAAAGGTTGTGCGCGAGCACATTATCGCGCACAGTCCGAAGCCGGAACCCGACAACCAAGGTCACGGGGTCGGCGGTCGCGCCGACATCGACCACGGTTTCGCGGTACACGCGCCCCGAGCTCGCGGCGGCGAAGTGGATGCGCCGGTGCAGGTTCACCTCCGGCAGTTGGCTCCGACGTCGACGAAGCGGCTCACCGTCGATGTGACAACGTCGGCGGAGGCGGCGCGAAAGTGGACCGGGGTTGTTCGCTGATGGAGCGCATGGCGCTGTCGGCGTAAGCCCGGAAGCGCATCTTCGCGAACTACTTTTCCGCCAGGCAGGGTGCGATTCAGGTCCAAAGTCACCATTGGTGGGTCGTTAGCACTGACACCCTGAATGCGAACACGATTCACTCATCCGCGCGGTGATGACGAGGCTGCATCTTCGGGAAAGGTGATGTCACCGTGGTCGACAGGCGCCACATCGTCGTCGGCATCGACGGCTCGTCCGCCGCGACGCAGGTTGCGCGGTGGCGGCGGTCGCCGTCCACCGCAGCGTTCCCTCCACCTGGTTCACGTGGTCCCGCTGCCCGAGCGGGCACGGCCGGCCGCGCCACGCATCAGATCAAGAGATGGAGGATATCGAACACCGTGGTCCATTCGGCGGTACCCGGGTTCTTGACACCGGGAGCGATCGTGACGAAGGTGTGCGCCAGCGCCACGCTCAAGCCTCCGGCGATCAGCGGCAGTCGCTGCTCGGTCTCCTCGGAGAGGGCCACGTCCAAGGGCGGCCGGGCCGTCAGTTGATCGAGCAGAGGCTGTAGTTCGATCTCCTCGTCCAGTTTCTCGAACCGGTGGATGCTCTCCTGCAGCCCCTTGGTGATCGGCAGGTCCCACGGTTCGATCACGTCCCGCAGGTTTGCCTTGGCCGAGGCTTTGCCGATGAGGATCACGTCGTAGATCTTGTCGTCGATGAAATCCGTATAGCGCTTGAGGTCGTTTCGGTCGACCTGCAGTCCAGCCGCTGCCCGGAAGAACCGCTGGAATTTCACGGTGCCCATCACTGGCATGTCGTCAGCTCCTTTCGAAGTATTCATGGATTTGGCGTACCGCCATCGCTCCTTCACCGACCGCGGATGCGACTCGTTTCACCGAGCCGCGGCGGACGTCGCCCGCCGCGAATAGGCCGGGCCGGCTGGTTTCGAGCGTCCTGGACAGCCCGGCGCTGATCGGCCGGTTGCCGTCTCCTCGGGCGTGGACCGCGTCCATGCCCGTGAGGACGAAGCCGTGGTCGTCGAGTGCGATCGCGTCGGCCAGCCACCCGGTGTGCGGCGTCGCCCCGATGAAGATGAACAGGGCGTGCACCCGGATCGTGTCCTGGTCGCCCGTGCGATTGTCCTCGACCACGATTTCGTCGAGGTATTTCTCGCCGTGGACCATACGAATCTCGGTGTTCCGGTGCACGGTAACGCGCGGGTGGTGCTCGATCTGGTCGACCAGGTATCGGGACATGCTCTTTCCGAGGTCATCGCCGCGGATGAGCAGGTGGACGTGGGAGACATGGCCGGCGAGGAAGACGGTGGCCTGGCCGGCGGAGTTTCCGCCGCCGACGATGGCCACCGGATCGGTGCCGCACATCCGCGCTTCCTGGTAGGTCGCGGCGTAGTACACGCTCGTTCCCTCCAGTGCCTCGATTCCCGGGACTGCCAACTTGCGGTATCGCGCCCCGGTGGCGAGCACGACGGCCCGGCCGCGGACCGCGCCGCCGTCCGCCAGCCGGAGCACATGGTTCCCGGCCTCGGATCCCAAACCGGTCACCTCCGCCGACACCAGGATGCGGGCGCCGAACTTTCCGGCCTGGATCACGGCCCGCTCGGCCAATTCGGAGCCGGAGATCCCTGCCGGGAAGCCCAGGTAGTTCTCGATCCGGGAGGAGGTACTGGCTTGGCCGCCCGCGGCGATCGACTCCAGTGTCACCGTGTTCAACCCGTCCGAGGCACCGTACACGGACGCGGCCAGACCGGCCGGTCCGGCACCGACGACCACGAGGTTGCACACGTCCTGGGCTGCGTCCGCGACCGAGTCCGGGACCGGAAGCCCGACGATGCGGGCGAGTTCCGCATTCGTCGGATTGCGCAGCACCTTGTCGCCGTGCCAGATCACGACGGGAGTGTCCTCGGGGCGACGTCCAGGCTGCGCAGCAGCTGCTCCGCCCGTTCGTCCCGCTCCAGATCGATCCACCGGTGGGGCAACCGGTTTCGGATGGCGAACTCGCGAAGCCGCAGCGTATCCGGGGAATAGCAGGAGCCGATGATCCGGAACCCCGAGCCGAGCCCGATCAGCAGGTGCCGGCGCACCAGGTAGGCGCGCAGGATCAGATCGCTGAGCACGGGATCGTGGGCAACCAGCCCGCGCACCCGCTCGGCGGGGAGGACGAGCATCTCGCCATCCTCGATCGCTTCGGCGGTGAAGAACGCCACCTGGCCTTCCAGCAGTCCGAGCTCGCCCAGGAAGCGGCCGGGACCGTGCACGCGCAGTATCCGGCGTTCGCCGTCCCCGTCGCCCTCGTCGAGGACCGCGACCTTGCCGGAAAGGATGACGAAGAAGTCGTTGCTGGGCGCGCCCTCTCGGATCAGCACCTCGCCGGCGCGAACCGATCGACGCGTGCCACCGACCTCGAGCGTCGCGACCTGGTCGTCCGTCAGCCGCGGGAAAGCACCTTCCTCGTCCGGAGTCTCGTCGACCGGCTGATTGACGCCGACGGGTGCGGCGTCCTCAGACGAAGTTCTGGTCGACATAACACCACCGCCAATCTTCACCTGGCTCCATCGACTGGACGATCGGATGGCCGATGGCGTGAGCGTGCGCGCTCGCGTGCTTGCCCGGCGAAGAGTCGCAGCAACCGACGTGTCCGCACGTCAGGCACAGCCTCAGATGCACCCACGGGGTGCCGAGGCGAAGACATTCCTCGCAACCCTGCGGGGTCCGGGGCACCACGGCCCGGATCGCGGCCACGTGTGGGTCCGCATGGACATAAGCCTGGATCCGTGGAGACTGCGCCAGCCGTAAGGGCGTGTGAATGACGAAAGCGCCTCCCGTAGTGGGACAATCAAGATTCTCACATCACGATCGTCCACATACGGAAAGGCACTTTCAGTGCAATCATCGCACACGTTCACGACTGGGTCCGCGGTGTTCGACGAATACAATCTCGTGTCCGTGTCCGCGGCCGGGCTGGTCCCGGTCCTCGAACTGGGCGAACAGGCCGGCCTGTCGGACCTGATCGACACCCATGTCGACCTCGCCTCCACGCGGGTGGCCTCGGGTGCGGCGAACCCGGTGGGGAAACTGACCTCGATCATCGGCGGGATGCTCACCGGAGCCGACAGCATCGACGATGTGGACACGATCCGCGCCGGCGGCACCCCGATTCTCTTCGACCAGGTGTATGCCCCATCGACATTGGGGATCTTCCTGCGCGAGTTCACCTACGGGCACAGCCTGCAGCTCGGGGCGGTGTTGCGTCGGCATCTGATCGGCCTCGCCGCCCGCACCCCGCTGCTGCCCGGCATCGAGGACCGGGCGTTCCTCGACATCGACTCGTTGCTGCGCCCGGTGTACGGGCACCAGAAACAGGGAGCGTCCTACGGGCACGCGAAAATCGCGGGCCGCGCCCTGCTCCGCAAGGGCCTGTCGCCGCTGGTCACGACCCTGTCCACCGCGAACAGCGCCCCGCTGGTCGCGGAGATGCGGCTGCGGGCCGGCAAGACGGGATCCGGCCGCGGCGCCGCCTCCCAGCTGCGCTCGGCGATCAGCACCGCCCGCGCCTGCGGTGCGACAGGCAAGATCATGGTCCGCGGTGATTCGGCGTTCGGCAACAAGGCCGTCATCGGGGCCGCGGTCGCCGCGGGTATCGAGTTCTCCGTGGTGATGACCCGGAATCCGCGGATCACCCGGGCCATGGAGAGCATCGACGAGCAGGAGTGGACGCCGGTGCACTACCCCGGTGCGGTCACCGACCCCGACACCGGGGAGCTGATCTCCGACGCCGAGGTCGCCGAAACCTCATACACCGCGTTCTCCGGACGCCACAAGGTCACCGCCCGCCTGGTCGTGCGCCGGGTCAAGGACGCGAACCACCCGGATGCGTTGTTCCCGATATGGCGCTATCACCCGTTCTTCACCAATTCCGACCTGCCGACCGTCGACGCCGACATCACGCACCGCAAACACGCGATCGTGGAAACGGTGTTCGCGGACCTGATCGACGGACCACTCGCTCACATCCCGTCGGGGCGTTTCGGCGCGAACAGCGCCTGGGTGCTCTGCGCGGCGATCGCTTACAACCTGCTGCGCGCCGCCGGCACCCTCGCCGGCGGCCGCCACGCCGCCGCCCGCGGGGCCACCCTGCGCCGGCACTTGGTCAACGTCCCTGCCCGATTCGCCCGGCCGGCGCGCAAACCCGTGCTCCACCTACCCGCGCACTGGCCCCGACAAGCGGACTGGACAACCCTCTGGGACAACGTCATCGACTACGAACCGCCGCAAGCTGCCTGACCCGGCAACCCGGCCACCCCGGCCCTGACCCAGGAACACCCAACGTGGACGAGCTGACCACCGGTTAGCAGATCAACCACGCCACCAACGGCGTCGCCCGTCGGCATCACCACAGAATCGACCCGAAAATCACCGAGATCACCGATCCACGGATTGAGGATAAGTCATGACTTCGCTTCCTTGCCTGCATTTTCCGAGAGTGCCTGATCGAGCCACGTGCGCAGCTGGGGTACCGGAGCTGCGCCCGCCTGACGAGCGAGGACCTCACCCCGGTCCATCACCAGCAGAGTTGGTACGGCGCGGACGGTGAACCGTTCGGCCGTCTGGGGAGCAGCATCCACGTCGACCTTGACCAGCTTGATCTGACCTGCGCGTTCTCTGGCGAGCTGCTCGAGCGCCGGGCTGACCATGCGGCACGGGCCGCACCAGGTCGCCCAGAGATCGACCAGCACAGGCACCGAGGACTTGTCGGCGACCTCCGCGAAGTCGTCGTCCCCTGCCGCGGCGATCCACGGCAGCGGCTCGTGACAGTTCCCGCAGCGGGGTTTTCCGTCCCCGGCCGCCGGCACCTTGTTGACCTTGCCGCAGTGCGGACACTTCACCTTGTCGGATCCCATGACGACACCTCTCCTCAGGCCGCCGCGACGGCGGGTTCCGCATACGCGACGGCGAGCTCGCCGCCGTCCACCGTGACACTGATGGTGCCACCCGGTTCGATTTCGCCCCGCAACAGCGCACGACCGATCTTGGTCTCTACCTCGTGGGCGATGTACCGTCGCAGCGGCCGCGCACCGTAGACCGGGTCGAAACCGTGTTCGGCGATGAGCCGGCGTGCTTCCGGCGTGATATCCAGGTGTATCTGGCGCTCCGACAACCTGTTCCGAAGATCGGTGAGCTGCAGCTCGACGATGTGCTCGATCTGGGGCAGCGTGAGCGGAGTGAACAACACGATGTCGTCGACCCGGTTGAGGAACTCGGGACGGAAGTGCCCGCGCAGTTCCGCCAGCACCCGCTCCCGGGCGTCCGGCTTGATCTCGCCGTCGGCTGTGACTCCCTCGAGGAGATGCTGGGATCCGATGTTGGAGGTCATGATGATCACCGTGTTCCGGAAATCGACTTGCCGGCCTTGAGAATCGGTGATCCGGCCGTCATCGAGCACCTGCAGCAGGGTATTGAAGACGTCGGCGTGGGCCTTCTCGATCTCGTCGAAGAGCACCACGGAATACGGCTTGCGGCGCACCGCCTCGGTGAGCTGGCCACCCTCGTCGTACCCGACGTACCCGGGGGGCGCACCGATGAGCCTGCTCACCGTGTGCCGCTCCTGGTACTCGCTCATGTCCAGGCGCACCATGTTGTCTTCGCTGTCGAAGAGGGCACTGGCCAGCGTCTTTGCGAGCTCGGTCTTTCCCACGCCCGTCGGGCCCAGGAAGATGAACGAACCGATCGGCCGGCGCGGATCACGGATACCGGACCTCGCCCGGATCACCGCGTCTGCGACCAGTTGCACCGCCTCGTCCTGACCGACGACCCTCTCGTGCAGAATCTCGTCGAGCTTCAACAGCTTCTCCCGCTCGCCTTCCTGCAGCCGGGCGACCGGGATACCCGTCCATGCGGCCACGATCTCTGCGATCTCGTCTTCGGTGACCACTTCACGCAGCAACGGATTCCGGCCCTGCCTGGTGGCCAGTTGCTCCTCCGCCGCCTCGAGCCTGCGTTCCAGCGCGGTGATCTCGCCGTATCGCAACTCTGCGGCCCGATTGAGGTCGTAGTTGCGCTCCGCCTCCTCGGCCTCGTGGCGCAATCGTTCCAGCTCTCCCCGCAGCTCCTGCACCCGCCTGATCGCCTGCCGCTCCGCCTCCCACTGAGCGTGCCGGGCGTCGGCCTCTGCCCGCAGGTCGGCCAGCTCCTTACGCAGCTCTTCGAGGCGCGCCTTGCTGGCCGCGTCCGTTTCCTTGGACAGCGCGGCCTCTTCGATCTCCAGCCGGGTCACCTTCCGGGTGAGCTCGTCGAGTTCGGCGGGCATCGAATCGATTTCGGTGCGTAGCCGGGCGCACGCCTCGTCCACCAGATCGATCGCCTTGTCCGGAAGGAAGCGGTCGGTGATGTACCGGTGCGAGAGGGTCACGGCGGCCACCAGTGCGCCGTCTTGAATCTTCACGCCGTGAAACACCTCGAGGCGTTCTCGAAGTCCGCGCAGAATCGAGATCGCATCCTCGGCGCTGGGCTCGTCGACGAGAACGGTCTGGAAGCGACGCTCCAGTGCCGCGTCGGA
Organism: Rhodococcus sp. 21391; assembly: GCF_016772255.1. Taxonomy (NCBI): domain Bacteria; kingdom Bacillati; phylum Actinomycetota; class Actinomycetes; order Mycobacteriales; family Nocardiaceae; genus Rhodococcus; species Rhodococcus sp. 21391. The sequence continues at coordinate 125,197 of NZ_CP063783.1, read as the reverse complement.
TTCGATGTGCTTGCGATACTCGTCGAGAGTGGTGGCACCGATCATGTGCAGTTCGCCGCGAGCGAGCATCGGCTTGAGCATGTTGCCGGCGTCGAGAGACCCCTCGCCGCCGACTGATCCCGCACCGACCACTGTATGTAACTCGTCGACGAACAACAGGATCCGCCCCTCGGCCGCCTTCACCTCGGACAACACCGCCTGCAGTCGCTCCTCGAACTCGCCGCGGTACTTCGCACCGGCCACCAGGGAACCCATGTCGAGCGAAAAGATCGTCTTGTCGCGCAGGCCCTCGGGCACGTCACCGCGGACGATCCGCTGGGCGAGGCCCTCGACGATCGCGGTCTTCCCGACGCCGGGGTCGCCGATCAGCACCGGATTGTTCTTCGTCTTCCGGCTCAGGATCTGCGTTACCCTGCGGATCTCGGCATCTCGGCCGATGACCGGATCGAGTTTGCCTGCCCGCCCCTCGGAGACGAGGTCGCGCCCGTACTTCTCCAGCGCCTCGTACGCCCCTTCCGGGGTGGCCGAGGTGACGCGCTGATTGCCGCGCACTTTCGTCAGCGCCATGAGGAAGGCGTCTCGTGTGACCCCATGACTGGCGAGGACCCGCCCCGCCGCACTGGCCGACCCCTCCTCGGAGAGGGCCATCACGAGATGCTCCACCGACACGTAGGAATCCTTGAGTCGCTTCGCCTCCCGTTCCGCGGCGTCGAGCAGCTTGGCCAGGCGCTGGGTGATCATCACCTGACCGGGCGTCGCGCCGGGGCCGCTGACCTTCGGCCTACGCGACAGTTCACGTTCCAGGTCGGATCGCAGGGCATCGACGTTCGCGCCGGCCTGCTCGAGCAGTCGGGGGACCAACCCTTCCTGCTGGTCGACCAACGCGAGCAGCAGGTGCTCTCCGTCGACCTCGGTGTGACCCATTCTGGTCGCTACGTTCTGGGCTTCCTGCAGGGCTTCTCGTGACTTTTCAGTCAGGCTGCCGGTGTCCATGGGGGTGTCCTCCTTCTGCGGGAAGCTGCTTCGAGTTTCTCGATTCGATCCAGCAGATCGAGCACGAGCCCGATTGCCGAGTAGTTCAGGCCCAGACCGGTCCGCAGCCGTTGGATGCGGGCGGCGTGGGCCACTTCGGATGGTTCGAACGACATCTCGCCGCCGGTGTCGCGGTGGGCGTCGAGCAGGCCGAGAGCCACAAGCTTGCGTGCCAGGTCGGGGTGCAGCCCGGTACGTTCGGCGAAGGCATCTGGTGACAGTCCGGTACGGCGAACCAATACGTAGTGGGTGACCGGGGTCGGGGTGCTCATGTCTCTTTCCTCGGATCGAAGTTCGATTCGGTGGCCAACTGCTCGAACAGCTCGCGTTCGCGCGCTGTTGGTTTCGGCGGCACCATCACCTTGATTTCGGCGTAGAGGTTGCCGTTGGCGCCCCGCGGATTGGGCATTCCCTCTCCGCGCAGGCGCAGCTTCCTTCCCGTCGACGAGCCTGGAGCCACTTTGACTTTCGCCTCGCCACCCGGGGTGGGAACGACGACGGTCGACCCGAGGACCGCCTCCCATGGCGATATTGGCAGGTCGACGTAGATGTCCCGGCCCTGGACGCGGAACCGGGAATGCGGCTTGATCCGCACCACGAGGTACAGATCCCCGGGCGGCGCGTCACCGTTGCTCCGGCCGCCTTGCCCGGCCAGCCGGATTCGCTGGCCGTCCAGGACACCGGCCGGAATGTCGACGTCGTACTGCCGTCCGTCCAGTCTGAGAGTGCGTTTGCCGCCCCGATACGCCTCTTCCAGGGTCAGTTCCAGTTCCGCTTCCTGATCGGCGCCGGGAATCGGCCCGTACCCGCCACCGCCGCCGAACATCTGCCCGAAGAGGTCCTCGAAGTCGACGCCGCCTTCGCCACCGACACCGTGACCGAAGTGCACCCTTCTGCCCCCGCCCCCACCGCCGTACCCGCCGCCACCGTACCCACCGGCGCTTGCCCGGACCCGTTCGTCGTAGTCCTCGGGCACACGCCGGAAGTCGGCACCGAATCGGTCGTAGCGTTTCCGGGTGTCCGGGTCGGACAACACCTGGTAGGCCTCGTTGGCCTCCTTGAACTTGTCCTCCGCAGTGGGGTCCTTGTTCACATCGGGGTGGTACTTGCGGGCCAGCTTGCGGTAGGCCTGCTGGATTTCGTCGGCGGCGGCGCCCCGCGGGACCCCGAGCGCTTCGTAGTAGTCACGCGCCATCGGTGCTCACCCCTCGGGGCGGCTGACGACCACCGCGGCGGGACGCAGCTGCCGCCCGTCCTCCCCGTAGCCCGGGCGCAAGACCTCGACCACGGTCCCGGAGGGAAGGTCGGGTTGGGCCACCACACTGACCACTTCGTGGAGCTCCGGGGAGAACGGCACACCGACCTCGTCGTGACGCTCGAAGCCGAACCGCGACAGCACCTGCACCGCCTGATCCCGGATCGCCTTCACACCCTCGACGACGGTCTGAGGATCGCTGCCCGCATGCGCCAGCGCAAGCTCCAAATTGTCCAGAACCGGCAGCCATGCCGCGGAAACCTTCGCCACCTCCGCGGCGCGTTCACGGTCCAGATCCTTGGCATACCGCTTGCGCAGGTTGTCCAGATCTGCGAGGGCCCTGCGCCAGCGGTCCTCGAGTTGAGCCAACTCGGCCCCCGTGTCGGTGCGATCAGGCGCCGTCTCGGTCTGATCCCTGTCGGTACCGTCGGTAGCCGGCTCGGTCTGATCCCTGTCGGTACCGTCGGTAGCCGGCTCGGTCGTCGAATGATCTGCAGACCTTTCCATCGTGTGCCTCAGCTTCGATCGAATTCGGCGTCGATCACGTCGTCGTCATCCGACGACGCAGCCTCTGCGCCTCCAGCCTGATGTCCGTCGCCGCCGGCCTGGACCGGGGCGAGCCCGTAGAGCAACTGCTGCAGCTCCGAGGTGAGTGGCTCTACCTCCGCGGGTGAAGCACCGTCTTTCACGGCTTTCCTGGCGTCGGCGATCAGCATCTCGGCCCGCGCCTTGTCGTGCGGTGGGGCACTGTCACCGAGTTCGGCGAGTCGCCGTTCCACTTGATAGGCAACCGAATCGAGCTCATTGCGCGCGTCGACCGCCTTGCGCAGCGCCTCGTCCTCGCCCCGGTTCCGTTCGGCCTCCGCGAGCATGCGCTCGACCTCACCCTGATCCAGGTTGCCCTGTTCACTGATCGTGATGCTCTGCTCCTTGCCGGTGTCCTTGTCGCGTGCGGTGACGTGGAGGATGCCGTTGGCGTCGATGTCGAACGTGACCTCGACCTGGGCCTCGCCACGCGGCGCGGGGCGGATGTCTTCCAGCCGGAACCGGCCGAGCACCCGGTTGTCGGCGGCCCGTTCGCGTTCGCCCTGCAGGACCACGACGTCCACGGCGGACTGGTTGTCTTCCGCGGTGGAGAACACTTCACTGCGCCGGGCCGGGATCGTGGTGTTGCGCTCGATGATCTTGGTCATCACCCCGCCCTGGGTCTCGACGCCGAGGGACAGCGGGGTGACATCGAGCAACAGCACATCCGAGACCTCGCCCTTGAGCACGCCCGCCTGGACTGCGGCACCGAGCGCCACGACCTCGTCCGGGTTGACACTCATGTTGGGATCCTTGCCGCCGGTGAGCCGGCGAACCAGCGCCTGCACCGCCGGAATACGTGTCGAACCACCGACCAGGATCACCTCGTCGATGTCGTTGGCGGTGACCTTGGCGTCACTCATCGCCTGCTTCACCGGGCTGAGGCAGCGTTCCACCAGATCCGCCGTCAGATCCTCGAACTTCGATCGCATGATCGTGGTGGTCAGGTGCTTGGGACCGTTCGCGTCAGCGGTGACGAACGGCAAGTTGACCTGGGCCTGTGTCACCGAGGACAACTCGACCTTGGCCTTCTCCGCCGCCTCGAAGAGGCGCTGCAACGCCTGCGAATCCTTGCGCAGATCGATGTTCTCCGCACGCTGGAATTCGTCGGCGAGGTAGTCCACCAGGCGTCGGTCGAAGTCGTCGCCGCCGAGGTGGGAGTCGCCGGCCGTGGAACGAACCTCGACCACTCCCTCGCCGACGTCGAGCAGGCTCACATCGAAGGTGCCGCCACCGAGGTCGAAGACCAGTACGGTTTCGTGGGTCTGCTTGTCCATGCCGTACGCCAGTGCCGCAGCGGTCGGCTCGTTGATGATCCGCAAAACCTCGAGGCCTGCGATCCGGCCGGCGTCCTTGGTGGCGTTGCGCTGCGCGTCGTTGAAGTAGGCCGGAACGGTGATGACCGCTTCCTTGACCTTCTCACCGAGGAACTTGCTCGCGTCGTCGACGAGCTTGCGCAGCACGAGGGCACTGATCTCCTCCGGCGCGTACTTCTTTCCCCGCACGTCGAATCGGGCCTCACCGTTGTCACCCGGCACGACGTCGAAGCTGACCGCTTTGGCCTCCTCGGAGATCTCGTCGTAATGGCGTCCGATGAAGCGTTTCGCCGAGTAGATCGTGCCCTTCGGATTCAAGATCGCCTGCCGTCGGGCAAGCTGACCCACCAGGCGTTCACCGCTCTCGGTGAACGCCACCACCGACGGCGTCGTCCGCGCTCCCTCGACATTGGAGATCACCACCGGCTCGCCGCCTTGCCAGCTTGCGATAACCGAGTTGGTGGTGCCTAGGTCTATACCTACAGCGGTCGCCATGACTCATTCCTTTCGATCGGTTCGGCCGGTGAGCAAGCGGACGGCTTCGTCCGCAACCTCGACATCGGCGAGGACTTCGTAGTGACGTGGTTGTAATGACTGGATCGAGGTGAAGTCGCGCCGGCCGCCCTGCAGCGCATACATGAGCAGGCCGAGCAGAGCGCCGACAACGGCGCCGAACACCAACCCGTAGAAGGCGAGCGCGAGGCCCGTGAGCAGCGGCTGGACCCAATCGAGTAACCCGAAGATCCAGCCGAACAGCGCACCCGTCAGCGCGCCCGCGGCGGCGCCGCGCAGAGCGGCCCAGCCGTAGTTCAAGCGGCCGACGATCTGCTCGACCAGCTCGATATCGCGACCGACGATGGTCAGTTTGTCTACCGTGAAATGCTGGTCGGAGAGGTAGTCGACGGCGCTTTCGGCGTCGGCGTAGTTGTCGAACGTTGCTATTACCTGGCGTGCCGGTGGGTGTGGACTTACGGCGGAGGTTCCGCCACTGGACTCTGACATCACGCCCCCTAGGCGTTAATGACTCGGGATTCGCCGAGCCTGTGCGTACCCGTTCGGCGTCCGGTCGGTCGGTTCAACCGGTTGAGCTCACGGACGGCCCAACCGCCTGGAAGTTCTTCATCCGCCTCTGGGCGTCGACAAAACGGGGGACAGTGGCGTCCACACCTGCCCTGGGCATAGATGTCCGTCGGAAACCGCTCGAGGCGACTGGTATCCGCGGACTCCGAGCATCAGCCACTACAGTGGTGCTTCCGCGAGTAGAACTCCCGATGCAAGGAATTCTCCCAGCCGACGCGTTGTGTGACAAGGTTCCGGTAAGTCGAAAAGTAGGTAGCCGATTCCGCCATGCCAGTACAGTCGCGGGAGCACCGAGAATGACAGCTCCTTCATCCTCACGTACAGGATCAGGTGCTCGGTGATTGGAACCGAAGCTCCGGGCGCAGAAGCGAACGAGCGGCGAAATCCATTTTCGGACTGTCGGTTTATCCATCCATTGGATCCATCCAGACCGGATTTCACTGGACGGCGCGCCCGAATCGGTCGAACCCAAGGTTCGCGGGCTTTGACAATTGAAGTAGCACAACATGATACGGCTCGGCTCGCAGTGGTGGCGGCATGTGCACTGCGGTCGATGTCGGTTGTCTGGGGGTATTGAAGCGGTTCGACAGTCGCCGGCCACGGGCGGCGCCAGGGTATGTTGATCTGGTGGGCCCACGCGCGGTAGGTGCATGTAGGAGGGGACCGATGTCGTACGGAACCGGTCGCTGATGCACGTGCCGTCGACCGTACGTTCCTCGATCCGGGCACCGCTGGTCGCGATCGTGGTCCTCCTCCTCGCGGGATCGGCGCCTCGGCTGAACCGTTTCGCCGAGTAGATCGTGCCCTTCGGATTCAAGATCGCCTGCCGTCGGGCGAGCTGACCGACCAGGCGGCTCACCGCTCTCGGTGAAAGCCACCACCGCCGGCGTCGTGCGCGCTCCCTCGGTATTGGCGATCACCACCGGCTCACCGCCCTGCCAGCACGCGATGGCCGAGTTGGTGGTGCCCAGATCGATGCCTACCGCGGTTGCCATGACTCATTCCTTTCGATCGGTACGGCCGGCGAGCAGCCGGGTGGCTTCGTCCGCGACCTCGACGTCGGCGAGGACTTCATAGTGGCGGGGCTGCAATGAGTAGACCGAGGCGAAATCGCGTCGCCCCCGTTGCAGCGCATACATGAGCAGACCGAGCAGAGCACCCATGAGGGCGCCGAAGATCAGCCCGTAGCAGGCGAGCGTGACACTCGCGAGGAGCGGCCGCACCCAGTCGAAAAGGCCGAAGATCCACCCGATCAGCGCGCCGGTCAGCGCGCCGGTCGTTGCACCCCGTAGTGCCGCCCAGCCGTAATTCATCCGGCCGAGGACCTGCTCGACCAGTTCGAGATCGCGGCCGATGATGGCCACCTTCTCCACCGCGAAGTGCTGGTCGGAGAGGTAGTCGACGGCACGCTCGGCGTCGGCATAGTTGTCGAACGTTGCTATTACTCGGTGGGCGGGCTCGTTCGGGCGTACTGCCGATGTTCCCGCACTCGACTGTGTTGCCATCATTGCTCCTATGCGTGAATTTTCTGCGGCGGCGCCGACTCGGCTTCGAACCGGTCAGGGCCACCCATGACTCGAGCCACAGCTGCGCTGGTTCGGGGATACCTCCTCCGATCGCTCGGTTCCGAGTCTTCCGCGAGGACCGCAACCGGCGTAGGGCACAAGGTCAGTGACCCTCGTTGCCCGTCAGAGGACTTCCGACCTCTTCCCGCCCCTTCACGCACGATGCGCGGGGTACGGCGCCGGATGTGGCCGTGCCGGGCTCGGCTAACCGAGGGACATTCCCTCGACGTGGCCCTCTCCCTGCTTTCGCCGACTATCGGACGATTCGTCCGCGTACATCACATGAGTTGCCGCACAGCGATAATCAGGTGGCGCCGGTGCCGGGCGAAATACGCCGAGCGGGATGACGGTGACGCTGTGGATGGGGTCGCACGGCCGCAGGTGGACCTCCGACCCGAAAGCGGTGACCTTCTGCCCTACGGCGACGATCTTCTGGCGGCGACCATCGATATCACTGACAGGCACTTCCGCCGTCCCATCACCCGGTCACGAAAGGTAGGAACATCATGACTGCCGACCGTCCGATCGTCGTCGGAACAGACGGATCACCGTCGGCGCTGCAGGCAGTGTCGTGGGCCGCGAAGGAAGCGGCACTGCGGAACGCTCCCCTGACGGTGATCACCACCACGTTCGTTCCGGGCGCGTACGGGTTTCCCGTCGGCCTGCCCCCCAGCTTCTTCGAAGAAGAGGAACTCGAAGCCAAGAAGAGGTTGGCCAGGGCCGCCGAGGTCGCAGCCGACGCGGTACCCGGTCACTCGCTCGAGATCCACACCGTCCTCGGCACCGAGACACCCGCCGGTGAACTCGTCGAGCGGTCGAAAGCTGCGCGCATGGTGGTCGTCGGTGCGAACCGGCAAGGAATCATCGAGCGAGTGCTCCTGGGCTCGGTCAGCTCGGCCGTTGCCACCCACGCACACTGCCCCGTCGCCGTCATCCACGGCCTGCCCGACACCGACATCAACGCCCTCGCAGGACCCGTCGTCGTCGGCGTCGACGGATCCGCGCACACCGAACCGGCCGTCTCCATGGCATTCGAGGAAGCCGCACTGCGGCATACCGAACTCGTGGCCGTCCACGCCTGGTCCGACGTCGATCTTCACCTCGCATTCGAGGGCGGCGCCGACCCCACGTGGATGCAGGAGGTCGTGAAGAACGAAACAGCCCGGTTGTCGGAAAGACTCGCCGGTCACGCCGAGAAATACCCGGACGTGAAGGTCCGCACAGTCGTCGTCATGGACCAACCCGCACACGGCCTGCGTGAGGAAGCCGAGAATGCGCAGCTGCTCGTCGTGGGTAGCCGCGGTCGGGGCGGGTTCACCAGCTTGCTGTTGGGGTCGACCAGCAGGGCGTTGATGCACTCGGTCAACTGCCCACTTCTCATCGTCCGGTAGCCGCCTCTGGCATGGCGCGGTCCAGTACGGTGAGCGCTCGACGGCTCGGCGGCTGGTTCTCCGTGCCCAGCGACGGCAACACCGGCGGGGATCTACTCGCGCTCGATACAGTGGCGGATTGGCTCCGAGAACGACGCGTGAGCTTCAGCGTTGCCGTCAGCGAGATCGCCCGCTACGCCGACCTGATCAGTTATCCGATGGTGCGGGCAGACACTGTCCACCCCGCCGATGCCGACATCTTGGTATGGATGCGTGGTCCACTATCTGTCGACGCGGAGACGCCGCTGCTCGCGGTCTTCGCCGGCAAACCCCGAATCGCGTGGGGTGTATCCACCACTCCCCCCGATGCTGAGGGCCACTTCGATACCGTGATAGCCCGAGACCGCCCGGGCGAACCCGGTCGCCTGGACCTCAGCTTCCGCAGCCGTACGGCACCCGTCCCAGTCGTCGGCCTGATCTACGCCGGTCCACAGCCCGACTACCGCACCCCATGCGAACCGGTGGTGCGCACCGTCGTACGCGATGCTCTCGCTACCCGAGATAACGCCAAGATCGAGATCGCTACCCGAATGCCGGTCGAGGGAAATCGGCTCCAGACACCGGCGCAGCGCGAAGTGCAGAGGTAGATATTTTTTCGTCGCGGTCCCCGAGGACCGCCCGACAACGAGGAGTGAATATGGCAGGCACCGAAGATCACCCACACGATGAGGGGCGAACCATGCGTGAGCATGCCGGAGAGGCCATCATCGATCGCCGTAACTGGCCGGGATTCCTACTCCTCGGGATAGGGATCGCGTTACTCGCAATGGCTCTGGTGGCCGCCGGCTATGGCATGGAGGGTTGGGCCGTGGTCGCCGGTTCGGTCTGTGTCCTTTGCTTCCTCTCCGGCATCGTCCTGGTCCTTCTCGAGCACCGACGGGTCAAGGCTCTCGAGGGTAAGACGTTGTCGGACCAGGAGGGGCATTAACTGGCGGCCGGCCGAGAAGGTCGTTGATCCTGGTCCTGACCGGACCGACGGGTGCGGTCAGGACCGGCGAATCCTCAAGTACGGCAAGGGCCTCGCCAGTGGGTAGCCTCCACGACCTCGTCGGGTTCACCGTCGAACCGCTCTCAGTTCGGTGCGCGTGCCGACGGACGCGTCGCGCGGAGACTGCTCCCAACCGGAATACAACGAAACCCGTCGGCGCCGGAGGCAACCTCACTCCCGGTCGGCCAGCTTGAAGAAAGTATTGTCGTCGCCGCTAGACTTTTGCTCCTGGTAGAGGAACGCCAGACCGGCCTCGTCGAACTTCTCGAACCACTCGTCCCAGCTGATTTCTTCTAGGCCAAGATGCAGATGCAGGGCCCAAGGTCATTGACCTGGTCAGCTCTTCGAGGACTTCGGTCCCCTCCTCGCCTGATGAAAGACTCGATCGCGGCGGCGTACTAGCCGTCGGTGCACTGTCTAACGATGAGGAGGGGCACGTAGTGGTGTGCAGCAGGGCCGTGCTGGTCGAGTCGAGCGTCATCCCGGCGAAGCCGCCGCGCCCCCGTTTCCGACGACAATCAGCTGGGCCTCGTCGGCCAGTTCGAGGAGGTGACGCACCGGCCGGTCCCGGACGAGGTCTGCCGCACCGAGACGTAGGGAAACGGTCACGCAACCCGGCCAGAATTTCCGTCAGGACCGCCCGCTCCGCAGCCTCCGCCGTCAGCCGGGCTTCGTCATCTACGGAGAAGGGCAGGCCATCCGGCGCCGTGCCAGATCGGCCAGGTCTGCCGACGCCCACCACGCCGCGTAGGCGCGCACGAATGCCCCCACACCCGAGCAGCAGGATCAGGGTCGGCGCGAACACCAGCAGGTAGCGGGCCGGGTCGGTACACACCAGCGAGGTCGGGTCGGCGCACTGGTCCCGGCTCGCCGCCGCCCAGCCCACCGCGGCGCCCCATCACGACCAGGACCGTACCGACCACGTCGGCCGAATACCATCCGGCGGTGCGCAACACCGACCGGTCGGATCACCGTTTCTCCACGTCGCGGGTCATCACCGAACCCTCCTCCGATCCTCCCGCCCGCCCAGGTCCGACACCGAGATCCGCGCGGTTTCTCCAGGTCGGCTCCGCCGGCCGGACGGGTTCGGTGCCGGCGTCGACGCCGTCGTGGAGATGGTTTTCATCCCACTGCGCACTGTCCTGCGTGCTTCGACGAACAGGGGAAGAATGACCGCGACCGCGGTCAGCGGTAGGCGTCCAGCATGCCGTGCAGATGGGCGGCCGCCGCCTCGATGTCGTCGTGCTTGTACTGCGCCGCCCGCGACTCTGCGGACAGCACCCCGCACCTGTGCACGTTCTCGAAGTCGCCGTAGGGGAATTTGTACCTGCCCTTGGTGTCCGGGTCGTGCTCGTCGTCGATGCCGAGATACCAGTGGGCATACTCGGTGTGCCCGTGTTCGGCGATGTACTCGTTCTCCTGCTGCGTTGACGGCCGGTGCTCGCTCCAGGCATCGCGGTCGTCGAGAACGCGGTGACCGGACTTGATGAGGCGTTTTGCGTGTTCGTACGCGGTGTTGTTGAGCTTGATCGACATCATTTCTCCATCCACGCTCTTATTCCTTCTGATCGGTACTTCCGGCGAGCAGCCGGATGGCTTCGTCCGCAACCCCGATGTCGGCGAGGACCTCGTAATAGCGAGGTCGCAGTGAGCTGACGGACGCGAAATCACGCCGCCCCGCTGCAGCGCGTACATGACCAGCCCGAACAGGGCACCGACGAGGGCACCGACAATCAGCCCGTAGCAGGCGAGCGTGATACTCGCGAGCAGCGGCCGCACCCAGTCGACTCGCGGAACGGATCGAAACGCATCAGAGCCATGATCTTTCCTCCTCCTGAAGGGAACCTGGATTGACACCGAGCAGCGGTCACCTACTCGGAGCGGTTCCGCCGCCGCCCGAGTTGCACTCGCCGTTCACATCTCCCGGTCCCCCCAAATCTTTGCATCCAGACAACGGAGATGACATGCTCCGGCAAGTCAAGAGCGCGACCCCGATCTATCCGGTCAGAGCCACCCCCGCACTCGAGTCCACAGCAGCGGCGCCGGTTCGGAGAGAACTCCTCCGATCGCTACGGTTCGAGTCTTCCGCAAGGCCCGCGACCGGTGTAGGGCACAAGGTCAATGACACCTGTTGTCCGTCGGAGGGCCTCCGGCCCCCACCCGACCCTTTCGCGGACGATGAACAGGGGTACGGCATGGCTCGTTGCCGTGCCGGGCGAATCGCACCGCGCGACATTCACGCCGCCCTCTCCCTGCTTTCGATGACACCAAATGAGTTGCCGCACCACGATGAACCGGTAGCGCACGCGCGTGGCGAAATGCGCGCGAGCGTTGTCACTGTGCCGCCGTGAATTTGCCGTCAGGCAGCCGCGGGTGGACCTCCGACCCGAAGGCGGTGACCTTCTGCCCTACGGCGACGATCTGCTGGCGGCGACCATCGAGATCACCGACAGGCGCTTCCGCGTTCCATCACTCGTCGAGAAAGGTAGGAACACAATGACTGCCGACCGTCCGATCGTCGTCGGAACCGACGGATCACCGTCATCGCTGCAGGCTGTGTCGTGGCTCGCCGGATCCCTTCAGGGATCGACGAGCCAGAACCTCCTACACCATGCCCTCGGCCCTGGTCATGATCTGCCGCCCGCCGGCTAGTTGCGACAGACGGTGTTTCCCCCGATCCGCTCTTCGGGCCTCCACCGAGAGCCGGGGTCGAGGTCGTCATACCCGCGGCAAGAAGGGCTTTCGGCTCAACCCCCATGCTCCGTTCCCGATGGACGGGGCCAGTCCGGTCACGCGCCGACCTCGCCGAGGGGAACCGGGCCTGGTGCGCACCCACAAGAGGAGATGAGAACCATGAGCCGGCCGCTCGCGCTCGTGCTGGCCCCGAAAGTGGCCTTCGACCCTGTCACCCACGGGCCGCGGACGACACGATCGACAACGCCAACGACAACGACACCGCGCGGTGCGACGCCGGGCGGTCAGCTCGGGAGGAGGACCCGATGAAAAATTCCGGACACACATCGACGGACAGACCGGAACAAATCTTTCGAGACCGGCGAGAAGCTGGACGCGTTCTGGGTGAGTTGCTCGAGGCGTACCGGGGAGACCCACGCGTCGTCGTCCTCGGCCTCGCGCGCGGAGGTGTACCCGTCGCGTGGGAGGTGGCGGCTGCCCTGGGTGCAGCCCTCGATGCCTTCGTCGTACGCAAGCTCGGGGTTCCCGGCCGCGAGGAGCTCGCGATGGGGGCACTGGCGAGTGGCGGCGTGGTGGTCCTGAACGACGACCTGGTGAGAGATCTCGCGATCACCCCGGAACAACTGCGTCGGGTCGTGGACCGGGAGGGACGCGAATTGGTCCGCCGTGAAGCGGCATACCGGGGAAACCGGCCCCCGACCGACGTCGCGGGAAAGATTGCGATCCTCGTCGACGACGGTCTCGCGACAGGAGCCAGCATGCATGCGGCGGTCGACGCGCTGCGTGAGCAAGAGCCCGAACAGATCGTCGTCGCGGTACCGGCCGCGCCGGAATCGACGTGCCGCGATCTCCGAGCGGTGGTCGACGACGTCGTGTGTGCGACGATGCCGTTTCCCTTCCGCGCCGTGGGGGACTCGTTTTGGAACTTCGCCCAGGTGACGGACGAGGAGGTGCGGACGTTGCTGCGCACACCCACCGTCGGCCCGGGGACCCCGAACGCCCGGATACTCGAATTCAACTCGGCCGCGGGAATCGTTCGCTTGGCATCTCGTGAGGCGCCCGACGGCGTGCCGGCACCGCAGGACCTGCTCGACCTCGTCGGTGACGCGCGGATCGTGCTGATCGGCGAGAGCTCGCACGGAACACACGAGTTCTATGCCGCACGCGCGGAGATCACCAGGAGATTGATCGAGGAGAAGGGCTTCACCGCTGTTGCGGCGGAAGCCGACTGGCCCGACGCCTATCGGGTCAACCGCTACGTGCGCGGACACGGCAGCGACACGTCGGCGGAGGAGGCGCTGCGCGGATTCCAGCGCTTCCCGGCCTGGATGTGGCGTAACACGGTGGTCCGCGACTTCGTCGCGTGGTTGAGGGAGCACAACGACCGGTGCGCGACGGACGGCCGAGACCAGACAGGCTTTTACGGACTCGATCTCTACAGCCTGCACCGCTCCATGCGGGAGGTGATCGACTACCTGGACCGGGTCGACCCGGCGGCGGCCCAGCGGGCACGCGCCCGCTATTCGTGCTTCGAGCACGTATCCGGGGAAGACGGTCAGGCGTACGGCTACGCCGCAGCGTTCGGTGCCGGGGAATCCTGCGAGCAGCAGGTCGTCGACCAGCTCGTGGACCTGCAACACCACGCCCTCGAGTACGCCCGCCGCGGCGGTATCCTCGCCGACGACGACCAGTTCTACGCGGAACGGAACGCGTGGAGTGTGCGCGACGCCGAGGAGTACTACCGCACCATGTTCGGTGGCCGGGTGTCGTCGTGGAACCTACGCGACCGTCACATGGCCGACACGCTCGACGCACTGATCGCTCATCTCGACCGCCGGCTCGGGAGTACCGCCCGCGTGGTCGTCTGGGCTCACAACTCCCACGTGGGCGACGCGCGTGCCACCGAGGTCGGAACCCAGGGCGAACTGACGGTGGGCCAACTGGTGCGCGAACGGTACCGCGACGACTGCCGCCTGATCGGATTCAGCACCTACGCGGGAACGGTCACCGCGGCCAGCGAGTGGGGTGGACCGGCGGAACGGAAGGTGGTCCGCGCCGCGTTGCCCAGCAGTGTCGAAGAACTCTTCCACGAGGTGGGAAAGGACTCGTTCCTCGTCCGCACCGACCACGACCGGAGGACCGCGGACACCCTTCGGGTCGCGCGCCTGGAGCGGGCGATCGGCGTGATCTACCGCCCGGAGACGGAACGGCAGAGCCATTACTTTTACACGCGGCTGTCCGATCAGTTCGACGCGGTGATCCACATCGACACCACGCACGCCCTCGAACCGCTCGAACGCACCAGCCTGTGGGTGGAAGGCGAAATGCCGGAGACCTACCCGTTCGCTCTGTGACCTGCTGCGGGACTCGAGATGGCAAACACAAGTAGGACGACCGAGAGGTGCCCTGGCCGTGACGACCGAGAATTCCTCGACCCGAGAACGTGTACTCATCGTCGGCGCAGGCTTCGCCGGCTTCGAGTGTGCCCGCAGACTCCCGCATCTCCTCGCGAAGGATCCACGGAACCAGACCGAGGTGATATTGGTCTCGACACACGACTACATGCTCTACACCCCGTTGTTGCCGGACGTGGCCGGCGGCATCCTCGACCCGCGGTACGTCTCGGTGCCGCTGGCCGGCTCGCTCCCCGGCGTCGAGCTGATCACCGGACGGGTGACGTCGGTGAACTTCGATTCACGCACCATCACGCTGATGGACTGTGACGCGGATGTGGCCCAGTTGCACTGGGATCGACTGGTACTCACCCCCGGCTCGGTGACACGGACGGTCGACATTCCGGGCCTGAAGGAGAACGCCTGTGGCCTGAAGACGGTAGGCGAGGCACTGTACCTACGGGACCAGCTGCTGACACAGCTCGAACTCTCCACCCACGAAACCGATCCCGTGCAGAGGGAAGCGCAGCGGACGGTGGTCGTGGTCGGAGCTTCGTATGCCGGCACCGAACTGGTCGCCCAGCTACGTGCGCTCGCCGACGAGGTGGCGCGTCAACGCCGGTTCGATCCCACGCAGGTCCGGTTCCTGCTGCTCGACAGAGCCGACCGGGTGATGCCCGAGCTCGGCGAGAAGTTGGGCAGACAGGTACTGGAGGTGCTTCGCCGGCGCGGCATCGAGGTGCGCCTCGGCACGACTCTCGATGCCCTCACCGGCGAACACGTGGTGCTCAGTGACGGCACGACGATTCCCACCCGCACCGTCGTATGGGTCACCGGTGTCACGGCCAGCCCGCTGATCTCCACACTCGATCTCCCTCTCGCCGAGGGCAGGCTCATCGTCCAACCCGATCTCAGTGTGCCGGGTGCTCCCGACGTGTTCGCGGCTGGGGACGCCGCAGCGGTACCCGACCTGAAAAATCCCGGGAACATCACGCCGCCGACCGCACAGCACGCCGTTCGACAAGGCCACCTGCTGGCCCGGAACGTAGCGAGCAGCCTTGGAATGGGTCGGCCGGCACCGTACAGGCACCGCAATATGGGGCTGGTCGTCGACCTCGGCCCTCGTTTCGCGGTCGCGAATCCGCTGGGCATCAACCTGTCCGGCCTACCCGCGAAGATAGTGACCCGCCTCTATCATCTGTATGCGCTGCCGCGGACCGCGAACCGGTTCGCCGTCGCGGCGGCGTACCTCCTCGAGATGGTCGCCCCCCGCCCGCTCGTCTCGTTCGGCCTGGCCAGCGCTGAAGAGACCCGCTTTGCGGCGCAAGACCTATAGTGACACATCAGTTTCTGCTTACTACCAAGGCCGTTCGGAAGCCTCGCGCCCGATCCGCAGGACCGTTGGGCCGAATGCTGCCAGTATGAAGCCACCGGAAGGAGTGCGTTGCCGATGTTCACGGTCCGCCGCGGCAGGTGTTGGTGGCGACCGACCTGTCCGACCCGGCGGGCCAGGCAGTACGGCGGGCAGCACAGCTGGCCGGTCAGCACGGCGCGCTGGTCACCGCGCCAATTTGAAAACCATTGGGCAATCACCCCGTTCACGACCAGACATAAACACCGCGGACTGACCGGACGCCGCATCTCGGGCACCGAGACGGCTCAATTCGGCGTTCATCGGCGGATCGTCGCGTCATCCGGGTCTGACGGAGGAGTCCCATGCTCTGCATGGTCGTCACGCAGAGCACGCACGCGTGGCGATGAGTCCAAGGAGAATCAATTCGTTAAGTGACGTAACAGATATTATTGGCGCCGATTCTGAGTAGCCACGGGCCGTATCCAGCGGGGTTTCGGGTCCAGCCCCGCGCGAGGATGTTGACCCGGATGACAAGCGCGGCGTTTTCCATGATGGCCACCCGAGTCAGATCGTGCGCCCCGTGTTTAGACGCCGCACTCGTAGGGAATCAACACGCACGTGTCTCAAGTAGGTTGACAATTACAGTCGGTACCCACGATTGGCCTATACCGTCGCTGCGCGTGCGACCTCGTGTCGCCAGACTGCGCCGGTGTTGAAGTTGGCGCCCAGGTCGGGAAGATCCTCCCAATCGGCGTCGTCGATGTCGACGAGCGTGCCACCCGCGCTCACGACAGCCAAGGACATGCGCGCCAGCTCTTCCAGGCTGGCGGCCTGCAGAACCGACTGTTGCACCGACGACGCGACGGAGGTGATGCCATGTCCGCGGCAGATGACGACGGGCCGATCACCCATCGCCGTCACCATTTCCTTGCCGAGTTGGGTGCGATGAATCAACACTGCGCGGCGGTACACCGGCACCCCACCCCGCGCGAGAACTGCACCGGGGATGTCGTAGGCCCCGTAGATGGGCCGCAGCGAGATACCCGCTAGGTCGGCTGCGACAATCGACGGGGGGTGCAGGTGCGCTACAGCTCGGATGTCAGGCGAGGCCCGCATCGACTCGACGTGAACGGGCAACTCCTTGGGTACCTGATAGCCGTTGTCGAGTTCACCTGGAGCGCCGGCTGTTCCGTCGAACCGTACGAGTCGAATGTCGGACGGGCGTGTATAGGCCACGCCGGTGTCGTCTGCACTGCGACACCTGATGAGCAGAAGGTCAGGGGAGACTCTGAAGCTGATGTGGCCCAGGATGCCCTCCATCAAACCCCGGGCAGCGGCAACCCTGCACGCCTCGGCTACGACGACCCGTGCACCCTCGATATCTTTCTCGTTCACGTGGTTTCCTTGACCGTGGTGCGGGCTGATACCGTCATTGCCTCGAGACGTGCCGCAAACTCGGCATATTCGACCCCGAGTGCGATCGCTTTGCGGGCGGTGACAAGCGCTTTCGGCCAGTTGACGACGACGACCCCGGTCAGTTTGCCGTTCTCGTCGGGGTAGCAGACCGCGAATCGAGCCTTGTTCGTCACCTCGCCGATGACAGTGTGCGTCGACGAGCCCGCCAGTCCGACCGTCTGTATCTTCCAGTCGTACTGATCACTCCAGACGTATTCGACCGGTTCGTGGCGTATCTTCTCGTCCGGGCAAGCGATGTTCCGGGCGACCACGACGGCTTGCTCCACCGCGTTCGTCCAGTGCTCGAGCCGGGTCGAACCGCCGCGTCGGGTGTTGTCGAACCGGCACACGTCGCCGACTGCGTAGATGTTGTCGTGACCGATTGCACGGCAGTACACGTCACACACCACACCATTGCTCACCTCGAGACCGGAGGACTCGAGCCAGTCGTCGTTCGGTATCGCCCCGATTCCGACGACCACCGTGTCGGCGGCGAGCGTCGACCCGTCGGACAAGCCGATCGCGAAGGACCTGTGCTCACCGTGCACGGACTCGACACCGACCCCGAATCTGGTGTCGACGCCGCGACGCCGATGGAGGTCGATGAACAGCTCGCCGATCTCCGCACCCATCACGCGTGCCATGGGCACGGGTTCTGGATCCACCAGCGTCACGCGTATCCCGAGTTCGACCGCGGTTGCCGCGGTCTCCGCGCCGATGAAGCCGCCGCCGATAATGACGAGGTGGTCGGTGGTGCCGAAATGGCGGCGTAGTGCGCGGCCGTCCGCGGCTGTTCGTATCACGTGCAGGCCGTTCGGCGTTCCCCACGGTGACGGTCGGGCGCGAGCGCCGGTGGCGAGCACCAGGTTGTCGAATGCGACCCTCGTACCGTCTGCGAGTTCGACATCCTGGTTTGCCGTGCTCAGCCGTATGGCTGGTTGGCCCAACCGAAGCTCGAGATCGAGTTCCCGAGCCTGTTCGGTGGTCAACAACGTAATCTCGGCCATCGTAGAGTCCCCTGCCAGGATCGACTTCGACAATGGCGGCTTGTCATAGGGCAGTTCGCCTTCGGCACCGATGAGAACGATGGCGCCCGGATACCCTTCCGACCGCAGTGCCTGTGCAGTTCGGACACCACCGATCGATGCGCCGACGATGACCGTGGTCGATTCCGGCATCAGTCTTCGATCCAGAGCGCGGAGACCGGGCAGGAGCGGGCAGCACTGTCGACGCGTCCCCGTTCCGATTCGGGGACCTCCACGCTCAACAGTTCGACGACACCGTCGTCGTCGATGTCGAAGTAGTCGTCGGCAGCGACGACGCAATTGGCATATCCCTGACATGCACCAAGATTCGCTTTGACGACAGCCATCGCGGTTTCCTCTCTTTCCGAACTGGTCGAACTCGTATCAGCGG
Source organism: Rhodococcus sp. 21391 (assembly GCF_016772255.1). NCBI lineage: Bacteria > Bacillati > Actinomycetota > Actinomycetes > Mycobacteriales > Nocardiaceae > Rhodococcus > Rhodococcus sp. 21391. Next base: position 106,634 of record NZ_CP063783.1, on the reverse strand, counting down.
GTCGAAGGTTTGGGGGCTCCGATTCCGAAGCCGCCGTCGGGATGCGTCGCGCCTGCGGTGATTCCTCGGGATCTGTCGGAAGCGAAGAAGACGAAGCTCCACGCGTGGTCCTCACCTGAGAGGGCCACGTTGAGCGGTGTCCGCGCCGCCAACTCGCGTGCACGATTCGGATTGTCGTCGAGTCGATCGGCGTCGCGTCCCAGGCTCGCCAACCCGCGCAGGTCGGTGTTCAACGTGCCGCCTGGGGCGACTCCGTTGACGCGAATATCTGGGGCGAGCTCGTAGGCCAGGGTGGTGACCAGCCCGCGTACGGCAAATTTGGATGACACGTAGAGCACTCCGCCTCGTCCGGGATAGAACGACGAGGCAGACTCCGCCAGCACGATCGACGATCCGCGGTGCTTGCGGAGCTCCGGTACGGCGGCCTTGACCGAGTGCATGTGGCTGAGCACGTTGGTTCGGAAGATCTCGTCGAACGCCACGTCGAGTGTGTCCGCGGGGATGTCCTCTATGCCCTGGTAGAAGTCGAAGATCCCGACACAGTTGACCAGTGTGTCGAGCCCTCCGAACGCGGCGACCGCAGCCGCGACGGCAGCGTCGTTGTCCGCCGCGCGTGTGGCGTCACCTTCGATGACCGGTACCTGGGGTAGGTGTTCGCGCAGCACTCGACACTTGTTCGGGTCACGCTCGAGTACCGCGACGCACGCGCCTTCGGCGAGGAACGCATCGACGACTGCTCGCCCGATCCCCGATCCCCCGCCAACGACGAGTGCCCGCTTGCCGTCGAGCCAGCCAGTCATTCGTTGTCTCCCTCTGCGATCAACGGAGCAAACATGTTTCCCACCATCGCGGCGAAGGTGGCCGGGTTCTGCCAGGTCAGCGCCTCGAGTTCCAGCGGGTCCACACAGACCCACTGTCCGGACTTCGGGGCGTGCACCAGCAGCCGTACGCCGTTGCGGGTCGCCACCTTGTGCACGTTGACCTCGGCGAATTCGTTGGCGATGGTCAGCGGATCACCGACGGCACCAGCCAAGAGCTGCGCGAACTCGTCTGTGGCACGGCGCGCGGCGCGTGCGTCCTGCTCCTCGCCGTCCCACTGCAAGCTCATAGGAACACCGCGAGATTCTGCATCCGCATCACGGACTCGTCGACAAAGATGGTGCGTCGTGCGAGCTTCCATTCGTCACCGACGCGCCTGAGCAGATCCTCGCGTCCACACGAGACGAGTGCCGACTCATTGACATCGCCTCTGCTGCGGAACAGCAATTCGGCGCTTTCGACGACGAGGTGGTCCTCGGCGTCGGTGAGGAAGGTCCGGATGTTGGTGATGTAGTGGCGCAGTCGTGACGGGGGATCCTCGGTCCACGCGTGCTCGGTGACGAACCGCGCGACCCGCCGGCTCAGCGAATACTTGTTCTCATCGAAATGTGCCATTCCTGGTGAGGTGTCGAATCCCGAGTTGAGCGCCGTGGTTACCCGAACCGGCATGAGGTAGTGGATATCGTCGGTGATGTTGTCGAGCCAGGTTTGGTATTCCTGTGCGTCGAGCAGATATGCCTCGTCGATCAAGAATTGGTGCGCGTCCAGGTGCCGTCGATCGTCGAATCGCAGCGGAGTTCCGGTGCGCGTGACGCGCGATGCATGGTCGCCCAGCACGGCTTGTTCCGAATAGGTCGAGCCTTCACCTACGCGGCTGTAACCGGTATTGGTAGCTCGCACAGAGGTGGTCATGCCAGCACCGCCCCGTTGACAGTCGCGTCCTTGCTGTGGTCGCAGCTGCCGTTCGTCGGAGTCAGCGGCCTGATTCCGTCGGGATTGTCGGTTCCCACCGATGTCGGCCCCACCTCCAGTGCCGGCTTTTCGAGGTAGTCCGCCCACATTTCGAGAAGTTTGCGCTGGTTGGCCTCGTTGTATCCGACCTGCGCCGTCCCGGGGCCGTGGAACTCGTCGGCGGTGAGCTCATCGGAGACGCGTGTCCCGTCCTCGAGCAGACCCATGCGACTGTTGAGTAACAGGCGCCGCGCCATCGATCCTGCGGAGGTGTTCGTCAGCGACACCCAGTTCTCGACATCGTCCTGTTCGAACATGCCGGTGGATCCGAAGCACATCAGGTATGCCTTGTACGACTTCTTCTTGAATTCTTCCGGCGCGCTCCGGTCGACCGCGAAGAAGGACAACACCTCGGTCTCGTTCTCACTGATCGGTTGCCAGAGTCGAATGGAGATGAACGGCAGAACGTCGTCGCCGTCCTCGACCTTCGGCCAGTTGTGCACGAAGCTCAGGTTCGGAAACACCGATGCTGCCGAGATCATGAAGCCGTCTGCGCCGATTACTCGCTGCTGCTCGTCCGACCACACCTCCTTGGCCCGGTCGGTCATCTCCGCGGTGTATCCCACGTACTGCATGCGCTCGTCGAAGGTGCCGTCTGGCAACTTGTACGTCGTTCCCCCACCTGGTCCTGCCCAGTAGGTTGCTCCGTCCTTGCGCTTCTCCGCTTTCGGTTCGCGGAACAGGCCGATCTCGACGACCGAGGTGTGTGTCTGCGGCGTGTGGTACATGTCGCCCGCGAAATTCTCGGCTCCGATCTTCCAGTTCGCTTTGACCCTCCAACGCTGCGGGCCCCGTACCTCGAGCCCCGACTCGCTCTGCTTGGTGTAGTAGTCGAGGTAGAACTTGAAGTCACCCAGATAGTCCGACAGCGATTCCGCGTTCGGATCCATATTGATGAAGATCATTCCGTTGTAGCTGTCGAGATTGGGTGCAGGGAGGAGTGTCTGGCCCTTCTTCTTGAAGCCCTCCTCGCCCCCGTACGCCTCCTCGTGGAACGGCAGTCCGATGATGCGGCCGTCGTTTCGGTACGACCAACCGTGATAGGGGCAGCGAAAGTTCGACGCGTTTCCCATTTCCGCGCGACACACCTGCATCCCGCGGTGCAGACACATGTTGAACATCGCCCGAATCCCACCCTTGGAGTCGCGGGAGATGATGAACGAATCCTCGAGCACCCGGCGGACAACGTAGTCCCCCGCCTGCGGTACCTCGGATTCGTGCGCGACGAACAACCACGATCGACTGAAGACGGTCGCCTTCTCACGCTCGAAAATCTCTTTGTCGTTGTAGATGTGCGCCGGGATCATGCCGCGGCGAATGTCTTCCATCGCTTGTGTGTGGTGGGTCGTCCGGGGTTCCAAGGTTCATTCCTCTTCGATCGACGATGGCGTCTCTCTGCTATGCAGAAGCGCCTTCTGTTAGCTAGATGTTGCTCTCTTCAGCCCGACGAGTCAACCCCCTGCGCGTACGCGGATTCCACCCGCTGGCAGGTCGACCGCACACCCGACCTGACACGTATGCTCTCTGCTATGCAGAACCACGGTCCACGGCAACAGGCGCCGGAGGCGACACCACCGCAGTACCCGATCGAATCCGTCGACAACGCACTTCGTCTGCTGTTGCTGCTCGGTGAACAGACCGAAATTCGGCTGACCGAGGCGAGCCAGTACCTCGGAGTTGCGTCGTCGACGGCTCACCGACTTCTGGCGATGCTCCAGTACCGGGGCTTCATTCGGCAGGATCCGGCCAGCAAGGCCTATCGTCCGGGCCCAGCGCTGACGGGGGTCGCGTTTGCGATTTTTGCCAGGCTCGACATTCCTCAGACGGCGGCACCGATCCTGCGCACTCTCAGCGAGGAACTGCGTGAAACTGTCCATATCGGGGCACTCGACGGTCGAACCGTGCGCTTCATCGCCGCCCTGGAGAGCCCATCGGCAGTCCGAGTTGCGTCCCGGTTGGGCAAGGTCATGCCGGCGCACTGCACGTCCACCGGGAAGGCCATGCTGGCGGAACTTTCCCTCGACGAACTGCATCAGCTGTACCCGACCGAGGAACTGGAACAGGTGACTCCACAGTCCATCAGCACGCGGACCGAGCTCGAAGCCCAACTGGAAGAGGTCAGAAGGAACGGGTACGCGGTCAACCGGGAGGAATCCGAGGAAGGTGTTGCCTCCGTGGCTGTCTCGGTCCCGACGAACGCCCCCGGCATGCGCTTGGCAATGAATGTTTCAGCGCCCAAGCACCGCCTGCGTCCGGCGCAGGTACGCAGCATCGGCCGCGCCCTGACGGACGCGGCTGATCAGCTAGCGGCAGCGCTCGGGTGAGTGTCCGGTCCACCCGGCGAGGTACGTTCTCGCGGGCACTGTGACCGTCAGCTCGACGACCGAACGCTCTCGAGGTAGGCGCTGGCCTCGTCGAGTCCGACGACGTCACCGTATTTGGCGTCGATATCGAAGAGGCTGGCAGTGTGTGGTAGTGCCGCCCGGTCCCCCACTGCGTCCTCGACCACTATGGTGTGGAACCCGTACGAGCAGGCGTCTACCGCGGTGGCACGAACACATCCGCTCGTGGTGCAGCCCACGATGATCACGGTGTCGATCCGGCGGCTGATCAACCGAGCGGCCAGGTCGGTGCCGAAGAAGCACGATGCGTACTTCTTCACCAATGTCGTCTCACCTGGCTGTTGTTCGAGCCGTTCGTCGATCTCGACCCATTGACTGCCCTCGACCAGATACTTGTTCGAGGGGATCTTGCCGATCCAGGCGCCGGCCTCTTGGAGTTCCGCGTCGTAGGCCACTGTGGAGAAGATGATCGGCACCTGGGCCTTTCGCGCGAGCGCGAGGAGAATCTTCGTTGCGTCGACTTGGGTATCGAGGTCACCTGCGAGCGGCGAACGGCGATCGGTGAAGCCCGTGATCAAGTCGACCACCACCACTGCCGGCCGCACGCCGAAGCCGATGCGGCCGCCCAGACCTTTCTCCCGGAATTCGGTGCGCAACCGCTGGTATTCCTCTGCTGCGGCAGTCAGGGCGCTCATCAGTGTCCTCCGGAAAATGGGTGTGGGCATGGGCCGGAAAGGCCCACTGCCGATTCGGATAGTTGCGTGCGGCGATCAGTTGACCGCGTCGGTGATCTTCCGTTCGATGGCCCACAGGACGATGTTGCCCACCAGCGCCATCGAGACCAGCAGCATGATCACTCCGTACATCGTCGGTAGATCCAACTTGCCGTACGCAAGCATCGCCATCTGCCCCAATCCTGCTCTGGTCGCGAAGAACTCGGCGATCAATACATTGATGAAGGCAATGCTGAAGCCGATTCGGATACCGACCATGAGAGAGGGCGCCATCGCGGGCACCACGATCTTGCTCATTGTCTGAAGCGGACTTGCACCGGTGGCCCGGCCGAGTTTCAGCAGGATGGGGTTGATGGCGCGTACTCCCGCCGCCGTCGAGACGATGATGGGGAACACCGCGGCCAATGCGGCCATTGCCGACTGTGCTCCGAGTCCCAGGCCGAAGATCTGCAGCAGGATCGGAAAGAAGATTACCCGCGGTATGGCGAAGGCACCCGCGATGATCGGATCGAACACATCACCGAGAAACTTGCTTCGCCCGATGATGTATCCAGTCGGGAAACCCACCGCTGTTGCGATGACGAATCCGAGTCCGACAGCACTCATCGTAGCATTGAGATTCCTGTAGATGGAACCGTCTGCGAACAGTCCCCATACCGCCGACATCGACGCGCCCGGGGACGGCACAAGTTCGCTGGTCGCTGCAATAAGCGCCCAGACACCGATCAACCCGATGACGATGAGTATTCGCAGGAGGTTGTCGGCCCACCGCTGTGACAGGCGGAACCGCTGTTCCGTATTCTGTTTGCCTGCTTCACCTTCGGTTCCGGCACTGAGCGTGGTGGCGTTCACAACATGTCCCTTCGAATGGCTCGTTCAGCCAGGCCGAGTGCACTGTTCACTGCGATGCTGAAGACCACGACAATGGCGATGTAGGCCCACATGTCCGCGACGTAGAGTTCGCGGTACATAAAGCCCGCACGAAACCCCAGGCCTTTCGAGGCCAGAATGAACTCCATCGCGATGGTGCCGATGACTGCATAGATGAATCCGAGCTTGATCCCGGGAAAAATGAGCGGCGTGGCGGCCGGGAACAGCACCTTGAAATATTGCTGCCGGCGCGAGGCATCGACCGATCGCGCCAGCTTGTGCAGCACCGGTTTGACGTCTCCGAGCGCCACCATCGTGGTCAGCGCTATTGGAATGAGGGCCATCGTGCTCGCGATGACGATGATTGGTCCCGCGTTGAGTCCGAGCACCGCGACCAGAATCGGGTAGAACAGCAATGTCGGCATCGCGTACCCGGTGACGATGAATGGCTCGAGGACTCGGCCGACGACCCGGACCCTCCAGAGCAATACCCCCAGGGGCACCCCGCCGAGCACGCCCAGTGCGAACGCCGCCAGTATGGTCACGCTCGTCCGCGTCAGATCGGTGACGAAGTGGGTGCTCGGGATGATTGCCGCGACGTGGGCGAGTATCTCGGACGGCGCGACCATCTGATTGCGGTCGATCCAGCCGGTTCGCGTTGCCGCCTCGAGCAACAACACCAGAGCAACCAGCATCGTCCAACGTACGACGCGTGCCCGATGTTTCGCTCGTCGGAATCCCAACCTTGGCGTTTCGTGGAGGGCCGCCTGCGGCGAGGTCACAGTCATGCGGCATCCGTCCCGTGCCCCAGTGTCTTAGCGGCCTCTTCCTTGATTATCGACCACAGGTGATCCTCGAGTTCCTTGAATCTGGCCATGGCGTGTGTGCCGCTCGGGCGTGGACGAGGGAGCCCGACGTCGATCACCTCTCGGACCACCGATGGACGTGCCGACATCACCCAGATCTGATCCGACAGATAGATCGCCTCTTGGATGTCGTGAGTAACGAAGAGCACCCGATTGTGGGTCTGCTCCCAGATCTTCAAGAGCTCGCGCCCGATGAACTGTCGCGTCTGCTGATCCAGAGCGCCGAACGGTTCGTCCATCAACAGAATTCGAGGATCCGTGGCGAGTGCACGGGCGATCGCCACGCGTTGACGCATACCTCCGGAAAGCTGCCCTGGCCGGTGCTTCTCGAAACCCTTCAACCCGACCAGTTGGATCATCGCACGCGCTTTTTCCAGGCGCTCGTCCTTGTCGACGTGCTTGATCTCCAACCCGAAAGCCACATTGTCGAGAACACTCCGCCAGTGCAGCGTCGAATCTTCCTGAAACACCATGGCGGTGTCCTTACGGGGCCCTGTGACAATCTCCCCATCGATGGTCACCCGTCCACGTGAGGGAACAAGTAAGCCACAGGCCATGTCCAGCAAGGTGCTCTTTCCGCATCCACTCGGACCGATCACCGATACGAACTGGCCCTCCGCGATCGATGCCGTGACGTTACGCACGGCCTCGGTCCGCCCGGTGTCGGAATCGAAAGTCATACCGATACCGTCGAAAGAGACGTTCTTCGATTCGACTTGTGTAGTGGTCATGTTCTCTTCCCGCCTTATAGTTCGACTACAACTGAGTCAATATCGACCTTGCCGCCGAGTCGTCCGGCCTCGACGCCCGAGGCCACGACCGCTTCGAGTTGCGGGCGCGCGAAGTCGAGACTGAAGAAGCCTCGCGAATTCTCCAACGCCGCCAGAGCGATCTCGGGCTTGTACTTGATTGTGCGGCCATAGATTTCGGCCGCTCGCTCGAGATCCGTATCGATCATCTCGATACCGCGACCCACAGCACGCATCCACCCCGCCAAGACGTCCCGATTCTTTTCGATGAACGGGGTGGTGGCACACAGGCAGGTGTCCGACCAGTCCTGGACGTAGTCCCGGGATCGCCAGATCACCTTCGCGCCGGTTTCGGCGATGATGCGCTCGGACAGCGGGGACGCAGTCCACGCGACATCGACAACGCCCTGGGAAGCGACGGTCCACGAATCGCTCGCGGATCCGACGCTGAGCAGCTCGACGTCGACGCCGGGTGTCAAACCCGCCAATCGAAGCGTCTTCTCGGCGAAGTCGGTCGAGTTCGATCCCGGGCTGCTCACACCGATGGTGCGGCCCCGAACATCTTCGATCGTGTTGATCGGGGAGTCAGCGGGGGCGATGAAGTCCACAGATGCCGCGGTGTAGACGTTCCCGAACGCCTTGACATCGAGTCCGCGCTCCACGGCGATGAACACCGGAATCGTCGCCGAAGTGCCGAATCCGATCCCGGAGCCGATTCCACGCACGGTGTCCAGCCCACCCGGGAACTGAACGTTCTCCAGCGCCAGCATCTCTTCTTCGTAGTAGCCCTCGGACGCTGCGATCAGAAACGGGGCCGAATGGATCAGGCTCGCCAACCCGGTGATGGCGACGTCACCTCGATAGACGCCGTCCCTACCTCGCGACTGGGTAGCACACCCGGCACCGGCTCCCACAGCGAGGAGACCCCCCAGAGCCGCCGTCACTCTCATGAAATCCCGCCGGCTCAGCGAACTACTGCCCATATCGACCCGATTCCTTCTGTAGTCCCGTCACACCTGGCCCCGAAAGTGAAGCACATCACGCGACTGTTGTACAGAAGCTAACTCTGGTCTGCAGAGAGACAGTGTTGCGGGTGTCCCCAAATGCCACACTGCACCGTGGGTGCGCAGAACCTCGCGCTTTCACGATGATTGGGCGGAAATCCGCCCCTGCGACACAGCCCCGTTCCCAGCCAGACCCAACGGGTCACGGCTCCATCCCCGAGGTCTGGTGGCGGAAAGGCTGACCGTGGTGTTCGTGACGGCGTCGGCCGACTCGATGTACCCGATCGGCAAGTCCCGCGAACCTCCGAAGCACGTGGGGTCCTGGCGCTGCTCGGTCTCCCGGTTCCGATCGCCGTCGATCATCGCACTCGGCTCCGTCATGTCGCCTCCGTACCCGCATAGGTCCTGAAAGGCTCGGCCCTCCTGTGCGCGCTCATGGCCGCCTCGCTGTTGCCCGCGTCGGTTTCGCCGCCCTCATGACGTCATCGGCCACGACAGACAATGACTCCAGCACAACCGAAGTCACCTCCCGCAGGGGAGCCCCGCATGCGTCGACACAGACACGCTGGGAGCGTCGCATCCCTCTCCGTACCGCGGGGGTGCGAGTAGCCGTCTGGGTGGGATCTCACAGAAGCCGGCCGAGTCTTGCTGCGTACTTGTTCAGTACGGGCACGGCTGCCTCACGGATGTCGTGCAGGGTGGTTCTGGCTGTGGACGCACTGACACTCATTGCCGCCACGGTTTCACCCCGGGCAGTCCGCACCGGTACGGCTATCGACAGCATGCCGAGTTCGATTTCTTCGTCGGTGCAGGCCACGCCGCTCTCCCTCGCGGTCAGGATTCGCTCGCTGATGGCATCGACATCGGTCAGTGTCTTGGGTGTGCGCGGCTGCGGATGGCATTCTCGGAGGTAGTCGTCGAGTTGCGTATCGGGAAGTCCGGCCAGCAGTACTCGACCGGTCGCGGAGCTGTGGGCGGGCAGTTTGGCGCCGACCCGGACTCCGGTCGCGACGATCCGTGCGGCCTCGGCGCGGGCGACGAACAGGGAACACCCGTCTTCGAGAACCGCGAGCGACACCGACTCGCCCAGCGCATCGCGGGCCTCGACCAACTGCGGCTGGGCAAGTTGCGGCAGTGGCGCGGTGTCCAGATAGGCGCCGCCGAGCCGAAGCATCCTGGGTGTCGGTCGGAAGTTTCCGTTGTCGTGGGTCAGGTAACCGAGCTCGACGAGAGTGAGCAGGCAGCGGCGCGCCGCGGCGCGGGAGGTGTTCGTCCGCTGAGCGGCGTCGGTGACGGTCAGTTGCGGGTGGCGGATGCCGAAGGCCTCGATGACCGCCAGGCCCTTCGCCAGTCCGGCCATTCCCTCGGGAGCGCGGGCAGCACCCTTGACACTTCCCTTGTCGTCCGGCTTAATTGTTCGAGAATTGCTCATATGTTCGTTATACGAACAGCTACGGGGCTTGTCAAGTCCCGCCGAGCGAGTTCTCTGATGTCCCGACTGGTTGTCCAGACTGAGGAGAAATTATGGAAAGCAGCGTTGTCGACACGGTCCGCGAGACCCAGGCGGATTGGACCGACGACCTCACCCGGGTGCCGTATCGGGTGTTCCAGGGCGAAGACGTCTACGCGGCCGAGCAGACCAAGTTGTTCCACGGCCCGTACTGGAGCTACCTGTGCCTGGAAGCCGAGGTAGCCGGCCCGGGAGACTACTGCTCCACCTTCGTCGGCGAGACACCGGTGATCGTGGCGCGCGACCGAGACGGTGAGCTCTACGGCTTCGAGAACCGGTGCGCCCATCGCGGCGCCCTACTCGCCCTGGACGACCGCGGAAACACGAAGGACTTTACGTGCGTCTACCACGCGTGGAGCTACAACCTGCAGGGCGATCTGACCGGAGTAGCATTCCAGGACGGAGTCAAAGGCAAAGGCGGAATGCCTGATTCGTTCTGTATGGAGGACCACGGACCGCGCAAGATGCGCATCGCCGTACTTCACGGCCTGGTTTTCGGTAGTTTCTCCGATGACGTGCCTGACATCGAGGACTATCTCGGCGAAGAGATCACGAGTCGGATCGCCCGTGTCCTCGCGGGGCGCACACCCGAGATCATCGGACGCTTCACACAAATCCTTCCCAACAACTGGAAGCTGTACGTAGAGAACGTCAAGGACTCCTACCACGCCAGCATCCTGCACCTGTTCTTCACGACCTTCGAGCTCAACCGACTGTCGCAGCGCGGTGGGATCATCGTCGACGAGAGCGGCGGTCACCACGTCAGTTACTCAGCGATCGACCGAGACGCCGAGAAGGACGTCGCGTACTCAGATCAGAACATCCGGTCCGAAAGCGCCTACACACTGGCCGATCCAACCTTGCTCGAGGGGTTCAGCGAGGTCGGTGACGATACGACGCTGCAGATCCTCTCCGTCTTCCCGGGCTTCGTGTTGCAGCAGATCCAGAACTCCGTGGCTGTGCGCCAGATCCTGCCGACCGGGGTCGAACGAACACGGCTGAACTGGACGTACCTCGGCTTCGAAGAAGACACGCCCGAGCAGCGGGAAGTACGACTCAAGCAGGCCAACCTCGTGGGCCCCGCAGGCTACATCTCGATGGAGGACGGCTGTGTCGGAGGGTTCGTGCAACGCGGAATCGCAGGTGCGGCAAGCCAATCTGCCGTGCTCGAAATGGGAGGCAGTCTCGCCGAATCCAGCGAAAGCCGTGTCACCGAAGCATCGGTCCGCGGCTTCTGGAAGGCATACCGGGCCGCGATGAACCGACAGGAAGAGGCATGAGCGTGAACTACTTCCAGCGAATCGGCCGCGTGCAGGCCGACTACTCCCGCTGCATCGACGAGGGGCCGCTCGAGCAGTGGCCGGACTTCTTCGTCGAAAACTGCATGTACCGGATCACCACCGCACAGAACTACAGCGAAGGCCTGCCCGCCGGACTGGTGTGGGCCAACACTCGCCGGATGCTGGTCGACCGCGTATCGGCGCTGCGTGAAGCCAACATCTACGAGCAACACACCTACCGTCACATCCTGGGCCAGCCCTCGGTCCTGGAAGAGAACGGTGACGGTATCCATGCCGAGACCAGCTTCCTGGTGGTACGGGTGATGCGCGACGGCCAATCCGACATCTTCGCCAGCGGGCGGTATGTCGACCGGTATGTCGACGTGGACGATCAGTTGAAGATTGCCGAACGAGTCGTGGTGTGCGACAGCACCAACATCGATACCCTGTTGGCGCTCCCGCTATGAGTGGGTCCCCCCCACGGGTCCTGCTCACGATCGGCGATCCGAATGGAATCGGCCCCGAGCTCGCGGTGAAGGCCGTCATGGCAGCGCAGGAGCATCCCGCATTCAATCCGGTCCTGGTGGGCGATCGATGTGTCGTCGAGCCGCTCGCCCACCGGGCAGGCATGACGGTCCGCGAGACAGCCGACGGCTTGGCCACGCCCATGGCCGATGTCGTCGACCTGCTTCCGGTGCCCTCGCTGCCCGCCGGGGCCTTCGCCCCGGGCCGGGTGACAGCCGAAGCCGGGAAGGCGACGGTGGCGTACCTGGAACGGGCCGTGCGCTGCCTGCAGGGCGGCGGAGCCCGCGGCATCGTCGCGTGCCCACACTCGGAAACCGCGGTCAACGCCGCCGGCATCTCCTTCGACGGATATCCGAGCTTGCTGGCCGAACTCGTCGGCGCGCGGCCCGATCAGGTGTTCTTGATGTTGATCGGTGCCGGTTTGCGCATCGTGCACGCAACGTTGCACGAATCGCTGCGGGATGCGCTTCGGCGCCTCACGCCCGAGCTGGTGCACGGGGCGGCACATGCCGCGGTGGAGACGTTACAGGCGCAGGGCATCCCGTCCCCGCGCATCGGCGTCTTCGGCATCAATCCACACGCCGGCGAGGGCGGTTTGTTCGGTGACGAGGACCTGCGGGTGACAACGCCAGCGGTGGAGCGGCTGCGCGCCGCAGGGATCGACGCCTCGGGACCGGTCGGGGCCGACCTCATGCTGGCAGACCCCGGCTTCGACGCGTTCGTCGCCATGTACCACGATCAGGGCCATATTCCCGTCAAACTCCTCGCTGGGCGCAGCGCAGCCGCGATGACGATCGGCGCCGGAGTGCGGTTCTCCAGTGTCGGCCACGGCGCGGGGTTCGACATTGCCGGCAAGGGCACAGCCGACCCGGATGCGGTAGTCGGGGCGTTGCGACTCGTCGGCGCCGCCGAAACCCACATGTCCGCACCCAGCCCCTTTGGAGCTACCTCATGACCTACACAGTAACTGTCACCGGAACGGACATCAGCTTTCCGTGCGAGCCCGATGAGAGCGTGCTCGACGCGGCGGAACGTTCCGGATACGCGATCCCGTACTCGTGCCGCAAAGGCGTGTGCTCGAGTTGCGAAGGCGCACTCGATGCCGGCCGCCTCGATGTGCGCGGCTGGGGGATGTCGCAAGGCCCTCAGAGTGGAGTGCTGTTCTGCCAGGCCCGGCCGAGCACCGACACCTCGATCACGCCCAAGCGGATCACCAAGCAGGACAAGGTGATACGCAAGACCCTGACCGCAAAGGTCCATCGGATCACCCGTCCGGCGCCCGATGTCACGGTGGTGCAGCTGCGTCTCCCCACCGGGGTGCGTGCGAAGTTCGCTGCCGGGCAGTACCTGAAAGTCTTTCTCGACGACGGTGACAGCCGGAGCTATTCGATGGCGAATCCGCCGCACGAGAACGACGGAGTGCAGCTGCACATTCGTCGGGTGCAGGGTGGACGCTTCTCCGATGAGGTGCTCGGCGGGCTCGAAAAGGGAACCAGACTGAGGGTCGAGCTGCCCTACGGCGAGTTCTCACTGAACCCCGACTCGGACAGGCCGGTCATCTTCGTCGCCAGCGGCACCGGCTTCGCCCCGGTCAAATCGATCATCGAGGACCACCTCAAACGTGGTGGAGAACGGTCCGTGCACCTCTACTGGGGCGCACGAGGACAGGGCGACATCTACCTACCCGAGTTGCCCGAGAAGTGGGCCTCGGATCCGGGTCGTGTCTCATTCACTCCCGTCCTGTCACATCCCGCGGAGGACTGGACCGGACGCACCGGGCTCGTTCATCGAGCGGTGCTCGAGGACTACGCGAACCTCAGCGACCACGAGGTCTATGCATGCGGAAGCCCAGCAATGACCTCGGCGGCACGCGAGGATTTTGTCCACGAGGCCGGTTTGGCGCCAGAGAATTTCTATTGCGACGCCTTCGTACCGTCGGGCGAGCCCGTTGTCACCGCGTGATCCGCTACCACGACCACATCATCCGGGCAACCGGGCATCAGATAATGTGAGGCAATCATGTCCTTAGCACCATCGCGCGTGACACTGCCGGATTTCATCGATTCGCGGCCAGTGAGTCGATACCAGTACATCGTGATCGCCCTGTGTGGGGTGGTCATGTTCATCGACGGCTTCGACACCCAGAGCATCAGCTACATGGCGCCCCACATCGCCGAGGAGTGGGGCCTGTCGAAACAGGTGCTCGGGCCCATCTTCTCCGCCGCTCTCGCCGGTCTCATGGTCGGCTATCTGGCGCTCTCGCCGCTGTCCGAGCGGTTCGGCCACCGCCGGATGATCCTCACGAGCACGGTCATCTTCGCGCTCGGCACGTTGGCGGCGGCCTGGTCACAGAACGTCACCGAACTGATGGCGTTGCGCTTCATCACCGGAATGGGGCTCGGTGCCGCCGCGCCGAGTGCCATCGCACTGACGGGCGAATTCAGCCCCAAGCGTCTTCGAGCAACCTTCGTCCTGGTGATCTATTGCGGCTTCTCCCTCGGATTCGTCGCGGCAGGGCTGGTCTCCGGTTGGCTGATCCCGATCCTCGGCTGGCGGTCGGTACTCGTCGTCGGCGCAGTAGCACCGCTGCTCCTGCTCCCGGCGTTGCTGCGCTACCTGCCGGACTCACTCACCTCAATGATCAACCGAGGCGCGGAGCCCAACAGAATCCAGGCGATCTTCCGCAAAATGGATCCCGCCCTCGCCGTCGGCCCCGACATCACCTACGAGGCCGAGAAGCGGACCGACGGACAACGCACTGCACTGAGGAGCCTGTTCACCCGTGACCGGGTCTTGGGAACCCTGCTGCTGTGGCTGGTCTTCGTCATCAACCTCGGCGAGTTTTACGCGCTGCAGAGCTGGCTACCGTCGATCATGACGAGCCTGGACTACAACATGGGTACCGTGGTCACCGCCACCACCCTCACGACTGTCGGCGGCATCGCCGCTGCATTTGTCACCGGGCCCTGTATGGACCGACTCGGCGCGTACGTCACCCTCGGAACCGTTTATGTCGTCGGATTCGCATTCGTTGCGCTGACCGGTGTCGCCTTTACGGCGCCGTTGTGGGTCCTATTGACGGCCAATTTTTTTGCGGGGGTCTGCATCAGCGGTGGACAGAAGAGCCTCATCGCGCTGTCCGCGGTGTTCTATCCGACACCGATGCGGTCCACCGGGGTTGGATGGGCGTTGGGTGTTGGCCGCCTCGGCGGCATCGTCGGGCCGATCGCGGTCGGAGCGGCACTCGGCATGGGCTGGTCCGCCAGTGCAGTCTTCTACGCAATGTCAGTCCCCATGCTCGTCGCCGGAGCTGCGGTCTTCCTCCTCGGCCGCTGGGTCCGAAGCGACAATCACCCCGATCGCAAGTCGGCAGAAAGTCATTCGCTCGCCCGCAAGTAGTGTGGATCGGCAACACCGGCCGGGTGATCTCAAGGCCTGCGATCTCCAGCTGGGTCGGCTACCACGACCGCGGTGCACAGGCAACGCGCTGCCACCCCGCCTGGGCGATGTCACCCCCTTCGTGATCTCGCGGCCGTCCAGTCCGAGACCGAGCTCGCCGAACCGTGGGAGGGCGGTACCGTGGATACCGAGGACATTCTGGGCCGAAACCCAAAGACCCGGCCTCGGCGTCGAACCTCGGATTTCGCGTTCACCGCCACACCCCAAGGGCGAAGATCTGCAAACTGTTCGGCCGCCCGGCCTGGACGGCACCCGGCGCTGTTCCAGGCCCTCGACGGCCCGAGTTCTGGTGGGTCATCGCAAAAGTACAAGACGTCAACCTTTTGAAAAAGTGGAGTCGGCGGACGAACTCCATGGAACCCGCAGTTCGTCAAGTCAAATGAGCACCCAGTTCCGTTCCCGGGACGCCTCGCAGGCCTGAAAATGGGGTCGGGTCGCCCGCCGACGCCGACGTTTTCTTGGGAGTGTACGCCCGTAAATAAGCCTGGCGCCGGGGCCCGACCTTGGAAGGGTCACGCACTGTTGCTTCGAGCACGCCGGTCAGAATTTCGGATTCCCTCGACCGAGGCCCCCAGGCGGCCCGCCCGTGGAGAGTTCCGACGCGACTGGAGGACAAACAAAGTGGAGCCGGAACTGGAAGAGATTCCCGACGATGATCACGAGTTGGTGATCGATCGGGTTGCTGCGATCGATGTGGCCAAGGCGGCGGGCAAGGTGGTGGGACGTCAGCGCCGCCCGATCCCCGTCGCCGGCGCACACGTGACGGTCGCTTCAGCGCGTCGAGGACGGCGACGTCCTCGATGGTGGAGGGCACGGTATTCCTCGTGGTCGGCGATCTGCCGCATCGTCTTGCGCAGGATCTTGCCCGAGCGGGTCTTGAGCAGCGCCTGCACTACCGTCAGCGACGCATCCGGGAACCACCGGTACATTCGCCTCCCCCTCGTATGTCGCTTGCCAGGGTGATGGGACCACCTCGTTGCCACGAGCATTGGACCATCCGTAGGTGTCATCGAGCATCGCCTTCTGAACTGCCAATGGGACTGCCCCGGCTCTGGTTGACACCCGCGCAACCACCGAAGCCAGATCCACAAGAGCAAAAAGCGCGCATTGCAATATTGAGTGCGATCCGGAAGCGCCCTCGGGGAGACCAAAATCGCTGGGCGGGTTGCCGATTCGACTTGTCATCTGCAGACCTACCATCTGCAGACCTGTCCGGCGCGGACCTGCTCAAGGCAACTTTGACCCACGCGGACCTGACTGACGTGTTTTACACCGACGAAACGGTATAGCCAGCCGGTTTCACTCCTCCACCGAGCCGCGTAGCACCGACCGAACGTTGGGGCGATCGGTTCCCGGTAGCGGAACGGCGGATTCTGGCGGTCATCGACAACAGCAGTCGTTCCATCTCTTCGATGGGTGTGCGAAATTCTAACCGTTTCCGGGGACGCTCATTGAGTTGCCGCGAGACCCACTCCAGGTCCGCTTTCGAGTGCACACTCAGGTCCGAACCTTTGGGGAAATACTGACGGAGAATGCCGTTCGTATTCTCGTTGGACCCGCGCTGCCAGGGTGCGTGTGGATCACAGAAGTAGATGTCGATCCCGGTGGCCGCGCTGACGCTCTTCCAGTCCCGCATCTCCGAACCCTGGTCCCACGTCAAGGTCCGGCGCAGGCTCGTGGGCAGCGTCTCGAGCTGTTCGGTCAACGCGGGCGCGGTCTGCTCGGGCTTGTATCCGTCGGGCAGATGAACGAGCATGACGGTGCCGGTCGAACGTTCGACGAGTGTGCCGATCGCGCTCAGATTCCGTTTGCCGACAATGTAGGGGTCGGACCGGGGCGCGGTGCCGGGATTGCTCCCGGTCCGTTTCCCCGGCCCGCCCTCCGCACCGGACGTGCGACTCTCATCGCATCCGGCGCTCCACGGACTGCCACTGTCAAGCAGGGACCAAAGTCTCTGCTCTGCTGGT
Source organism: Rhodococcus sp. 21391 (assembly GCF_016772255.1). Taxonomy (NCBI): domain Bacteria; kingdom Bacillati; phylum Actinomycetota; class Actinomycetes; order Mycobacteriales; family Nocardiaceae; genus Rhodococcus; species Rhodococcus sp. 21391. Next base: position 89,498 of record NZ_CP063783.1, on the reverse strand, counting down.
CCACGGTGTGGGGATGTTGCTCGCCCGCCACCGATACCGAGTAATCGGGACGGTGGTGGTGTCGAACATGATGATCCCGTTCTCTTGCGGACGATTGCCGGGCCTGCCGGTCAGGAACCGCCGGTAGAGATCCGCCCACGTGATCCGTTTGTGCCGTTTGAGCAGCCATCGGGTGACCCGATGCCAGGCGAAGGCATCGAGGTAGCCGAACGTTGCTTTCGACACACCGTGACGGAAATACGCACACCATCCTCGGAGCACCGGATTGAGGCGTCCGAGCAGATCAGCAAGACCATGATGACGTGCCCTCTTCGTGAGGGCCCGCACCTTCGCCATGATCGAAAGCAATGCTTTCTTCGACGGATAGGTGTAGACGCTCATCTTGTTCGTGCCCTTCCTGCGGCGCCGCTGGATGCGGAACCCGAGAAAGTCGAACCCCTCGTCCAGATGACATACCCGGGACTTTTCGGCGGACAACCGCAGCCCCAGAGGGGCTATCACGGCCGCGACTTCGTCCCACAATGCGTCCGCATGCGCTTTGGTTCCGGCCACCATAATCACGAAATCGTCCGCGTAACGGACGATCCGATAGGTGGCCCCGCCACGCTTGCGGTGTGCATCGCGCCGCTGGGATGTCAGATGGGCATCCCATTTCGCACAGAAATGTGCGTCCAACACCGTCAGAGCGATGTTGGCAAGCAGCGGCGAAAGTATGCCGCCCTGGGGCGTGCCGGCCTCGGATTCCCTGACCGTTCCGTCGCCGGACATGATGCCCGCCTTCAGAAACGCCTTGATCAAGGCCAGGACGCGTTTGTCGACGATCCGAGCACGTACCCGCTCCATGATCGCGGAGTGAGCCAGTTCGTCGAAACACGCCGCGATATCAGCCTCGAACACCCAGTGATAGTTCCGGGTCCCCAAAGCATGTATCTCGGCGATCGCGTCCTGAGCGCGACGCCTCGGGCGGAAACCGTAACTGACCGGCTTGAAATCCGCCTCGAAGATCGGCTCCAACACCAACAACAACGACGCTTGAACCATGCGATCCATCGCCGTGGGAATACCGAGCCGCCTGAGTTTGCTGCTCCCCGGCTTCGGAATCATTCTTTCCCGAACCGGAAGAGGAACAAAGGTCCGAGACTTCAGCTGGTCTCGAACCTGACCCAGAAATGCGACCGTCTCGGCGTCCCCGGTGATGGACGCAGGTGTCAGCCGGTCGACACCGGCCGAACGTGCGCCCTTGTTGCCCCGCACCCGTTCCCACGCGACGGTGAGAAAATCTTCGGTGGTGGACGAGGTTGAACACATCATCAAAGAGGCGGTCGGGATCGTCGACCGCCCAGTGGTGCAGCTTGCGTTGCATCTGTCGTACCCGCCATGCCGCCCGATCGGGATCGGGCCATGCCAGCTCACCGGTATTCACCAGTGCCTCCGTTCGTGTCGTACTCGCTGCATCAATTCCGCTGGGGCCCTTCGCCATGTACGAGGCTTTCCCCCGCTCGGACTACTACGGCCCCTCCGCCCCACCGCGTGGCCATCGACAGACGACGCGTCAACCCGACCAGCGACCCTGGAAGAGGCCGATGCTCGGGAGCCTCGCGGTGGTTCCCACGTTCACTGCGAACCGCTCGAGGAGTGAGGTGCCCAGCTATGCCCCTGCGATATCGCCACGGTTATCTCGAGCCGGGCCAGCAGTGTCTCTCATGTCCGCTACGGGATTTCTGAGTGCTTCGGCTCCCGTGGTGGACGTGGTTATCTTCGGCGTGTCCATGAAGTTGGTCATGTTGGAGGAATCAATGCAGGTGCAGCGGGTGGTGATGCCCGGATCGGGAGTCTCGTCCTGGACGGTGTTGGGTGACGACGATGTCCCGGTGGGGCCGATCGAGCGGTATCTGACGTATCTGACCGATATCGACCGGTCGCCGAACACCGTGAAGGCGTATGCGCACGATCTGAAGGACTACTGGGGGTTCCTGCAGCACCGCGGCCTGGACTGGCGCGAAGTGCGGCTGGAGGACATCGGCGAGTATGTCGCTTGGCTGAGCTTGCCGCCGCCCGGCCGAGCCGGCAGGGTCGCCGTGCTGCCGTCGGTCCAGCCGCATGTGGCGGCGTCGACGACCAACCGAAAGCTATCGGCGCTGTCGGCGTTTTATGCTCATCATGCCCGGCATGGTGTCGATGTCGGTGAGCTGCTCACCACCTGGCAGGTCCCCGGCCGCAGGGGCGGGTGGAAGCCGTTTCTGCACCACGTCAGCAAGGGCAAACCGCAACCGCGTCGGTCGATTTCGGTGAAGGTGCCGAAGAAGATTCCCCGCGTGTTGACGGTCGCGGAGATGCAGCGGCTGATGGATGCATGTGATCGGTTGCGCGACCGTTTCCTACTTGCCCTGCTGTGGGACAGTGGCGTCAGGATCGGTGAGGCGCTGGGACTTCGGCACTGCGACATCGCCGCGGCCGAGTGCGAGATCAGCGTGGTTCCACGGCTCAACGAGAATGGCGCCCGGTCGAAATCTCGCGAGCAGCGCACGATCCCGGTCTCGGCCGAGCTGATCCGGCTGTGGGGTGACTATCTCCACGGTGAATACGGCGAGCTGACCTCGGACTACGTATTCGTGAACCTGTTCGCCGAGCCCCGAGGACGAGCACTGTCCTACCCAGCCGTCTACGACCTGGTCATGCGGCTGCGTCAGCGCACGGGCATCGCGTTCGACCCGCATTGGTGCCGGCACTCGGCGGCGACCCGGATGCTGCGTGACGGTGTCCCGATCGAGATCGTGTCCAAGCTGCTCGGTCACCCCTCGGTGACAACAACTTTGTCCGTTTACGGTCACCTCACGGCCGAGGACGCCCGGCGAGAGCTGCAGAAAGCGGGCTGGTTCACCGGCCGGGAGGTGCGTTGGTGACCGGCATGGTCGACGCTGCAGCAGAGAATTCGAAATATGTTGGGCTGCTTGAGAAATTGATCGGAGCAGTCCGGCCGCGGTTCCGGACAGAGGTGCTGGCCTTCGGCCCGGACGATCCCGTTCTGGGCGGAACCCGATGCCGGGTCGCCGGCTGCGAGCGCACCGGACGCATCCACGGGTTGTGCTTCGGGCATGACCGCCGATGGCGGAACGAGGGACAGCCGGATCTCGACCAGTTCATCGAAACCACCCACCCGCGGATGAAAGGCCACCAGCCGCTCGCGTCCTGCCGGGTGTCCGGCTGCCGCCGCGGCCGCAAGGAGCGGGGCTTGTGCACGAAGCACCTTTACGCCTGGCAGCGCGCAGCACGTCCTGATCTGGACCGATGGGTGGCTCAACAGCCTGCGGTGGTCGAGCTCGACCAACCAGCGACGTGCCGGATCTCGTACTGCGACTTGTGGGTGCACACGGATCTACCCTTCTGCCTCGGGCATGGCGTCCGCTGGAAGGACCAAGGCCGCCCGGCCATCGACGAGTACGCCACTGGCTACGAGGACGATTCGACACCCGGACACGAACGAGTCGACCTGCACACGATGACGTCGCATCTGCGGTTGGAGATGCAGTATGCGCTGCAGTGCCGCCACGACGACGCCGCTATCCGGATCTCGCCCGCCGTGGTGCAGGTCGTGGTCACCTTTCTCGTCGCCTCGCAGACGGCCTCGCTGCTCGATCGTGACGAGGACGCCTGGCTGCAGGCATGGCGACAGCGATTCCGCACGCGGGCGCAGTGGTCCAACGGCGACTCCGGACGGGCGCTGCTGATCTACGCCCACCGCAAGGTCGAACAGCTACACCTCGGGCGAGGCTGGGACGTCGAATACCCCCGCGACGTCTGGCGGCTGCGGAATCTCGGAGTCGCGGAAGGACCGGGACGAATCCGGTTCGATCAGATCAGCCAGCCGTGGCTCAAGCAGCTGGCCAAACGATGGATCCGGCTCCGGCTCAGCAGCGGCCTCGGCGCCGGCTCGGCAACGAAAGCCGCGCTCGCGATCATCCGATTCAGCCAGTTCCTCGCCTCACCCGCGGTCGCCGTCGACCGGCTCGACCAGGTCGACCGCGCCCTGCTGGAACGCTACCTGGCCGACCTGCACACCGAGCTGGCCGGACGAAAAGTCCACGCGGATCGCGTCAGCCAACTGCACCTGTTCCTTCAGGCCATCAGGAGGCACGGATGGGACGATTCGCTGCCGGCCAACGCGATGATCCACAACGAGGACTTCCCCAAACGAGGACAGCTGTTGCCGCGGGCACTGGCCGAGCAGGTCATGACCCAATTGGAGGATCCCGGCAACCTGGATCAGTGGAACGATCCGGCACGCCGGCTGATCACGCTGATCCTCATCCGCTGCGGGCTGCGGCTCGGCGACACACTGCGGCTGCCGACAGACTGCATCGTTCACGATGCCGACCACGCCCCCTACCTGCGCTACACCAACCACAAGATGAGACGTGAGGCCCTCGTCCCCATCGACGACGAACTCGAGGCCCAGATCATCGAGCAGCGGAAACGAGTCCACGACCGCTGGCCCGACGGAGCGCCGGTGCTGTTCCCCAGAACCCGGGCCAACCCCGACGGCAGCATGCGCGCCAGTCACTCCGGCTATCAGCACGCGCTTGCAGAATGGTTGCGCCGCTGTGATATTTGCGATGCGCATGGCCGACCGGTCCATGTCACGCCCCATCAATATCGTCATTCCCTGGGCACCAGGCTGATCAACCTGGACGTTCCGCAGGAGGTCGTACGACGCATCCTCGACCACGACTCTCATGCCATGACCGCCCACTACGCCCGACTTGCCGATACGACGATTCGTAAGCATTGGGAGAAGGCACGCAAGGTCAACGCCTCCGGCCAGACCGTCACCCTCGACCCCGCTGGCCCGCTCGCCGAGGCCGCCTGGGCCAAGCAGCGCATCAGCCGCGCCACCCAAGCCCTGCCGAACGGCTACTGCTCGTTACCGCTGGTCAAAACCTGCCCGCATGCCAACTCGTGTCTCACCTGCCCGATGTTCGTGACGACGGCGGAGTTCCTGCCGCAGCACCGACACCACCGACAGGAGCTGCTGCAGATCATCTCCGCGGCCGAGGCCCGGGGTCATGACCGGCAAGCCGAAATGAACCGCCAGGTCGCCGACAACCTCGAAAAGATCATCACCACACTCGAAACCGACAGCGACACCGGGGAGCCCGTGAATGAAAGCTGACAACACCGCGTCGATCATCGAGGCTGCCCGCCGACGCCGCGAACTCACACGAGCCAAAGCAATCCAGGCACTGCGCGAACTCGAACGCACCGGAGCACCGGTGACCTTCCAATCCGTTGCAGCTGCCGCCACGGTCTCGCGATCCTGGCTCTACAACCAGCCCGACATCCGCGCCGAAATCGAACGACTCCGCCCGCTCACAACCCGAACATCTGGTCCGCAAATCCCTGCGAAGCAGCAAATTTCGGAGTCTTCCGTCCTGGCCAGGCTCAACACCGCGCTGCAACGCAACCGAGAACTCGCCGAAGAAAACCAACGGCTACGCCGCCAACTCGCCCACGCGCTCGGCGACCAACGCCACGCACCGAATCCCGAGGACCAACCGCGGCGAGCCACGGGTCGCAGCCGTCACTCTTCGATAACGATAGGGCCCTGCTGACCGCGCTGGAACCGGCCTCGTCTGCTGCGTCGAGGACACATCCTCGACGCAGCACCGCAGGTCACAGCCATGATCAACCGAGACGCTCAAGATAACCACGGCTACGCCGCAGGCATTCACCGTGGCCTCCGGAGCCGACGACCTAAACCGACCCTGGAGTTCCCAACACCGTAATGAGGGTGTTGGTGCGCATCGCAGACCAGCCCGAATCCACCGGGTTAGAGCTGGCGGGAGACTTGAGAGGCGTTAGAACACTGGTTCCTCGCGTACACCTTCTCCTCATGCTTGCCGGACCCAGACCATCCGGTAGTGCTGGCATGTCCCGTCGTTGTCGGGGCTGCTTGCCACCCTCACCGGCGTCTCCCGGATCAGGCTGCCCCCAGCTTCGTTATGCCGCTGCGACAGCACAACGGCGCAGGTCTTTCACCTCCGCTCGGTCACACAGCGCCTCGTGGCGCACGAGATCACCCTCCCAATGACCCGGTACTGCAAGGTCTTTCACGTCTTTGGGGCGGTCCGCGATGTTGGCCATATCGGGGATCCGATTCTTGCGCTGGCCGGCCTTCCGACTGGGTCGGCGCAGCCCACGTCCGGTCCGCAACGATCGGGTGAGGGTGTGTTCGAGTCCGCCGCGGGCGGGTTGGTAGAGCGATTGGTAGATGGTCTCGGTGCTCACCCGCATCTGTGGATCGTCGGGGAAATCGAGTCGGAGGCGGCCCGCGATCTGCTCGGGTGAATGGCGCTCGGTCAGGGATTTCTCCACCGTCTCGCGCAGCGACGGATTGATGGCGAGCTTGGACGGCTTGGGCCGCGAGGCCCGATGGTAGGCGGCTGCGTGAGCCGATCTGGCTCGGTACCGCCCGGACGGCTCACGATTGCGGGCGATCTCGCGTGAGATCGTCGACGGACTCCGGTTCAGGGCTTTCGCGATCTCACGAAGCGTGTGACCTGCGGCGATGCCGATGGCGATCTCTTCCCGCTCCGCGAACGTCAAACACCGGCCCTTGAGGTTGCGGCCACGCCGGGGACGCACCCCACCACAGGCCGCAAGCCACCGAGCACCCTGTTTGCGATACGAGCCGGCCGCCTCGGCCGCGCCCGTGATGAACTCACCCGCAGCCATCCCGGCCCAGAACGTCTGAAAGATCTCCGGAACCATCCGATGAGAATATTTCGCCATGTGCAACACCCTTTGATCAGTGGTGTTGCGATCACCGCACGAACCCAAGGAACGCCTACCGGGGCACCGTCCCGGAAAGGGGCGTTCACCGGCATAGGCAGTAGCTTCCGAACACGGGCCTACCGAACTGTCCGAAGCTGGGACAGTTGGCGGTGGCGGTTGTCACAAAAATGACTTCTCAGTGACCTGAACCACAGAAAGGTATGAGATGTCGACTACGGCTTCTGCGCCCACGGAAACTTCGGCAACGGAATCGCTCGAACTGGATGCGCTGATCATCGGCGCGGGGGTTGCCGGTCTGTACCAGCTGCACCAGCTCCGCGAACAGGGTCTGCGAGTGCGGGCCTACGACACCGCCGGCGACGTCGGCGGCACGTGGTACTGGAACCGCTATCCCGGTGCGCGCTTCGATTCCGAGGCGTACATCTACCAGTACCTGTTCTCGGAAGAGCTGTACAAGAACTGGAGTTGGAGCCAGCGTTTCCCCGGCCAACCGGAGATCGAGCGCTGGATGCATTACGTCGCAGACACCCTCGACCTTCGCCGCGACATCCAACTGTCCACCATGATCACCAGTGCGCACTACGACGAGCGGGCCGACAAGTGGATCGTGCGGACCGATCGCGGCGAGACGATCACCACCCGGTTCCTGGTCACCTGCAGCGGAATGCTCTCGGCTCCGATGTCGTACGTGTTCGAGGGCCAGGAAGAATTCAGCGGGCCGATCTTCCACACCTCCCGCTGGCCGAAAGAGGGCGCCGATCTCGACGGCAAACGTGTCGCCGTCATCGGCGTCGGTGCCACCGGCATCCAGGTGATCCAGACCGTGGCCGACAAGGTCGAACATCTGAAGGTCTTCATCCGCACACCTCAGTACGCCCTCCCGATGAAGAACCCCACCTTCGACGAGTCGGACGTGGCGGCGTACAAGAGCCGGTTCGCCGAGCTGAAAGAAACATTGCCGAATACGTTCAGCGGCTTCGAGTACGACTTCGAGCACGTGTGGGCGGATCTGACACCGGAGCAGCGCAACGATGTACTCGAGGAGATCTACGAGAACGGCTCGTTGAAGCTGTGGCTCGCCTCGTTCGGTGAGATGTTCTACGACGAGGAGATCAGCGAAGAGATCTCGGAGTTCGTTCGGCGCAAGATGCGCGCACGGCTCCAGGATCCCCACCTGTGCGACCTGCTCATCCCCACCGACTACGGCTTCGGAACACATCGTGTGCCGTTGGAAACGAACTACCTCGAGACCTATCACCGGCCGAACGTCGAGGCCATCGGAGTCCGCGACAACCCGATCACCCGGATCGTGCCCCAGGGCTTGGTCCTGGCCGACGGAACGCTGCACGAGGTCGACGTCATCGTCATGGCCACGGGCTTCGACGCCGGCACCGGATCTTTGACGCGGATCGACATCCGCGGGCGCGGCGGCCGGGCACTGAAGGACGACTGGAATCGCGACATCCGCACGACCATGGGCTTGATGGTGCACGGCTACCCCAACATGCTCACGACCGGTGCCCCTCTGGCGCCTTCCGCGGCACTGTGCAATATGACCACCTGCCTGCAGCAACAGACCGAGTGGATCGCCGAATGCATCCGGTACATGCGGGCGCACGACCACACCGTCATCGAGCCGACGCTGGCCGGTGAAGACGAGTGGGTCGCCCATCACGACGAGACCGCGAACGCCACGCTGGTCTCGAAAACCGACTCTTGGTACAACGGCGCCAACGTCCCGGGCAAGCCTCGGCGAGTGTTGTCCTACATCGGCGGAGTCGGCACCTATCGGGAGAAGACCCTCGCCGCAGCGGCCGCCGGGTACAAGGGTTTTCAACTGAGCTGATCCGACATCCATTTCATCGGCCCAAAGGAGGACGACAATGATCGAGAACCCGTACTACACAAACGAATTTCATGGCGATTACGAACTGATCGGCATCGGACAGCTCGACTTGGAGGAAGGCGGTTCCATCCCCGACTGCCAGCTGGCGGTGGCAACCTTCGGCGTATTGAACGAGGCCAAGGACAACGCGATCCTCATCCCGACGTGGTATTCGGGTACACACCAGATCTGGCGGGATGTCTACATCGGCCCCGACCACGCGCTCAACCCGGAGAAATACTTCATCGTCTGCATCGACCAGATCGGCAGCGGGCTGTCGGTCTCCCCACATAATGCCGCCGGCGCCAACGCCGGTATTGCGATGTCGAAGTTCCCGCACGTCCGCATCGGCGACAACGTGGTCGCGCAGGAGCGACTGCTGCGTGAGCACTTCGGCATCGAACGCCTCGCCCTGGTGACCGGCGGGTCGATGGGCGCCCAGCAGACCTACGAGTGGGCGGTGCGCTTCCCCGACAAGGTGCTGCGCGCCGCGCCGATTGCGGGCACAGCACAGAACACGCCGGGCGACTTCCTCATCGCCGAGGCGATGCGCGAAGCGATCCAGTCGAGTCCGGGCTGGAACGGCGGGGAATACACCTCCAACGAACAGGTCGTCGACGGGCTCATCCGGCAGGCCCACATCTGGGCCATCGTCGGATTCTCCACCGAGTTCTGGAAGCATGAGGGGTGGCGGGCGATGGAGTTCGACTCCAAGGAGGCGTTCCTGAGCGGATTCCTCGAGCCCTACTTCACTGCGATGGACCCCAACGCGCTCCTCACGCAGTCGTGGGCGTGGCAGCGCGGTGACGTCGCCCGCCATACCGGCGGTGACCTGGCGGCAGCACTCGGCCGCATCACCGCCAAGACCTTCGTCATGCCCATCGACGAGGATCAACTGTTCCCGGTCGGGGACTGTGTCCCGGAGCAGGAATTGATCAAGAACAGCGAACTGCGGGTCGTCGAGGACACCCTTGGTCACTTGGGTCTGTTCGGTGTTTCACCGACCTACATGCCCCAGATCGACCGGCACCTCGGGGACCTCCTCGACATCGAGGTCTGAAGCCGGGCCGGGCGCGGCGTCGAGCTTGATCGACACAGCCAGCTCATCCGCCGCGAACCACCCGGTCGCCCGAGTCCAATAATCCTGCTGTCTGACAACCCTTTCGGAGAAAATCGATGCATCATCTGATCGTCTGTTACGGCCACCCGGACGAACCCGCGTCCTTCGACCAGTACTACAGCACCACCCATCGCCCACTGGCCGACAAGATCCCCGGTGTTCGCACCTGGCACGCCGGCAAGGTCAGCGCCCTCGACCAGTCGCAGGCGCCCTACCACCTCGTTGCCGTCTTGAGCTTCGACTCCCGGCAGGCACTCGACGACGGACTCGCCTCACCCGAAGGGCAGGCCGCCGCCGCCGACATCGGAAACTTCGCCACCGGCGGAGCCACCCTGTTCGTCACCGACGACTTCATCCCCTCCGCCTGACCTGAGGCCGCGCACATCCCGGACCGTGAACGCCCCGCGGTCCGGGATGCGCCGTTCGGTGGCTCCGCCAACCACCCGTCACACGCAATGTCCGCTCTCTGGCGGGTCATTTCCGAATACGGAGCGAAAGCCCTGTTCACCGCCCTACCGCGCTGCGCGCGGTCAGAAAGGTGGATCCCGAGGCGGCCGAGGTGGCGCACTACGATCTGTCGAAGTTTCGGTCATTGTTCCTGGCCGGTGAGCGGCTGGACCCGGAGACCTACCGGTGGGAGCAGGCCAAGTTGGGTGTACCGGTGGTCGACCCCTGGTGGCAGACCGAGACCGGATGGCCGATCGCGGCGAGCCTGCGCGGGTTGGCACCGATGCCGATCAGGCCGGTTCGCCGTCGGTGCCGGTGCCCGGGTACGACGTGCGGATTCTGGACGAGGACGGCACCGAGATGGGGCCCGGTCAGGAAGGCGCGGTCTGCCTGAAGCTGCCGATGCCGCCGGGCACCTTGCCCGCCCTGTGGGGCGCCGACGAACGGGTATGTCGCGTCCTACCTGACGCGGTTCCCTGGCTACTACCTCACCGGTGACGGCGGATACCTCGATGAGGACGGCTACCTGTTCGTGATGGGACGTACCGACGACGTGATCAACGTCGCCGGGCACCGGCTCTCCCCTGGGTTGATGGAGGCGGTGCTGGCGGCGCACCCGGCGGTGGCCGAGTGCGCGGTGATCGGCGTGGCCGACCGGTTGAAGGGTCAACTGCCGCGCGGGTTCGTGGTGCTCAAAGATGGAATCGACATCGATCACGACACGCTGCAGGGCGAGTTGATCGCCGCGATGCGTCGAGACATCGGCGCCGCGGCAGCCTTCCGGCAGCTGACCATCGTGGAGCCACTGCCGAAAACGCGGTCGGGCAAGATCCTCCGCAAGTCGATGCGGGCCATCGCCGACGGCCACGACGAGCCGGTCCCCTCCACCATCGAGGACCCTGCGGTGCTCGACGCGCTGAGACCGACGCTCCGCGGCGAATAGCTCGGCGCTGCGAATCCGCAGTGCCGGCATCCGCCCGGACGGTCGGTCGCGGGTCGACGCAGGTTTCCGATGTCCTATTCTGGGACACTCAGGGAAAGTGACCTGCGACACAGTAGTGGGGTGAGTCGGAGACACCAGGACGGAGATTTGATGGACAGCGACCCTAGGCGGCGGCGAGTGACTACCGATCGTCGCCCCGCTTCATCCCTGTCCGCAACGGACGAGGTCTCCAGCTTCATCGCCCAGTCGTGGCAGCGATCTCGTCAGGCGGGCGTGGTGCCGGACGGCTCGAGCCCTCCTCGTCTCCAGTTCGTCGAAGACCTCGACCTGCGTCGCCGGCTGGTGCAATGCGCCTCACCGATCCTCGATCGCCTGCACGACGACCTGTCCGGAATGTCACTCAGCGTCGCGCTGACCGACGAGCATGCCCAAGTCATGTTGCGGCGCGACAATGATCCTGTCCTTGCCGCCAAGCTCGACAGCGTCTATTTCGCGCCCGGGTTCAACTACTCCGAGGAACTCATCGGCACCAATGGCGTCGGCACCGCCCTCGAGACCGGCATGGCCGTCTACGTCGACGGCCGCGAGCACTTTCACGAGGCAATCCACGATTTCACCTGCGCCGGCGCGCCCATCCACAATCCGATCCTCGGACGTGTCGAAGGATTGATCGATATCAGCGGTCTGGCCCGAGAGGCGAACCCGCTGATGCGTCAACTCGCGCTCGGGGCTGCACGGGACGTCGAGTCGGCACTGCGTTCGACAGGATCGGCGAAACAACAGCTCGTGCTGGGAGAGTTCCTCGCAGCCTGTCGACGTCGACAGGTCGCGGTGTACTCACTGAGCTGCGGCGTCTTCATGTCGAACACCATCGGTTCTCGCCTGCTCGATCCGATCGACGAGGCGTTCCTCCGCGAGGAAGCACATTCGCTGCTCGGCCCCTCGCGGATCACCCAGCTCGCCCTTCACCTCCCCTCGGGCGGCACCATCACGGTCAAGCGCAACATCATCGAGGACGGTGCCGAGGTCGCGGGAGTGATCCTCGAAGTCGAACGGCCTCCGCACCCCAGGTCCTCGACCACGCACCACCGCAGCCTTCCTGCGCTGCCCGGATCGACCGGATCCTCACCGCAATGGACCCGGTGCAGCAGGGAGCTGATCTCCCTGGCATCCACCGATGCCAACACGATCCTGCGGGGAGAAGGTGGAAGCGGCAGGCTCACCCTTGCGCGCGGGGCACATCTGTACAAGAACCCCCAAGCACCGATTGCCGTCGTGGACTGTAACCCCACGGAATCCGTCGAGGAACGCCTGAGAAACGCGCTGGATTCCGCCGCCACCACCGTCGTTCTCCGCGATATCGACCTGCTCGACGCACGCCTGGACCAGGCCGTCTCCGATGTGGTGTCCGCCGATCAGCGCAGCTATCCGGCACGGTGGATCGTTGCCACCTCGTCCACCGACGGAGATCGGCTCCTGCACTCCGCCCTTGCTCGCAACTTCACCACGACAATCGATGTCCCCGCGTTGCGACACCATCCCGGCGACGTACCGGCAATCATTCGAATGTGCTTGGGGCAGCTCGCACCTCACCGCGACGCCGACATCCCCGACGACGTGTTACGGGTGCTGAAGAAATACCACTGGCCGGGCAACATCACCGAACTCGTGGACACGCTCAAGCACGCTCTGCGCGCCAAGCCGGCGGGGGTGATCACCGCAGTCGACCTGCCACCCGCACTCAGTTCGGCGCCTCGGCGAACGATGACGGCGATGGAGAGCGCCGAACGCGATGCCATCGTGGTGGCGCTCCGCGAATGCGGCGGCAACCGCGTGGCAGCCGCGAAATCACTGGGGATCGCCCGGTCGTCGCTCTATCGAAAGATCGACACCTTCGGCATTCACCTGTGACCTCCTCGGCGCAGGCTCATCGGTCCAGACATCCGGTGTCTCGACGCCGGAAGTCGACGATCACGACCGAGGGTGTCGTGAATCTTCATAAACCTGTCCCGCTGGTTCTAGTTTCGCCGCACCGCCGGGCAGAGAGTGTGACAGCAGCGCTCAGCAGATCGCAGACCGCGACGGCAGGGCAGTACCGTGGATCACATGATCCCGGGTGGGCAATGCGCCCCGCGGAATGGAGAAGACGATGACAGCACGAGTCGACGAATACCGGCTCCTGAACTGGCGGACGACGAAGCCGCAGGCGAGAGGGTGCAGCGGTGGGAGCAGATGCTGTCCACGACCCACCTGCCGTGGTCGGTGACCGTTCCCGACGACACCTCGCGGCCGTTCGACGCCTACGTTCGGCGCTGGTGAATCGATGATCTGGCGCTCGTCGATTGTGAATGCGATCCCTGCTCGGGCACTCGGCAGCGCCGTCAGGTGGCAGACACCGACGGGGAGTTCTTCGTCGTTCTGATCAACCGGGCCGGCCGGGAAACCGTCACCCAGGATGACATCACCGTCAATGTCGGACCAGGCGATGCCGTGGCCTGGGACAGCACCAAGGCCGCCCGATTCGTGTGGGAAAAATTGTCCAACCGGAGTTTGATCATTCCCCGGGCCGCGCTCGATGAGGTAGGCGGCAAGGCGTGGGCGCATCCCGAGCTCACGCTGCGCGGAGACTCGCCGGCAAGCCAGCTGCTCACCAGCTACCTCGACACCCTCGCCAGCAGCCTGCCCCGGTTGAGCCAGTCCGCCGTCGCCGCGGCCCGCAACGCCACTCTCGAACTGCTGATCGGCGCCGTCCGTCCAGACACCGTCGACACCTCTCCCCGGGCAGCGGCCCGGCTCTGCGCGACGCCATCGACCGGTTCATCGAACAGAATCTGCTCGACGAGCACCTGAATCCCGGTGCGATCGCCGCCGCTCACGGAGTGTCCGTGCGCACCGTCAACCGCCACCGGCCAGACCGTCAGCGGCACCATCCGCATCCGCCGCCTCGCACGCGCTCGCGGCGAGCTCATGGACCGGGCAAGCCGATCGGTGCCATCGCCACCAAATGGGGTTTCTCGGACGGCCCCCACTTCACCCGCACCTTCAAGTCGACCTACGGCACCACCCCAAAGGAGTTCCGGGAGGCGTACCTCGCCAAAGGTGGCGCAACGATGCAACAAGATGTCCCGCGTGTTCACGGTCTCACTGACGGACTGATTGAGACTGGAGTCCCACCAGCCCAACGGTGAGCTGCAGTACTGCTTCTGGGCTGGGATTCCACCCACTGAAGGAGATCAACGATGACGCGCCGTGATATCGAGTTCAGCGCAGAAGGCACCACGCTCCGCGGATGGTTCTACACCGCAGACGATTCCGTCGGTGCACGCCCGACGATCGTGATGGCACACGGATATTCCGCGGTCAAGGAGATGTACCTGGACCGGTACGCCGAGGTGTTCGCCGCGGCGGGACTCAACGCGCTCGTCTTCGACAACCGCAACTTCGGTGCGAGCCACGGATCGATCCCCGCCAGGAGATCGATCCGTGCAGCAGATTCGCGACTACCGGCACGCCATCACCTTCGCCACCACCTTGGCCGAGGTCGACTCCAACAACATCGGTTGTGGGGCAGCAGCTATTCCGGCGGCCACATGCTCGTCGTGTCCGCGCTCGACCGCCGCGTCAAGGCCGTGGTGAGCCAGGGGGCCCTGGTCGACGGCTACCAGAACCTGCGTCGTTTGGTGCGCCCGGACTTCATCGAGGGTTTCCGTGAGCAGTTCGACGCCGACCGCCTGGCCCGATTCAACGGTGAGGCGCCGGCGATGGTGCCGGTGGTCGACGCGGACCCGCACGCTCCCTCCGCGCTGCCGACTCCGGACTCCTACCAGTGGTTCACCGAGGGCCACGAGACGATTGCGCCGTCCTGGCGCAACGAGGTGACCCTGCGCAGCGTCGAGATGCTCGGCGAATACGTGCCCGCCGACTACATCGCCTACATCAGCCCGACCCCGCTGCTGCTGTTGCCGGCTGTCAACGACGTGCTCACCCCGACCGATCTGGCGATCGCCGCCTTCGAGAAGGCCCGCGAGCCCTAGCGGATCGAGATCCTGCCCGGCGGGCACTTCGACATCTACACCAAAGGATTCGAGCAGTCGAGCTCCCTGGCCCGGGACTGGTTCGTCCAGCACCTGGCCCACTGATCCGGCTCTGACCCACAACATTCGAGGAGTGCAGTGATGGGAAACCGTCTGCAGAACAAGATCGCCGTCGTCACCGGATCCAGCTCCGGCAACGGCCGCGCGATCGCTTTGGCGCTGGCCGCCGAGGGCGCGACCGTGGTGTGTTCGGACGTCCGCCGTGAGGCCCGCGAGGGTGGCTACGAGGAGAACGCCAACGTCCCCACCGACGAACTGATCGTCGCCCAGGGCAAATCGCAGTATATCGACGCCGACGCCGGGAATTATGCGTCGATGGACAACCTGGTCACGACCGCGGTCAACAGCTTCGGCCGTCTCGATGTGATGGTCAACAACGCCGGCATCTTCACCGGGCTGCACACCATCGTCGACGAGACCGAAGAAGACTACGACCGCACCATGCGGATCAACTCCAAGAGCGTCTGGCTCGGCAGCAAGTTCGCCATCGCTCAGATGCTCACCCAGGATCCGGTGGACGGCTCCCGCGGATGGGTGGTCAACATCGCCTCGATCGGTGGTCTGGTCGGCCTGGCCGCCGAATCCGGCTACTGCGCCGCCAAGGGTGCGGTGGTCAATCTGACCCGCAGCTGGCCGTCGATTTCGCCGCCGAGCGGATCAACGTTAACGCCGTGTGCCCCGGCTTTCTGGCCACCGCCATGGTGCGCCCGTTCCTCGACGACCCGGAACTGAACAAGGCGCTGCACGCGAAGTCGCCGTGGCCCGAACTCGGCACCGCCGAGGACGTCGCGCAGGCCACCGTGTTCCTCGCCTCCGGTGACGCCCGCTGGGCCACCGGATCCCTGCTGACCATCGACGGCGGCTACACCGCCCCCTGATTGGAGAACCATGAACCGCCTACAGAACAAGGTCATCGTTGTCACCGGATCGAGTTCCGGTCTCGGCCGCGGCATCGCCAAGGCCTGCGCCACCGAAGGCGCCAAGCTGGTCATCAGCGACATCCACGAGCAGCCGACCACCGGAGGCTTCGAGGACGACGCGGCACCGACCACCGCGGAGTCGATCCAAAAGTCCGGCGGCGAAGCGATCTTCGTCCAGGCCGACGTCACCAAGTCCACTGAAGTGGCTGCACTCGTCAAGCAGACCGTTGCCGAGTTCGGCCGCCTCGACGTCTTCATCAACAACGCCGGGATCTTCCGCGCCGGCAAGCGGCTGCACGAGTTCAGCGAGGCTGACCTCGACGTGGGCTTCGACGTCAACGCCAAGGGCACGTTCTTCGGCGCCCAGGAAGCAATCAAGCAGTTCCTGACCCAGGGCGACGGCGGCAACATCGTCAACATCGTCTCCACCGCCGGGCTGCAGGGCCACCCGAATCAGTCGGTGTACAACATCTCCAAGGGCGCCCAGGCGAACCTGACCCGGTGCCTGGCCATCGAGTACGGAAAGGACCAGATCCGTGTCAACGGCATCTGCCCGACCTACGCCAAGACGGCACTGACCCGGGAGTTGTTCGACGACACGGACTTCGACACCTCCTTCACCGATTCCATCCCGCTGAAGCGGTGGGGAGAGATCGAAGACGTCGCCAACCTGGCCGTCTTCCTCGCCTCGGACGAGTCCAGCTACATCCACGGTGACCTGATCAAGATCGACGGCGGCGAAACCCTCTGCCGCTACTCGGTCTGACAGTGAGCGGCGGGAACACGGGCCCGATCGTCGACACCTGGTGGCAGACCGAGACCGGCGCGATCATGATCTCCCCGCTTCCCGGGATCACCGCCACCAAGCCCGGGTCGGCGATGGCACCCCTGCCCGGCATCTCCGCGAAGATCGTCGACGACGACGCCAACGAACTCGGCGCCGGCGGCTCCGGCTACCTCGTGCTCGACAAGCCCGTTACCTTATTTACGGTCCTTCACAGAAGGGCTACGGTCGCCAGACCCGGTATGACTCCTTGCCCCTGTCTCACGCATGATCCGGGGGGTGGTGTCGCCGGGTGTGGTGGCGTCGACGGACCGCTGATAGACCTCCGATCTTGTTATCGGGTCAAGCGGCGGCAGGCTCTGACGTTGTTCCGTGACAGGGAAATGCTTTGATCGCGTCGTACTTCTGATCGGTTTGCAGGCACTGATCGAGCTGACCGAGCGTACGGTTGAACAGATGCCGGAGTGCAGCCGCGTGGCGATCACCATGTTCGCGCCGGGCAAGGTAGTACGCGCGGGCTGCACCTTCCTCGGCCGGCGGCGACGAATGCCCAGACAACCCCGACCGCGGCGAGCCGGTTGTATTTCACGTGGCGGTGAGTGACTGCGATACTGCGCCCCGATGCGCGCGTGACCGGTGCCGACCCAGCAAATGCCTTCAGCCCACGTGCGTCGGCAAAGCGGTCGCGGTCGTCGCCGATCTCGGCCAGCACCCGGGCACCGGTGACGTCGGCCAGTCCCGGAAAGCTTGTGATGACCGCATGGCCAGGGGGCTGCCGAAATGATTCGGACGCAGCCTCATTGAGTTCCTGCGCGTTCTTGCACTCGGCGTCCAGCGTCGCGACGAGGGCGCGAGCCTGGCGCCCCATCGCCTGCTCCACCAAGGGTGGCTGGCGCAGTTGCCGGCGGCGCAGCGCGTCCTGGATTCGAGCCGCGGCGTCATCGAGGCGCCGCTGCCGCCCCGCCCGACGCAACACCGCAAGGATACGGCTCTTGGTCAACCTCGCGCCCTGCTCTAGCGTCGGCGCCACCGACAGAATCGCTCTAGCTTCCACGGTGGCGAGGTTGGTGTGCACACCGTCCCCGAAGGCGTCGAGAAAGCCCGGGTAGTACTCACGCAATAAGGCTCGTAGTTCTTGAGTGGCCCTGGTGCGCCGCCAGATTGCATCCTGAGCAGCGCGGGCGAGCACCGCGATCGCCCGCGCGAGGTCGCTATCGCCCGGTAGCCGCCGATGAGCATGTGCGTCGGTCCGCAGTATGTTAGCCAGCGTCAGCGCGTCGATTTTGTCCGACTTCTTGCGGGCCACCGAATGTCGCTAGGTGGACGGGCCGATCGACAACCCAGGGCGTCCACATACCCTGCGTCAGTGATATTCGCATCTCCTCGACCATCGGGCCCACCAGGTCTCAGATCGCGTCGGCTGGCCTTCCCGGACGAGTCCCCGCAGGGTCCACCGCCCGACGGTCGGGCGGGAAGGTGACCGTCTAGAGTCGCATCGAGCCGGACTCCAGGTACCGCTGGTGGAACGAGAACGCCTCCCCAAGCAGGTGCGGCGTCTGGCCGGCTCCCGCAGTGGCCGTCGCCCGCTCGACGTAGTCGGTGAGCAGCGGCCGGAATTCCGGATGCGCGCAGCGCTCGATGATCACCCGTGCCCGTCGACGCGGCGACAACCCCCGCAAGTCGGCGAGGCCCTGCTCGGTGACCAATACCTGGGTGTCGTGCTCGGTGTGGTCGACGTGCGGGGTCATCGGGACGATCGACGAGATCGCTCCGTTCTTCGCCGTGGACGGGCTGAGGAACATCGACAGGTACCCGTTGCGCGCGAAGTCCCCGGATCCGCCGATGCCGTTCATGATTTTGGTGCCCATCACGTGGGTCGAATTGACGTTCCCGTAGATGTCGGCCTCCAGCATCCCGTTCATCGCGATGATTCCCAATCGGCGGACCACCTCGGGGTGGTTGCTGATTTCCTGCGGACGGAGCCGGATGTGCTGCCGGTAGAAGTCGATGTTGGAGGTCAACTCCTCGATCCCGGCCTCCGAGAGTGCCAGCGCGGTAGCCGACGCGAACCGGACGGTGCCGTGCTTGATCAAGTGCAGCATCCCGTCCTGGATGACCTCGGAATAGCAGGTCAAACCCCGATACGGGCCGCGATCGAGTCCCCCGAGTACGGCATTGGCCACGTTTCCGATGCCCGCCTGCAGTGGCAGCAGGGTGTTCTCCGGGAGTCGGCCACACTTCACCTCGTGGTCGAAGAAGTCCAGCACGTGGGCCGCGATCGCCTCACTGACCACATCCGGAGCGGTCAGCGCGCTCGCACTGTCGGGGGCGTTCGTCTCCACCACCGCAACAACCTTGGCCGGGTCCACCCGGTAATGCGGTTGCCCGATGCGGTCCTCCACGCCGGTGAGTTCGATCGGTCGGCGGTGCGGGGGCAGAGCTGTGCCGTAGTAGATGTCGTGGATACCATCCATGGCGTCCGGGACCCACGAGTTGACCTCGAGAATGACTTTTTCCGCGACGTCGAGCCAGGTCTTGTTGTTTCCGACCGACGCGGAGGGGATCAGCTCACCGGTCTCGGTGATGCCGGAGACCTCGACGACCGCGACGTTCACCACACCGTAGTAGCCCTCCCACACCTGCTGGGCCACGTGCGAGAGGTGGATGTCGACGTAATCCATGCGCCCCTGGTTGATCTTCTGCCGTGCCGTGGATTCCGCCTGGTAGGGCATCCGCAGGGCGATTCCGTCGATCTCGGCGAGCATCCTCTCGGTCTCCGTCGACACGGACGCCCCGGTCAGCAGGTCGATGGTGAAATTCGCGCCAGCCGCCCGGGCGGCGTGAATCCGGTCAGCCAAGGCCGGGATGACCGCCTTGGGTGTCCCGGCACTGGCGAAACCGCTGACAGCGACGGTGTCACCCGGACCGATGGCCTTCACCGCTTCCTCCGCCGACGTCACCTTCTGCTGAAACGCCGAGTGACGAATCCGGCTCGACTGCACCGGGGACGCGGAATCACTGATCTGGAGGCTCACGGCGGCCAGTGTAGGAGTGGGCGACGTGACGTGAACACCCCGAAAGGTCGTGATGTTCACCGGATCACATTCGGTGTTCGCCACTGCCCGCCGTCCTCGACCGTTCATCGCGGCCGGGCCGCCGCTCGTCGGCCCCGTGAGGTCGCCCGTCGAGTCGCGCCCGAATGCGCCTCGAAGAGTGATCCTGCTCACTCCCCCGAGCTTCCCGGGTGAGAGGGCCCGGCGATCATGACGCCGACAGGTCTCGATTCCTGGCCTCCCCACAGCGGTCCGTCAGCCGGGGTCACCCTCCAACTCGTCGTCCGCTACCCACCGGCCGTGCCCGAATCCGCTTGTTCGGCGGAGAAGCCACCCCAGGGCGCCGACCATCTCGATTCCGCGCGAGCGAACCCGCTCGCGTTCACCGCGTTCCCCAAGCAGAGTCGAAAACAGATCTGGAGCCAAACCCACGATCGGTTGAACGAGGAAGTCCGGCGCGCACGACGTCGTCGGAATCTTCCCCGACCGCCCCGCCCTGATCCGGCTCGTCGGCGCCGTCCTTGTCGAGCAATACGACGAGTGGAACGAAGCACGTCTTACCTCGGCCTCGACGCTGCATGACGATCACCACCTTCGTCTCGCACTCGTCACTGTCCGCCTCCGAGCGACGTGAATGCGAGCATGCCTTCACCGAGGCCCGAGACTGCGTCATCGTCGCCACCTCGACCCTCAAGCTGGGAATCGACGTCGGCGACCTCGACCGCGTCATCCAAATCAACGCACCCCACCGTCTCGTCGTTTCTACAGCGTCTCGGCCCCACGGGACGCCGCCCGGGAACCAGCCGCAACTGCCTGTTCCTGTGCATCATCGAGGACGCGGTACTCGACGCCCTCGGCATGCTGCAATGCGGTCGCCCGGATGGGTCGAGCCCGTCGTAGCGACACCGGAGCCGCGGCACATCGACAGATCCTTGCCGCAGCGTTGCAGACCCGCCGGGTGCCGCTGGCGGACTGGTAAACGGGTGGGGTCGCTGCCGCGCTTCGATCAGACCGCCCCACAAATCATGGAACACATGCTGACCGAAGGCTTCCTCGCGCAGGACGCGGGAAGCGCGTTCTGCGGAATCGAGGCCGAGAAGCACTTCGGCCGGCGCCATTTTCATGGAACTACTGGCAGTCTTCACCGCAGCACCCGAATTCACCGTGCTCGCCGGCCGTAACAAGATCGGGTCGGTGGAGGCGGCCTCCCTGCTCACCGAAGCGGTCGAAGGCCCGCGCGTGCTGCTGTTCGGCGGCCGGTCGTGGAAGGTGACGCACATCGACTGAAGGCGGCTCTGCTATGTCGAAGCAAGCACCATCACCGGAAAGGTCGACGATGCGCCGTTCCCAATCGTCCTGGTCCGGTTCGGTAGGAAAATCGTCGAGGTCGACGACGTGGGCATGCAGGCCGAGCGCGAAGGCCAGCGCACTGCGCATAGCCCCCTAGACCCGGGCCGGCCCGGTGCGCCGATCGGGTCGACGAGGCGATCACCGAGCTCCGGCGGCTCGATCTCGCGGTGCCGGATTCCTTCCCGGTTCCGGTCAGGATTCTGCGCCTGCCCCCGGATTCTGTGCCACCGAATCTGCACCCCCGGCAGTGCGCCCGGTGAGGTCGGAATTCCGCCGCCACCGGGCCGGGGCGGTCCGGGAAAGCGGAGGCCCGTGGTCGTGGGACGGGTACCCGACGAACGCACCGACGACGCCACGCCGCCGCGTTGTGATGGGGTTCAGGTGCAGAGCCAGAGCCGTTTGCGGGCAACGTCTTTCATTGTTTCGACGACCTCCGGCCGCAGCGGTGCCGGTGGATTGCCGTCGAGGTGATCGGTGAGTCGGCGACAGTACTCGGCGGTACTCATCCCGAAGCGGAGTTCGATCTCGTGTGCGGGGCCGCCGCCGTGGGCCGACCACCGCAACGCGAATTCCACCATCCGGTCCGGGGAAGGTGCCGTTGTCATGCTCGTCCTCTCGAACTCGCGCGGAGTTCCGGTGGGTGTGGTACCACCCGACCGTGTGGCCTCACCCAGCGTGCGGGCGTGCCATGTGCCCCACGGGTGCGGCCGACGGTGCCGCGCCCGGCGGCCCCGCACTGCCCTGCGGCGGTGCTGTGTTGGTGGGGTGGGTGATCGATCGAACCTCCCCATTGACCCACGCAATGGGCGGCGGCTCCGGCCGCCGGTGTGGCACCCGGAGCCGCCGGGAGGGGCGCCGCCGACCCCCACATGGACCGCACAGGGGCGGCGCGGCGACGCCCGGGCTGGTGCCGGACAGATCCCGCCCGGCAGTCCCTGCGATCCCCGGTGCCGCCGTGCGCCGATTGCCGGCGCGTCAGCGCCGTCGCGGAAGCCGCCGGATCTCAGGAGTGGAGGGCCTTCTTCCCGTTCGCGCTGCTGCTGATCTCGACCTTGCGGGCCTTCGCCTTCTCCGCGACCGGGATCGTCAGCCGCAGCACCCCGGCCTCGTAGTTCGCCTCGATGTTGTCGGTGTCGAGATTGTCGCCGAGGATCAGCTGCCGGCTGAACACGCCCCGGGGCCGCTCCGCCGAGACCATCTCCCGGTTCGGGTCCAACGTCGCCCGTTCGGCGTGGACGGTGAGCACGTTGCGCTCGACGTCGAGATCCAGCGAATCGGTATCGACCCCGGGCAGGTCGAGCTCGACGACGAACGTCTCCCCCTCCCGCCAGGCATCGAGGGGCATCACCGTCGGACGCGACGCGGTACCGATCAGCTGCTGGGTCAACCGGTCGAGGTCGCGGAACGGATCCGTACGCATCAACATCGTGTCCACCTCCGAGAAGCCTTCCTTGTCCAGAATCTTCGGCAGGATATCTATGCCAACTGCCATAGATAAATGATGGCAGTCCGCGTATCGTGAGGCAAGAGGCAATCTTCGAAAAACGCTGGGGAGAAGCAGATGTCGCGTGAACCGGAGCCTGCCCCGCGTTCCGGGCGGGGGGTGTACGGCATCACGGTGGCCGCCGAGCTGTCCGGGGTGGCCATCCAGTCGCTTCGGCTCTACGAGCGTTTCGGGCTGCTCACCCCATTCCGCACCGCGGGCGGGACCCGCCGCTACAGCGACGACGACCTGATCCGGCTCCGGCGGATCACCGCGCTCGTCGGGCCGGGGTCAATCTGGCCGGCATCGCCCGCGTCCTCGAGCTCGAGGACGCCAACACCGCCCTCGCCGCCGACAACGCCACCCTCCGAGCGGAAAGGACCTCCCGCCATGACCGAGCCACACCCACCCGGCGTCCCGGACGCCGATCGGATCGAGCAGAACACTCCCGTCGACGATGACAACGACGACGACGCCGACCCGTCGGTCGGCCTCTTCCCGTTCACGACACCCCCGGCCTGGGATGCCGACGACGCCGACCAGCTCGACCAGGCGGTGATCATCCCACTCCCGGACGACGACCACGACGACAGCGACGACACTTCCTGAGGCGTCGACGGTTGGGGCGGGTTGCCGGGGCGAGGGTTGTGAGTGTGGAGGGCCCCGGCACTTTCCGGTCGGCGGCCGGGCAGCACGAGGGCCGACCGCCGGAGGAAGTGCGGGAGTAAAAGAAGTGCAGTGAACAGGGAAGTGAAAACCGATCCGGCCCCCGGTGCCCCACGGCGCCGGGGGCCCCGTCCGTGAGAGGGTCACCCCATTCCGGAATATTCCCCCGATCACGGCCCGGCCGGGAAGTTCGACGACGAGGACTACCCGGCCTACAGCATGGGTCACGCCGCCGAGATCCTCGGCGTGACACAGGCATTCCTGCGCAGCCTCGACGCCGCGAAGCTGCTCACCCCCGGCCGCTCCGCGGGCGGTCACCGCCGCTACTCCCGCTACCAGCTCCGGCTCGCCGCCCGCGCCCGCGAACTGATCGACCACGGCACGCCGCTCGAGGCCGCGTGCCGCATCATCCTCGAAGACCAACTCGCCGAAGCCCGACGCATCAACACCGAACTCCGGCAGAACCGCCCCCCAAAGCCGGGTCAGGTCGGCCCCGCCCCACGCTGAGTAGCCGTGGCCGAGCGTGCACTGCCACGGCCGGTGTTCGCGGGCGGCAACGCAAACGCCGGCGTCCCGGAACCGGGCCCCATCGACGTATTCGTCACTCTCTCACCAACAATCCCGTGATTGCTCCCGTCTTCCACCGCGAGCACGACGGGACGTCCGCCCGGGCGATGAGGAGGGACCCCGGGAGCCGGAGAGGGAATGCCGGAGTCCACGACCTGGTGGGAGGGGCCGGCGGGACGTCAGGACCATCGGGATTCATGCGCAGACACCGGTGGCCGGCGCAGCCGCCACCGGCCACCGGAGGAAGCGTGTGCAGCACGCGTCAGCGGTGCCATCGCACCGGGCCGACCCATAATCCGGTCGCGGGTGGGCGCCGCGGCGGTGGGGTGCCGCGCACGACGACATGGATGCGGGTGGGGGTGGCGTGCTGGGCCTGAGTCCGCGGCGGTCGCCGAGGCTCGGCCTCGGGTTCGGCCGCTGCCGGGTCGGTGGTGCGCCCCGGACGATCCCTCACCCGGCAGGCCGGGGTGACGGATGCGGTCGACGCCGTTGCTGACTCATCATGGGTCGGCGGCGGACGGGCGGTGTGCCCGGGGTTCGCCGCGCCGCATACGAGGGATGACAGGTAACAAAGGCGGCCGCGGACGAACCCGGTCCACAAATGTGCGCTCGTCGTTCTGATTCATCACCCCTTTCCACGCTACGTATGAGATGCGCTCTCGGGACTGGGTTTCCCGGTTCGCGGAGGTGAGCGCTGAGTGGCCCGGATCTCCGGGGCCGGGGGCGCGGACACCGTCCACGACACCGATGCGGGAGAAGATGGGCGCGACCGGCCGGCCGGTGCGGTGGCCACACGGGCGAGCAGGACCACGGCCTGCGGCGTGAGCGCGTCGGCGAGGATGCGGTCCGAATCGGCCTCGAGCAGGGCGTAGTCGAGCTCGTGCCACGGCCACACCACCTCGCGATCGGGGCGCCCCGGAATCACCGTGGCGTTCACCTCGGTGACCATGTTCGCCAATGTCATCGCTGTTCACCCCCTCCCGAGCCTTGTCGGCCTCGCATCGAGTGTCGACGGTCATCGTCGGCCTCGGCTCAGGCGTTGACCGCCTTCTTCTCCGAATGCCGACTGCTGATCTCGATCTTGCGGGGCTTGGCCTTCTCCGCGACCGGGATCGTCAGCCGCAGCACCCCGGCGTCGTAGTTCGCCTCGATCTTGTCCGCATCGAGATTCTCCCCGAGGAACAGTTGCCGGCTGAACACCCCACGCGGACGCTCCGCGGCGACCATCTCCCGGTTCTCATCGAGTGCGGACCGTTCGGCGCGCACCGTCAGCGTGTTCTTGTCGACGTCCAGATCCAGCGAGTCGGCGTTCACGCCGGGCAGATCGAACTCCACCACGAACCGGTCCTCCTCGCGCCAGGCGTCCATCGGCATCACCGCCGGACGAGCCGCGGTCCCGAGGATCTGCTGCGTCAGCCGGTCGAGGTCGCGGAACGGATCCGTACGCATCAACATCATGTCCACCTCCTGAAACCCTCTTCATTCCACCAGGTAAACTCCAGCAGATGCTGTAGGTTCGGTATAGCATCTGTCGTAGACAATGACAAGAGGGTGTGCGAGAAAATTCCCGATCGGAGCACAGAATGCCCGAAAGATCCGGCCGGTACGGCCCCGAATCACCGTCGCTGCGCGGGGTGTACGGCATTTCGGTGGCTGCCGAGCTGTCCGGGTTCGGGATGGCGGCGCTGCGGTTGTACGAGGACTACGGTCTGGTCACCCCGGGCCGCACCAGCGGCGGCACCCGCCGCTACAGCGACTACGACCTGGCCCGGCTGCGGCGCATCGCCGAACTCATCGACGCCGGCGTCAACCTGGTCGGGATCGGCCGGGTCCTCGACCTCGAGACCCGCACCGACGAACTCGAACGCGACAACCGCCGCCTGGCAGCGGACAACGCGCAACTACGCGCCGGAAAGGATCCGGAGACCAGCACAGACCACACGGGTGTCTCCCGTGCCCCCGCAGACGACGCCGACCAGGACCGGCCCGCACCGACCCGGCGGCGATCGGCCACCGGGCAGCGCCCCCGCCTGCCGGACAATGCAACCCGTACCCCCGGTGCCGGCGCAGGCGACCACCGCTGACAGCACCGGGCACGCCGCGTCGAGCGCAACCCCCGGGACTGTCCTTCAGCGACGCCGTGATCGGTCGCGGTCGGTCGAGGCACACCGAGAACAGCCGCACCGCGACGGGAGAGTCCATGCACGACACACGATGGAGGGCCCTCGGGACCTCCTATGGGCCTTACATGCTCGGATGCCCCGGCTTTCCGCAGATGCCCGCCGCACCCAGCTGCTCGAGGCGGCGCTGTCCGTCGCCGAGGACCGCGGCATCGGGGACGTGTCGCTGCGTGCGGTGGCCGAGGCCGCCGGCGTGTCACTCGGGCTGCTGCACCACCGATTCGCCGACAGGGACGAGCTCCTCGCCGCGATGGCCGACGCCCTGATCACCCAGATCAGCGACGGGCTGCGGCTGGCGTTCGGACAGATCGCCGGCGCCCCTGCCCTGACCGGGGTCACCGGACTGCGCCGGGTGCTGCGCACCGGGATCGGGGCCCTGGTCCCGATCCTCGAATCCACCGCCGGACGGTAACTACTCACCTACGAGATCACCACCACGGCGCTGCGCCGTCGCGACCTCGGGGACGGTCCCGGCGGGCAGATCGCCGACCGCCAGTACCGCACCATGGACACCGAGGCGGCCGAGTTCCTCCACCGGTGCGCGGAGCGGACCGGCACCAGCTGGCGCGTCCCGGTCGGCGTGGTCGCCCGCTCCGCCCTGGCCGGGTTGGACGGGCTGGTGCTGCGGTGGCTGGTCGACCGCAACACCGACGCGCTGATCACCGGACTCGACGAGCGCACCGCCTTGATCACCCGGAACGCGATCGACGCCACCTCCGATGCTCCGAGCCGGCCTCTCCAGCATTGAGCGCTGCCTAGCAGGCCACGGCGGCATCGCCAACTCGGATGACCGGCGCGCCCATATCTATTGGCACCATCCCCGAACCGGTCGCCCCTCTGACGCGGACAATGGAAGCAGGGCAACCCAGCACGGTCGAAGGGGGCGGACCGATGAATCGGGCGGAGACCGCGGTCCGCCGGATCGACCGCTTCCAGCAACGCCACGCGATCCTCGCCGTGCCCTTCGCGGTGGTGCAGAAGTTCGGCAACGACCAGGCCGGCGGCAAGGCCACCATCATCGCCTTCTACGGGCTGTTCGCCGTCTTCCCCCTCCTGCTGTTGTTCTCCACGATCCTCGGATTCGTCCTCGCCGGACACCCGGAACTCGAACAACGCATGATCAACTCCGCCCTGGCCGACTTCCCCATCCTCGGCACCCAACTCCGCAGCTCCACCCACCCGCTGCGCGGCAACGGCTGGGCCCTGGTCCTTGGTGTGCTCGGCGCCCTCTACGGCGCCCAGGGAATCGGTCAGGCCGCGCAGAACGCGATGAACACGGTGTGGAACGTGCCGTTCAAAGGACTGGCCCGGGTTCGTCGGCCGCCGGATCCGGGGACTGACGATCCTGGTGCTGCTCGGGATCGGGATCCTGGTCTCGACCACCCTGATCGGATTCGCACCCCGCTTCGGCCCCCTGTCCGCCGCCTGGACCTCGGTTATTGCTGCAGGGGTCAACTTTCTCGTCTTCCTCGTGTCCTTCACGGTGCTGACCTCGGCGACCGTGCGGGTGCGGGACGTGGCCGTCGGGGCGGTGGTCGCCACCGCGTTCTGGGAGATCCTGCAACGCCTCGGGGACTGGTTCGTCCGGTACACCATCAGCCACTCCACCGACGTGTACGGATTCTTCGCCATCGTCCTCGGCCTGCTGTCCTGGCTGTACCTCGGTGCCCGGCTGACCCTGCTCGCCGCCGAGATCAACGTCGTTCTCCGCTACCGGCTCTGACCCCGGTCGATGACCCAACCCCCGTTCACCCCGCAGGACAAAACCGCGATGGTGCTGCTGGCGAAGATGGAGGAACGACGGCCCGAGGAGACCGTCGACGTCACCTTCACCCCGGAGGCCGACCGCCAACCGCTCGACGAAACCGACCAGACGACACCCGCCCCCAACAGACCCAGCCGCCCCGGACCGCCGGAGCAATGACGCCCACGGCGTACCCGAGGCGGGCTACCTGCCGGTTTGGCGACGCAGACTTCCTCACTCGTCGGCTACAAGTGACTCCTCGAGGACCACGCCGCGCGGTAATCGCCACCTTTGGTATGGAATAGGTTGCACCTCAACAATTCTCACCGAACCGAACGGCTGCCGCGACCGGGGTGCGCCATTCACCGGGTCGACCTCGGCCCGGGGGCGATGCGTTCGACCGCCACGCGCAGCGGCGGCAGATAGTTGTCGATGACACCTTCGACGATCTCCCGATCCACACGAAAATACTCGTGCGCCGCGATGTTTCGGAACCCTGCGATCTTGTGCCACTCGATCTCCGGCGCCTTCGCCTTCAGATCAGGTTCGAGCGCCTTCGCGGCTTCACCGATGATCTCCAGTTGCCGGACAATAGCGTCGTAGGCCATGTCGCCGTCGCAACCCGAGAGCTTTGACTGATATCGCTCCACTGCGGCGATGGCGTCCAGGATGTCCCGACACCGATCGTGGTCCCCCCTGCTCACACGTCGATCATATCGGCCACGGCGGTCTCGGAAACCACGTCCTTGGCGACACCCCGGGCAACCACGTCCACTTTCGCTCCGAGCAGCTCGGATAGCTCGTCAGCCAGACCCAACATCGACACAACCTGCTCGTACTCCGGCGCCTCGATGCTGACCATCAGGTCGATGTCACTGTTCGGTCCGGCGTCGCCGCGGGCTACGGACCCGAATAGCTTGGCGTCGAACGCACCGTACTTGGCGAGCGTCCGTCGCACCTCGGCGCGACGCGCGGCCAGGACCGCACGGAGATGGTCACTGTCGGGAGAGCGGGCCGGTGCAGCCATTTCGATGTCCTTCCGAGACGGCGTGTTCTTTCCCACGGTACCTTTCACCCCTCAGACCTGCGCGGTCAACGAACGTCCGAAGTACGGCGTCGGGTGTGATCAAGGCATACGCCCCGAAACGACTCACCCGACGAACACGGTCAGGGCGAGCAGCACAACATTGCTCACGATCGTCTACCTCCTCGCCGCTCACTGCCGGCCGACGGGGTGTTGCGGCATGTCCTCGTTCCGAACCCTCACACCGGCATCCTCGCCACCAGCTCAACCATCAGGCGCAAGTGGGCGCCGGAGACGGTGACCTTCCCGACGCATTCCCGTTCTGGCCTGGCCCGATCAGCACAATCCCTTCGGAACTTGCAGCGAGTGGATGCCCTGCCGGGAACCGTGCGTGCATCGCTCGCTTGCCAGGGGCGGAGGCTGTTCTGCGAACGGCTCCTTACCAGACGACAAGCTGGCGACCGTCCGTGCCGCCGCAATCCGCGCCGCGACCACCGCGAAGCACCCCAGTTGCCGGCGGCTGCTGCGATCGTCCAGGGCGGTTGCGCGATCATTACTGTGGGCCGAACGACCCTACCGGTCGGTGGCGAGGAACGCGGCGGTCACCTCGGCCGGGATTCGTCCCTTGTCCGAGACCGTGAGGCCCTGTGCCCGTGCCCACGCGCGCACCACCGCCGGCCGCGGCCGAGCACCGTCCGCGCCGATCACCCCACCAATTTCGTCGAGGGGCCCGGCGGGAGCGAACGTGGTTTCGAGCCCGGCGGTGGTGTGCGCGGTGTCGAGTTCGTGCAGGCAGGCCCCGAGCCACCGGTAGGTCCATTCCTGCGCCAGCTGCCGTGTCTCGCAGAACGTCACCGGCACGGTGGGGAACCGGGCCTGCAGCTCCGCGAGGGCCTCGGCGACGGCGGCGCCGCGGACGTGCTCGAGTTGGAACAGTCGGCGGTAGCGGTCCTCGACCACCACCGCCGCGCGGGGCAGTGTGGCCAGCTCCGCGATCGCGTAGGTCATCCGCCCGGACAGCAGGCTCGCGGCCAGGTCCTCGACCGTCTTACGTTCCACCGCCGCGACGACATCCGGCCCGAGTTGCACCGCGTAGTCGCCCGCGGGGAGCCGGCGGCGGACGGTGCTGGCCTGCTGCTTGCCGAAGGTGTACGGGTACTTCTCCGCGGTGTCGACGACGATCTCGAGTACCCGGCCGTGCGCCCGCGCCGCCGGGACGTTCACCGCGGGGCGGGCCTGTTTCGCGGTGCGGGGCGACTGCCAGAAGATCATTTCCCGTCCGCGGGCCCGGGTCAGCACCAGTTGGGACCGGTTCTCCCGGGCCCGGGTCAGGACCAGGTCGATCGCCGCGCCGCGGCGGGTGCACGAGCGCACCGGCAGCCGGTCGAGGATCTGCGCGTCGTCGGGCCAGCCGTCGGCGCGGTGGCAGTACACCTTCGCCTCCCGCGGCCACGGTGACCGGGCCTTGACCACGATCCCGTCCGCGCCGAGCGGCACCCGGACCAGATACGGCAGGGACGAGCCCTCCTCCGGGTTGCGGGCGATGAGGAGGTCATCGGGCATGCGGTCAGGATAACGGCCGGAATACGAATTTCCCCGGCCAACTCCGCCCGGAGTGTCCCCGTCCTCCGGGGCGCGGTGCGGCGCGCATCCCCACGATCGGCGGACACGATTCCCCGCGGCGAGATCTCCCGGTCGAGTGTCTTTCACACCCAGTCAGGCACCCCGCTTCCGCCCCACTCCCCACCCTCGGAGGGTGACGATCATCCTGGTGACCAGCAATTTTCCGCCCACTCCCCCACTCCCCACACCATGGCCGAGTTCGGGCGAAATCATGTTCCGGCCCGCCTGCGGTGATGGACCCTGGCGGCGGCGGGGAGCCGAGGAGTCTGCGTACGCCACGGGAGGTCGAATCGGCGACGGCCCGACGAGGGAGACCACCCGGCAATGGCCGCGGGTGCAGCAGTGCAGGAGTGGCAGCACCCACGGTCACCGGGGCGACTCGGGCGATGTTCCGCGTCGGCCCGTGTGCGTTCGCATCGGCTGGCACGCCCCGCGGAATCACCACACGCCCCGACGACGACACCAACCCCCTGGGCGGGAGGCCGACACGCGCACGCCGATGCCCGCCATAGCGGTGACACCCGCACAACGGGAGGAGCACCACAACCGAGTCCTACAGTGAGAGCCCACCATCAACGCCGAGGGAGGGCGACACCATGGCCGGCGTCTACAACGGGCACCTACACCGTCAGCCAAACCAGGTTCGACGCCACCCGGGAGCTGCTTCAGAAACTCGTCGACGGCCAGGCGCACGGGGTGGCGATGTCGCTGAGCCACGACGGCGCCTGGCATCACCTGTTCATCACTCCCGGAGCGGCGGTCACCCTCATCGAGTAACCGGGGCACCACAGTTGCCTGCAGCTGTCAAAAGGAGGGGCGTCGGTTCCGGTTGCCGCGTGGGCCACCGCCGGGCATCGCCGGGCAATCGGGTGTCACCGGATCGGTTGTCAGGTGCCGAGTCGAGCCGCGGTGGTCTCGTCGAGCAGCGCGTCGACAAGGTGCTCGGCGGCACGGGCTTTCGCGAGGGTCTTCGTGTTCCCGCGTCCTGTCGCCACGTTGTCGAGATATCGAACCTCGCAGGTGAACTCCGGGGCATGCGGTGGCCCGTCGACCGTGATCTCCCACCGCGGGGATGGGTGCCCGTGGTGTTGGGCGTGGCTGAGCACCCACGCGATCGGGTTCTTCCGGGCCCGCGCCCGCTTCTTCGCCACCACCTCCGATGCCCGCGGCGCGTTCGGCGGCGGTACCGCGCGGTTCCGGCTCGCCGCCGCGACCTCGCCGGGTTCGGTCGAGGGTGCCGCCGCGGTATCGCCCGGTGCGGCGGAGGGTTCCGGGTCTGTCAGCGGGGATTCGGTGTCGGGGTGGCTCTCCCCCGCCGCCGCGGCCCGGACCCACCCCCATGCCGCGTCCTGCTCGGCGCGTTTCTTACTGCCCGCGGTGGCCCACGGCCCGCGCACCTGTCCGGCCCGGAATCGGGCCGCGAACACCGGTGTGTGCGAGGGCCCGCGGTGATCGCCGTCGATCTCGGGCCGGGGCAGGTCGGGATGCGCCTGCAGCCACATCGACACCACACTCGGCCCGAACTCCGGATGCGTCTGCGACGCCCAGTCGAAGACCTCGCGTCGGATCGGCGCCCAATTCTCCCCGGCTTCGAGCAACGTCACGATCGTGGTCACCGTCACGTCGTCGGTCTGCACGCGGCGGCGCAGCTCGCTGACCACGTCACCGATCGGGTCACGTGCTGTTGCGGCCGTGAGTACCTTCGCCCATCGCTTCGAGTCGAGACCCTCGAGTTCGCCGGCGGCAACGACCTGCGCGGTCACCTTCCGATCGCGTGCCTTGAAGTGCGCTGCCTTCTCTTCCCGATCCGCGGCGATCCGCCGGTTGATATCGGCGGCGAGATTGCCGAGTTGCTCGCTCGTGTACGGGGCCGGAGCGGAGTCGAGGTGGGCGAAGATCACC
Source organism: Rhodococcus sp. 21391 (assembly GCF_016772255.1). Classification (NCBI taxonomy): domain Bacteria; kingdom Bacillati; phylum Actinomycetota; class Actinomycetes; order Mycobacteriales; family Nocardiaceae; genus Rhodococcus; species Rhodococcus sp. 21391. The sequence goes on along the minus strand of NZ_CP063783.1, from coordinate 56,921 downwards.
CGCTGGGTGATCAGGTCCGACACCCGGCGCAGCGGCGACGTTGCGTGCGTGTACGCCGCCAACCGGAGCCCGTGATGGCCGTGCACCGTCGGGGCGTAGGTGGCGGCACGATACGACGATTGCAGACGCGAACGCAGCTTCTCGAACAGCACTGGATCGGTCATCGCCACCGCAACCTCCGCCGCCAGATCCTCGCCGGTGCCCCCGGTCAGCGCGCTGCGATGATTGCGGAACAGGACAGGAAGATCCACTTGCACACACCACATGGCGATGGCCTCGTTGGCTGCGATCATCAACTCCTGCACGATGACGTATCCGACGGTGCGCTGCGCCTGCGGTATCGCGGTCAGGCCGCCCTCCTCGGTGCTGACCCAGCCGTGGGTGAGGTCGTAGAGCGCGAACGCACCGGAGCGGCGCCGGGCGGCCAGCAGCACCTGGGCGGCCCGGTGCGCCGCCCGCACCGTCTCGTGCAGCGGATCCGTCTCGGCGGCGAGGATGCGGGCGATCTCGGCGTGATCGGCCGGCACGCAGCGGCCCGCCGGCACCCACCCGCGGTCGACGACCACGTCGGAGATCGTGCCGTCGGCCGACAGGTCCGCGCGCACCCGCAGCGTGGCGCGGTCCGCGTCACTGGTGAGGGTCGCTGCCCGTTCGGTGTCGCGGCCGAGCATCGGCACGGTTCGGGTGGCCAGGTACTTCGATTCGCGGCGCAGGAACGCGGTCGCGTCGGCGGCGGACCCGGCCGGCACCACGTCGGCGACCCCGGCGATGTGCACCTCGAGCCGCCACCCCGAACCGTCAGCCACCTCGGTGACGGCGAACGCGTCATCGCGGTCGAGGGCCCCGGACCGATCCACCATCAACAACGGTCGAGTGTTATCGGACAACACACCATCTCCCTCGTCATTTCCCGCCACCCGGACCGGGACCCAGGGACGGACCACCCTTTCATATCTACCCCGCCTCACCGACTCCGGCGTGCATCGACATCCCGGCCCCGGGTCGCGGTCCGGCGGCGGTGCCGTGCGCCCCGGCTGAGCGGCTGAGTCGGCAGCGCACGGCGGTCCGGCCCGGTGTGTTCGCACGCCGGCACGACAGACCGGGCAGGACTACCCCGACGCTCCCAGCTGGGGGTTCCGAGGCGCGGAAACCAGCGCCCGACCGCGATCCGCCTGCCCACGAGAACGCTGAAAATGCTGTACGACCCGTCTTGTCGTAGCCATGCGGATCCTCTGCCCCTCTGGGAGTGCGTGCGCTTGCCGCTAGCCCGCTGCCCCTGCTGTAGGGTCTTGAGGCCGACGGCATTTCGAGATGCGACGACCTGCGGGTTCATCTCGGGTCTCAGGGTATGGCCACCGCGATCTGTATCAACTTAGTGGCATTTCTTCAGCGGGATATTTGTCCCACTCGTTGACTGTCCCAATGGTTCCGGATGAGCGACAGCATGAACCCGTTCGTACGGGGTGCCCCGATTTGCGTAGCTGTACCGATCCGCCTCCGGCGGGCGATACACAGCGCAGGAGGTGGTTTCCGTGGATCTTTACTTCTGGTTCCCAATTCCGCTGTCCCCAACTCCCTGGCATGGTGGGACCCCTCCCTTTCCAGTAATCCGGAGGCGGAAGTCGGCCCCGGATTTCGCGGAACCGAGTACTGGGTGGGCGACGGCCCACCTCCGGAGCGCTGTCGTTTGAGCGTCCGTGAGTCACTGGCATCGATGTCGCCCGAAGGCCGATGCGTCATGTAAAGGCGGCCTCCGCGTGGGCCGACCGTCAGCCCACGCGGATGCCCTCGTCGGCGAGGAACTCGCGGGCACGACCCAGTTGACGGTCGGTGGAGAAGACATACCACTGGTCGGCGAGGCTCTCCTGGTGGACGAGGTCGCGGAACCGACCGAACGCGCCCTTACCTTCGATCGCCCGCTCCAGTCGCTCCCGCAGCGCGGCATCATGGCACCGCTCGGCGAAGGCCGCCATGTCGCGCCAACCGTCCCGCGACCCGGTGCGGTCGAACCGGAGCCAACGGTCGGGCTCCTCCTCCACGTCGACGGCGGCATCCTCCCCGACCATCGTCGGGTCAGTGCTGCCCTCGTCATACACATCCCCGGTGCGCAGGTCGACGTAGCCACCGGTCGACATGCCCAGATCCCCCTCCAGTTCGCTACCGAGCATCTCGAGGTCGACCGGCACCACCCGCCCCGTCAGCGGCTCGCCACGCAGACACCCGAGCAGGTCCTCGGCCAGCACCTCGTCACCCGCGCCGCCGCGCCAGGTCAGCCGGTTGATGACCGACACCGCCACCGGCTCGGCCTGCTCCCGTCGCTGTTCCAGCGCCATCGGTATCCCGGCCCCAACCTGCTGCAGCGCGTCGTCGCCGTCACGCCCTGTCACCGCGGCGAGAAAACGAGCGGCATCGGCTGCCGCGATGGCTTCGCGCAGCTCCGACACCTCGAGCGGGGGCACCTGCTCGAGCCCCGGCCACGCGTGCAACAGCATCGGATGCGGCTTGCTCGGTCGGCGCGGTGCTCGGCTGTCCCCGTCGTCGCCATCCCACCGGCGCCCGTACTGGTCCGGGATGCAGCCCCAGCCCCAGTACGGCATCGGGGCCTCAGGGCGGATACCCAACACTTCCATGGGGTCGACCTTCTCCTTCCCGACCACGCAGCGGTGGGTCCAGTCATCACCCAGGTCGAAGGTGAACTGAAACTCCGCTGCCGGTACCAGGGTCCGAACGACCTTGGCCGACTCGATGTCCACCGTCTCCGTGATGGGCCCACCCATCGACGAAGCCATCTCGGCCCCGGTCTCCGCGTCGGTGACCACTCGTCCGTCGGCAAGGGTGAACATCGACAGGTGCGCCCGGTCCCACCGGCCGAAGGCGTCGTTGACGGCATTCGCGAGGTCCATGAAGGTGTGCGACGGTCCGACCGCGAAGATGCGCCCGGGCCACGGCCATAATTCTTCGCCCCGCCCGCCGAGCAGCTCCACCGTCACCGACAACCACGTTCTCGCCATTCCCCGAGCATGGCATGCGGGCCGCGGTGCCGTCCGGCAGCCGCAGACATGCCGTCTCACCCCCTTGGCCAACTGGCCACCGAGTGGCCAACTTGGATGAGATCCACGATTTCTGATTCCCTACACCTGCCGGAAACCGGCCGGACGTTTCCGGAGACTATTGCAACTTATGGACATTTATGGGGTTTGCCCCATAAATGTCTATAGTTGTCGATATGGATCCCGCGCTGAACCCGTTCAAACCCGGCTCGGGCCTACGGCCCCCGGCGCTGGAAGGCCGGGACCGGGAGCGCCAGGAGTTCGATCTGCTCGTCGCCCGCAGCAAGGCAGGCAACTACGACCGCGGGATGGTGCTCTCCGGGCTCCGCGGGGTCGGCAAGACCACCCTGCTCAACACCCTCGCCGAGCACGCCGAGCGGCAGGGCTGGTTGGCGATCACCATCGAGGCCCGACCGAACGAGGCCGGGATCGCCGCGGTCCGCGCCCGCCTCGGCTACGAACTCGCCGTCGGTCTGCGCCGCTTCAGCCGCAAACATCAGCTCCACAAGGTCATCGACGACCTCGTCTCCCTCGCCCGCGGCTTCACCCTCGGTGTCGGTCTGGGCCCGGCCAAGATCGAACTCGCTCTCGGTGGGCGGGCCGCCAGCGGAGACATCGACCTCGACCTCGAGGAGCTGGTCGAAGCGATCAGCGACGTCATGCGCAAGAAGGGCGCCGCGTTCGGACTGTTCATCGACGAAATGCAAGACCTCGACCCCGATCTGCTCGGCGCCCTGCTCGCGGTGCAGCACCGCGCCAGCCAACGAGAATGGCCGTTCTTCGTCATCGGCGCCGGCCTGCCCAGCCTGCCGGCGGTGCTCGCCGACAGCCGCTCCTACGCCGAACGGCAATTCTCCTACCGGACCATCGGACCGCTCTCCCCCACCGATGCCGCCGACGCGCTCCGGGTCCCGGTCGAGGCACACGGGGGTGCGTTCACCCCGGACGCCCTCGAGATCGTCGTCGAAGCCAGCGGCGGCTACCCGTACTTCCTGCAAGAGTTCGGCAAGGCGATCTGGCACACCGCCCCCGCCTCCCCCTTCGATACCGAGGACGCCCACACCGCCGTGGAGGAAGGCCGGAGAGCGTTGGATGACGGGTTCTTCCCGTCCCGGTGGACCCGGGCCACCGACCGGGAGCGCCGGTACCTGCGCGCCATCGCCGAAACCGGGGAACCCACCCCCCGGTCCGGGAAGGTCGCCGCAGCCATGGGTGTGGCGACCACCGCGGTCAGCGACGTCCGTGATTCCGCCATCAAGAAGGGCCTCATCTGGTCCCCCGAACACGGTCGCATCGCGTTCACCGTCCCGGGAATGGCCGACTTCATTCGTCGCCAGCCCACCGCCTGATACTCCTGCACTCACACGCCATCGGCTCTCGCGGCGCGCGCCGACACTCTGCAGAAGAAGTGTGTTGCCTGAGAAATTCACCCGAGGCACGGGGAAACGTCCTTCGACAGCAGACACCCGTACCTCACGAGTGAGATGGTGGCCTTGCTTGTGCGCCGGGTCATCCGGGGCCGACCGGCCGAAGCGGTCCTCCCCGCTACCCTTTTCGGGTATGGGGACCACCTTCCACGGGCCGAGCCCGTGGCCGTACATCACCCGCGCCATCCGAACGCGGGGACCTCGGCATGCCGCGATCGCCTACCTCGGCGAGGACGCACCCACCTTGCTGCCGCTGCGTGCCGGTGACGTCCTCGTCGTCAACGCCTCCCGCGCCGCGGTACGCGCCCACCTGACCTCCCCGTTCGCGCTCGCGTACTACGTGGACGCCGGTGTGCGGGTGCTGTCGTCGCCGAACCTGCACACAGGCGTGATCGCCACCGACCGTCGGGCGGTCATCGGCTCCGCCAACGCCTCCCACAGCTCGACCATCGCGGATGAGGCCGTGGTCATCACCGACGATCCCGACATTGTCGCCGCCGTCCGGGAGTTCGTCGACGGTATCGACGAGATCACCGAGGTCGACCAGGTGTTCCTCGACAACGCCACCGCCATCTGGCAGATCGGCCGGGCCGTACCCCTGCCCGGGATCGGCAGCCGCAACCGCGCCGAACCCGATTTCCTGCCCACCCCGGTGACCCGGATGTTCCTGTGGCACATCACCGACTACCAACCCGGCGCCGCGGAAGAACACGAGCGGGCGGCCCACACCAGCCGCCGCCGTACGTCCGCGGGACCGGCGGCGAAGTACCAGCTCGAATGGTTCCGCATCGACACCCCCGGCGGCCGCGGGCGGCTCCAGCGCGGTGACGTCCTGCTCCAGGTCACCGCCGACAACCAATGGCTCTACTCGCCCGCGGTCGTGGACTCCGATCCGATCGCGATCCCGCACACCCGCCGAGCGGTGGCGTACCAACTGCGCACCCGAGTGGACCTGGAGCCGATCGCGGTGACCGACGCAGAAGTATGGCTCGCCGACGTCGGGCACCCCAATCCCCGGCTGCACACCGACCACCGCATCGTCTCCGCCAGCCTGCGGGCCGCGCTGCTCCGACTCTGGAACCTCTGAACCGAGAACCGATCCGCACGTTTCCAGGCTTGACCTGTGAATACGCCATGTCCCCGAGGGCAACGGCGTACCGACATCGCCGCGGCACAGGATGGAGTGATCAGGCCAACGCCAGGATGCGGGAGCGCGCTTCCCTGTACCGGGGGCCCGGTCCAAGGACCTCGGTATTCTCCGGTGCGCGAGCGCGACGGGCCTTCGCGCTGGCGATCACCTGTGAGTTCCACTGGCTCTCACGACCTGCGCACAAGTTGCAACCCATCACGTGTCGAGCCCCGTGACAGATCGTCAAATAGGTTGACATACTTGAGTTAGTGACTATCCGGGCAACGCTTGACGGCCTTCACAAAGGATGTGATCTCGATGCGAGCAAACCGGTCCTCGGCCTCACCTCTGCAGCTTTACGCTGCGTTTCGCCGCCATCACCCCCGAATCGTGGTGCCCGTTGACTATGTCACCGAATGCGGTTTTCGACTGGGACTTTGGCAGGACCGCCAGCGGGTTGCCCGTATGCTCGGCACCCTTCCGCCCCAACGCATTGCGCAACTCGATGCGATCGGGTTCGTGTGGAGTGATGACGATCTTCCACTTCCTGCCGTGTCACCGGCCGACGGCAAGCGGCGACGGATGCTTTCTGAAATTGCCGCCTACCGCGAAGAGCACGGCGACGCACTCGTTCCCGCGAACTATGTCACCGCCGACGGTGAACAGGTAGGCCAGTGGCTCTACCGGGCGGTGAAGAAGTGGCGAGCCAACGCATTGCCCGACGACGAGAGGCGTCCACTTGCTGCCCTCGGGGTCTCTCCCGGCCCACGCCCACGGGGGCCACGAATATCAGCACAGCCTGTGGGATAGACATCCCAACGCCCTTGTCTATGGAGGCAATAGGCGCGCTCGTCCCTCCATCCGGCGGACAGTGGTAGTTGACCCGCTTGGTGGGCAGACCGCTGTCCCGGCCGGCCACGCCCACATCGAGGTGAGGAGCACGGTGTCGATCTAGCGCCCTGTGGATTGCTCCGGCGCCCAGCGAGGTAGGTGGAGGACTGTTAGATCCAGTCGATGTGGACGGAGTCGATGTGGTCGAAGTGGAATCCGAACTGGTCGCTGTACTTGTCGAAGCCCTTGTTCTCGGGGTAGTCGAGGGTGGCGTGCCGCTCCAGCAGTGCAACGACCCGGGCGTGATCGTCGTTGGCCAGTGCGGCGGCCAGTTCGCGGGACTCCTCATTGGTGAACGGTGTGTCCGAGTTCGCGAAATCCAGGGTCCGGACCCGGTAGTCGTAGCCCTCGTCGGCGCCGTTGCGGACCATGACGCCACCCTTGACCCGGATGACCGCTCTTTTAGGGGTTCCGTCGGGCCGTAACACTCCGGCGCGTTTCATGATGTCCTGGGCCTTGACGTTCTTGAGTTTCTTGCTCGCGTCCGCCCGCAACTCGTTCGTTTCCCCGGACCGGTACCGGGAGACTGCGGAGCGGGATCGCCCGATCTTGGCGGCCACGGCGTCGACACCGCCGAGACGTTCGATCGCGGCACGGCGTTGGGCTCGCTCGAGGACGTCGGCGTGCGGGATGCGGCCTTGTTGGGCCCACCGGCGCAGTGTGCGCGCGGAGGGGGGTGTGCGGCCGGCATCGATCGCGGCCTGCCGTAGTCCCTCGTTGCCGAGCTCTTTGCGCAGTTGTTTGACGGAGACCTTGCTGGTCAGGCCGGCCAGTCCCCCGCTCTTGACCTGCTTCGACTTCTCTACACCGCTGGTCGCGGCGTTGGCAACGGAAACCTTGAGGCCGTCGAGGCCGACCGCCTCCTGCGCGGGTTTCTTGGTGCGCGGCTTCGGAAGATGCAGTGCCATCAGACCTCCCCCTCCACTTCGTCCTCGTCGGCGAATGCCGCCTTGATCGCGAGGTTCACGTCGTGAACGTCCGCTGCCGAAGTGAAGGCGGACAGGAGTGTGTCGGTTAGCAGTGTGTCCTTCTCCACCGACATCTTCCCCAGCGCCTCACTCGGGTCGGAAATGTCCTCACCGTCAGCGAGGAGGTACACCCAGGAGTCGGTGACCGTGCGGACCGGCCAGCGGCCGTGCTCGCGGGCAATCCGCATCGCCACCCGGCGGCCACGCCACCGGCAGTGCGCGATGATCGACGCACGCCAGAGTGGTTGGTGGTGATGCTGCATCTGCTTCGCAGTCCACATGTCCGGGTTCACCATCCGCCCGATGTAGCCCTTGTAGCAGGTGCCGAGGAACCGCTTCGTCGCGTCGTCGTCGGTGTCCACCGCGGCTTTTCGGGCCTCGCGCAGGATTTTGGCCCACTTGTCCAGGGCTCGGCCCTGTTGTGGGTAGACCCAGGCCTCGGTGATGTCGAGGTCGTCGAGGTCGGCGCCGATTCCCCCGTCTGCCATGGGTGAGCACAGTCCGTCGAGGCTGGCCGTGGTGACCCACGTCTGCACCGGCTGGTCGGCGAGCATGTGGGGGTGCGGCAGCGGGAGTTTTTCGGGCAGCGACAGTGTCTGCCCACACGGGAGGGTGATTCGCCACAGCCCGAACGGGGCACCCTTGTCCCCCACCGCCGCCGCGGCCGCCGCCCCACCGGTCAGATGTTGGGGTTGCCCGTAACTGAGGTTGCCCCTCGGGAGTGGACACCGGATTTCATGCGGCGACTGACAGCGTAGACGACGCGATGAGTCGTTGTTCGAACTCCACTGGGGTGAGGTATCCGAGGGCGGAGTGACGGCGACGTCGATTGAAGTACGAGAGCCACTCGAACAGGTCCAGCCGTGCCTGCGACTTCGACGTCCAACTCCGTCCGTGCAGCCACTCCCTCTTGAGTCCTTGGAAGAACGACTCGGCGAGAGCATTATCGTAACTCGAGCCGACCCGTCCTCGACTTAGCTGAATCCCATGACGGCGGCATACATCGACGAAAGCTGCTGCGGTGTACTGTGATCCGCGGTCGCTGTGGAAGATAACGCCACCGACGTCACCACCGCGGGTGCGCACCGCCATCTCGATCGCGTCCGTGACGAGATCGGTGCGCATGTGGTCAGCGATCGACCAGCCCACCACCCGGCGTGAGAAGATGTCGATCACCGTGGCCAAGAACAACCACGAGGATCCCACCGGGATGTAGGTTATGTCCCCACACCACTTGGTATCGACAGCCGTAGCGGTGAAGTCTCGCATCACCAGATCCGGCACCGACGGAGCCGACTTGTCCGCGACGGTCGTGCGCTTGCTGCGGCGCAGGTGCCTGCCCACCACGTGGTGGATTCGCATCAGCCGGGTCACCCGTTTGCGGTTGATCTTGCGTCCGCGGGAGCGGAGTTCGGCGTGAACCCGCGGGGCACCGTAGGCGCTCCGGTGCTCGGCATGAATGGCGCGGATCTCGGCGACCGTCGCGGCTTCCTCGGCCTGGCGCTCGACTCGGGCCGGCTCCGTGATCAGGTGCTTGTAGTAGCCGGAACGGGAGGTCCCGAGCACCCGGCACAGCCGCTGCACGCCGAACTCGGCGCGATGGTCGGAGATGAAGTCCCAGCGGCGGGTCTTCACTTCACCTCCTTTGCGAAATACGCGGCCGCCCGGCGCAGAATCTCGCGTTCGAGCTGCCATTCCTTTTCCGCACCGCGCAGCCGCGCATTCTCCGCGCGCAGCCGCGCGAGCTCGTCCGCCTCGGTCCCGTCGGCGCCGGTACTGCGGTCCTGCGAGCGCGCGTTACGGGCGGTGTCCTTGCGGACCCACGTCCGTAGCGTTTCGCCACTGACGCCCACATCCGCGGCCACCGCCGCGTACGTGCGTTTGCCGTCGGCCGCGCGATACAACGCGACCGCGTCTTTCCGGAATTCCTCCGTGTACAGAGACTGGCGTCCCACCTCGACATCCCTCCTGGCTCTCCTAGAACCATTGTCCGGGGTGTCCACTCAAAGGGTGCAGCCTCATAACCGAATTCGAGCATGCCCGCGGATGCGAGGTAGGCGGCGCGTTGGTCGATCGACACCAACCGGTGGACCTTGTCGAACTCATGGGCCTGCGGGACGCGGGTCCAGCCGACGGCAGGTTCGAGGTCTCCCCGCGGCGGGCCATCGAGGGGTGGGACCGAGCCGGGGGTGGTGACGACGATGCCTTTGCCGCTGCGGGTGCGTTCACGCTTGATTTTGTCGACGAGGGCGGCGCCGGTGCGCGCGGGCGTTGGTCCCGGGAGCACCCCGAGGTGCTGGGCGCACCAGGCCAACCGGCGACCGAGCTCCCGTGCCGCCGGGAGGTCGTCGTCCGGGAGATACGTTCCGGCCGTCGGTGAGCCGAGGATGCCCATGTCTCCGACCCGGTTGTGCCAACCGAAGTCCTTGTTCCAGTAGGTCCACACGTACGGCTCGATCACCACATCGACCATCGAGGTGAAGTTCCCGATCGAGCGGGACAGGTGCACCACGTGCCCGGGGTCGCCGCGCAGTTCCCACCCTGCATTCAGCAGTGGGGTGAGGGTGGCATGGAGGACGGCAGTCAGTTCCTGGGCGGCGCGGTTGCGCAGGGCTTCCATGTCGTCGACGTCGTCTTCACTGCCCGGGTCGATGATCCACCCGAGCAGCTCGCACGCGGCCTGTCCGACGACCCAGATCTGCGCGGGGGCTCCCAACGGTGTCAGAGCGGCCCAGCGGATCAGTTTGTCCAGCTTCTCGACGGAGTCGACGGGACCGGTCAACTCCCGCCCGGAAGGTGTGTAGGTCCCATCGGCGGTCACGATCAACGCATGGCCATCGGCGTCCTCTCCTGCGGGCAATGTCTCCCATACCGGTGCGGGTGGTGTTGCCGCCGGCTCGGTCGCCGATGCATTCAGCAGATCGGCGGCAGCGGCGGGTGTCGGCGGTTCCGCCGACGCTATTTCCGCTGGAGCTGTTTCCTCCGGTGCGATTTCGGTGGCATCGTCGCCAGGCTCCGGGGCGGGTGCGGGAGGTGCTGGCTCGTGCAGGTCGAACAGTGCAATCTGCTCCCACGGACGGGTCACGTTTACTGCTCCACGATCCGGCCCTCGACGTCCGCAGGCGGTACGTGGTGGCGGTCGAACAACTCCTGCAGGGCCACGTCCACCACGCTGGTCACCGAGAAGTTGCGGTTCTTTACCAGCCAGTTCAACCGCGCCTCCGTCGAGGCCAGAACCCGGGTATTGAGTTGCACTTTGATCGGCCCCCTCCGCGGTTCCAGCTTCGCTACCGCCCCCACGGTCGGTGCCATCGCGTCGGAATCTCCTCCTGCGCTGAGAACTTCATCCGGCGATCGCACTGCACGTCCGTTCCCCACCCCAGTCGGACGCTGGCGAGCGCCCTTCCGCTTTCCGGCCTGCACCATGCCTCGCTCCTCTGCTGCACTCCGGGGCGGCCACTGACCCACCCGCCTACGTCCGCGTATTTCCGGGACCTTCGGCATTCATGCTAGAGAAGGACTCGCTGAATCACACGCATCTTTACTCGCGTGTCTGCACGCATTTTGACACGCAGGTCGACACGCGGAATGAAACGCAGGTCGGCACGCAGAGTGACACGCATGAATCAGAGCGGTCGATTCGTGTGATGGCCCCATGGGAATCGGGAAGTACCGGTCCCCGGCGCACCCGGTGCCGGGGACTGCCGGCCGAACGGGTCCGTGGGACCGTCCAGCCGTCAGTTCCCTTTAGTCCGCGCCGTACAACTCGGCGGTGTAGTGGACCGCTCCCCTTCGCTGCGCTTCGTCCCAGTCGACGCCCATCGCATCGGCCAGATGGTGCAGATCACCGAGGAAGTCCCCGAAGACCGTCATGGCCTCCTCCTGATCGGTATTGCAGATGCGCGCGTTAGCTGATCAGCCCATCCCCTGCCCGTAACGCGCGGACACCGTTGTCGTGGACCTGAGAACCCTCGTCGTACTCGTAGGTGAAGTTCGGTCGGGTCCTCCCCGCGAATTGCGGCTGCCAGCTGGGCTGGCGAGTCGACGTCCGGCAGCCGTTCTGCGCGGAACTCGGTCATGCTTTCATCGGACATTGCCTAAATCCCTTTCATTGTGATGGGTTGCTACACAGCGGGAGTGCGGTGCAGCGCGGCCAACAGGGCGGTATTGGCGGCGTGCGCGGTCGAGGGTTCGGTGTAGGCGAGTACATCGGCGCTCGTGTCATCGATGACGACGCTCATGTGGGCGCGGTGGCGGGAGAGCATCACGCAGGCGCGGCCCGGATCGAGGCTGAATGGCTCGGCGGTGCGTATCCGGCCAGCGGATGCAGTACCACCACTGCGGCCCGCTCGAGCCCTTGCAGAGCGTTCGCGGTGCCGACCAGCACGTCCGGGTGGTCGGACAGGAGGGCGCGGATCGCCGCCGCCTGCGTCACGTGGGGAACCACCACTGCGATATCGGCTGCGCTCATGGGTCGCTGGTTTTCGGCGGTGACCAGCACGGTGTCGAGCACTTCGCGTGCCCGTTGTGCGCACGCGGTCACCAGCGTCGGATCGGACGGGCCACCGGAAACCGTGACCGGGCGGTGCGCCAGCTCGGGCACGACTTCGCCTGTGTCGGTCAGGTGCTCCGGGGGTCGGCGGGAGGTGAACGGCAGGTCGGGGTAGAACAACGGTCCGATCAGGGCGGTGGTGTCGGGTCCGAGTCGCCAGGTGTGGCGCAGCCGGACCACGCCCACCGCGTCGCCGTGTGCGGCTTGCAGTGCGATCGGTCCCGGCAGGTTCGGGGCGGTATCGTTGCCGTCCCATCGAGACACGTCGCCGGTCACCACCGGATCGATCTGTCCGGGATCGCCGACGCAGACCACCTGCCGGGCCATGGCGCCGAGTGCGCCCAGGTCGGCGTAGGTGCATTGCCAGGATTCGTCGACTTCACTGCTCAATCCGAAAGAATTTTGGGCGTAAAGCCACGTCAGGAGCATGAAACGCTGTGTCATACATGTGTGCGACGGATGTCCGGCGCCAAGTCCGAGCGCTGCTGAGGTTCGCGGTCACCAGGTCGGGCACTGCCGATAGTGTGTTGAGCCTCGGCGGGGCGTGGTAGGCCGTTGTTCAGTCCGAGGGTGCTGCGAGTGAGCTTGTTGTCATCGTCGTGATTGTTGGAGGAGTGACTTCGCCTTCATTCCGGTCTGGGCCTGGGCCCTGGGGAAAGAGTTCGTTGGCGCGGTCATGGTTGAGGCGGGCGACGTTGGCCCGAGCGCCGCGCAGTTTGCGCAGGAGCTCGTCGCGTTCGATGAGAAGCTCGTTTCGGTCCCTGTGGAGGCGTTCATTTTCCTCCCGGAGCCGGTTGCGTTCGTCTTCGAGCCAGGTCCCGTCGGGGTCGCGCATCTGGCCCAGCAGATCGGCGACGAGTTGGTGCTGCACGGTGAGTTCCCGACGAAGGACACGCGCCCGATCTTCGGCGTTGAGTGCCCGTTCACGCCAGCAGGCTTGCTGTTGGGCCGTCGCCGCCTCGACGCGGCCCCGCGTCCGAGCTTGCGATGTCGATTGAGCTGCGATGATGATCGAGTTCGCGGTTTCGTTCTGGTAGGTGAACGAGCGGGATACTCCGGCCAGTATTGCGACACCGGAGCGGGTGATCGGCGCACCGGTGCGGCCGAGGGCCTTGATGCTCTTCCGTACTGCTGCGATCTTGGTGGCGGATTCACGCTTTCGGGCATCGATGGCTTGCTGCGGTGCGGATTTGGCTTCATGTGGGCGGGTCACCGGTGTGCTGGTCATGACGGCCTACTCGCGTCCGTGCTCAAGGTGGATGTCCGCGCGGGCGTCGGTGGGTTCTGTGGTCGGGCGCGAGGCGCCGATCTGCACCAGATCCGCTGTGCGCCAACCGTGACGCCAGATCGGGTCGAAAAAGTCCTGCTGCGGGCTACGCAGGTCGAGATCCTTGGCTCGGTCGAGTAGTCCAAGGGCCTGCAGTGCTTTTTCCAGCCCGGCCAGTGCTTGGGAGCTCTTGGCGAAGGTGGTGTAGATGTAGTCGCGGGCGTGCTCGTCGGGGGCCCCTTCGGCGAGGGTGGCCCAACGTTGTTCCTGCCGTTTCCAGTACCCGTAGTCGGCGCCGGTCAGCACGAAATGCTCGCAGGAATGGCAGTTGCGGGCGAACGGGCAATCGAAGCCGCCGACAACCGGTTTGAAGGTGCACAGGCCGTGTTCGGTGGGGATCGCGGCCAGGTCGACGAGCAGTTGTCGGGCGGAATCCGCCTCGGTGACGGAGGGGGTGAGCACAACCTCGCCGGACCGGGCGGCGCCGGGGCCGGTCACCCACACCTGTTGCAGGAAGGGTTCGACCTGCGACCCGGCGATGAGCACGTAGGACTCGCCCATCCGCTCGGAGACCTGACCGAGGACGCGTTTGACGTGGGTCATGCTGGCCCCGGCCTGAACGAGGCGGGTGGCGAGGGTATGACGGGCCTGATGGGTGGTGTGTCCGGGGACCCTGCATCGTGTCCGATTCGATCCAGGCCTTGAACGCGGCCGTGAACGTCGAGCTGCACAGGGATCGCTCGAAGGTGGGGTTGCTGACCCGGCTGGGGAACAATGCGATCCTGTGGCGCTGGGTTGTGGTCGGATCGGTGCCGTGCTTGAGCCGGTACCGGCGCTCCGTTTTCGCCTGACGGGTCCCGATGAGCTCGTAGACGTCGCGTGGGATCTGGATTGCGTAGTCGAGCTTGCCGACCTTGGTCATATCCACCCACAGCCAGGTCCGGCCGAGGTGTTCGCTCACGCAGTCCCAGCGCAGTTTGACGATTTCGCTGATGCGGCGACCGCACCGCACCTGGATGGACCAGATGTCGGCCAGGCCCCCGTCGTGGGGATCCATATCCCGTAGCAACGCGATGTTGACCGGATCACTCAGCGCCCGCAGTACCTCGTCACTGAAAGGCCGTGGGTTGCGGACTGCGGTGGTACCGCCGAAGGGGAGGGCGACGATGAACTCCCGGGGCAGCCCGATCGCTGCCGCGGTCCCGCCGTCCATTGCCGCGCGCATCACCCGCCGTAGCGCGTTGAGGGTCATGGAGTAGCTGAGATTGGTTGCTGTGGAGGCGGTTCCGTCCTTGTTGAACACACCCCGACACGGTTCCTGGTTGGCGACGCGACGGGTGAAGTCCGCGACGAAATCCTGGGCGGTAGCCCGGGTCAGCGCCGCCGGCTGCTGGCCACGGTCGGGATCGCAGTCGGTCAGGTAGGTGCTGAAGCACACGATCGAGCGGCGCAACTGCTCGAAGGTGCCCTGGGTCCGGGGGCGGTTCGGCTCGTCGAGCCGCTCAGCGAGGTAGTCCCAGGTCAGGTCGCGAAGCCAACGCTGCCCGATCGACGTGAGGTCGAATACCGACCGGCGGTCGGGAAACCGGAACCCCCAGTAGTTGGTGTCGAGGTAGCCGAGTTCGCGGGTGTCGCTGCGGGAGTTGTGGATCGGGTCGATGTCGGTGCGCATCCTCTGCACGATGCGGTTGACGGTGCCCACTCGCCGACTCCACTTCATGTTGGTCGTGTCCACCTCGAGCAGCGAGCCGACACCCATCGCGGCGCACGATTTGACCAGCGTTCGAAGCCACATCGGATGCCACCGTGCTGGTGCCGCACTGGTTGTGTGTGCCCATAATCCGTACCGGATCTCGGCGGCGAGCAGCGGTGCAAGCTCACCGAGGAACACCATCCCGGTGGTCGATTCTCCACACGCCCGCGACAACCACGCCGCCATGCCGGTATCACACGGTGATCCGGCGGACACCCATACCTTTCGGTGCGCCGGACACAGCGACGGCTCCTGCTCGGCCCGGCGCAGGCAGTGTTCCACCCGGCAGTCACCGGCGCCGGAAAGGCTGACCTGGCGGGCGGCCCACGCCTGCTCGACGAAGCCGACTCCGGCTCGCCGCCGCGCGATCACCTGCAGGGCGTTGTGGCGGCGGCACAAGTCACCGGCGACCGCGTCACGGTCGGGGCAGAAACGACAGGCCGGCAATCGCCCGCTCCTCGTCCCGTGCACGTCCTTGGCGGGGAACGGGACCGCGGCACTTTTCCATGCGGCTTCCCCGACACCCTGCCGGAGCGCACGCCGGCGCTCGTCACTGTGCCGTGTGCACCACCATTGCGGATGGGTGGCGGGCAGCGCGCATCCCGGCACGCCGCAGAAGTAGCCGTAGATCGGGTCATGCATGTCGAAGACGATCGGTTCTTGCCGTAGGTAATCAGGGAAGTCGTCCGCTGCGATCAGCCGTTCGAAGCGAGCCAGCGGATCCAGTCGAAACAGGTCGTCGATCGAGTCGACGGACTGGAGGACGCTCATAGCTGCTCCGTCCAGATGTGTTCCAGCGCCGCCTGCAAGGTCGGGTCCCCGGCCAGGTGAGCGTAGGTGTCCTCCACCGTGCGGGAGCTGGTCCAGCCGCCTTCGTCGGCGACCGCCTTGGTGTTGCCCCCGGTCGCCTCCGTGAGCGCGGTGGCCCAGGTGTGGCGGAAGGTGTGCGGCCGGACCCGGCCCAGCCCGGCTCGGCGGCCCGCGCGGTCGATCATCTGCCGGGCCCCGTGCGTACTGAGGCCGGCACCGGCCCGCTGCCCGGCCAGTTGGACCAGCACGAGGTCACTGTCGGCCAGTGCCCGGACCCGGTGATAGTCCTCGGCGAGGTACTCGTGGTAGCTGTCGACCATGGCGGGGCTGGCCCGGCGCACGATCCCACCGGTGATGATCCCGTCCATGACGGTGGCCGGGAATCCGCGTTTCGCGGCGGCCCGGTTCGGGTTGATCCGCTTCACGAGATGCGCGTGCGGACCGCTGCGTTCACCGCAGGGGTGGTCCCGGAGAACATGCCGGTTACCGCGAGCAGCCCGATCAGCGTCGAGTGGGTCGCCGCAGGCAACGGCCACCGCAAACCCTGCGCCGCGGCCATGAGTGCGTCGATATCGCCGGGCTCGAAAATGAACGGTGGGTGCCAACGCTTGGGAAACGCGATGAGACCTGCCGGAGGGATCTGGGTTCGCGGATCGATTCCGGCCATATGTCGGGCAAAGCCGCGGGCGATGGTCATCCGCCTGGCCGCCACGCTGGTCATCGGATCGACATCGGGTCCGTATGCCCAGGCCAGAGCTGCCGCGACGGTGACGGTGGGAGCCTCGGTGTCGTCGAGATAGGCGACGAATCGAGGAAGCAGGCGATGGTATTCGGCCAGATCGTGGCCCAAGCGGTTGCGCAGCCGTAGATAGTCGACTGCGGCTTCGGATAGGGCACTCATCGCTGTGCCTCCGGCCAGGGCAGGGCGATGGTACGCAGAGTCGTCGAATCGACCTTCGCATAGATCGCGGTGGTCGCCAGATCGCGGTGACGGAGCACCTGGCTGATGCGGTCAGCGTGACGCCGCGTCGCAACATCTCCGTGGCCAGCGAATGCCGTAGTCGATGCGCGCCCACCCTCGCAAGCCCGGCTCGATCGCAGGCGCGGCGGGTCACGTCGCCGACCAGGTCCGGGCGAATACCCCGAATGGGGGCATTGCAGGCCAGAAACACCGGTCGAAGTGGGGTCGCGGGGCGAGCTTGCGACAGATAGGCGCTCAATGCCTCACCCACCTCAGCGGGAAGCGGCATGCCGTCCTCTCGGGAGGCCTTACCTCGCAGGACGATCTGGCCGCCACGCCAGTCGATGTCTCCCAACTCGAGCCGCGACACCTCGATCGACCGTAGACCCAGCCGCGCGACCAGTATGAGGATCGCGTAGTCCCGGATCCCGATCGGATCGGTCCGATCGCAATGGTCCAGCAGGGACTGGACCTCGGTGGCGGTGATCGACTTCGGGATGCCGGTGTCGTGCCAACCGGCGACCGGCGGCACCACTGTCGTCAACAATCGCGGTGTCCAGCCGCGCAGATACAAGAACTTCAGCAGCGACCGCAGTTCGGCCACCCGCCCCTTGGCACCGCCGACGCTGAGTCGTTCGCTCTCCTGGATCAGGAAAGCGACGATGCGTTTGCCATCGAGAGAAGCCACGTCGATACCGCCATCGCCGCCATGCTGTTCAAGGAACCGTCGAGCGAGCTTTTCGTATCGGATGATCGTCGTCTCGGACAGGCCGCGATCGGTAACGAGCCATGCGCGATAATCTGCAAGGAGCATCTCCATAGGCGAAGACGGTGACGGCAGATCGCCGACAACGCCTTCCCCACGAAGAAACCCCAGCAACGGGTCAAGACTCCGGATACTCGGCACTCGCCGCATCCCGCGGCGCCGGCAATCGTCTATGAACTCTACAAACGCCGCTGAGCCCAACTCACCTGGGGAACGTCACGACGCTCCATCCACCGGCCGAGAGTGCCGACCACCTTCAGCATCTCTCGAGTCGTCTCGGGTGTGTAACCCAATTCCGTCAACCTGATCCGGAAGCCCCAAATATGCGGGCCCATGCGTCCAGGCTTTCTCCGTGTTCCAGCCATGACCTCGCCTCCGTCCCGGAGCACCCTGCTCCGATAACAGAAGCGTCGACTCAGACCCGGAACTATGCCTACCCTTCGGAGCCATCGATTCGGACCCGCAAAGCGACACAAAGACTTTCCAATTCAGGCTGCTCGCCCCTCGGCATAGTTCCAGGCTCGGGATAGATCGACCTATGCCGACGTCGGCATAGGTCGACGACATCGGCCTGTTGGCGGTGGCCGCGGACGCCGCCGAAGGCCTCTACCGGCTTGTCGACGCTGCATATGAGAAACGCGCCCTTGCGCTGTCGTCGAATCTTCACCCCTCAGGATTCGACGAACTGATGCCCAAGACCCTGGCCACCGCCACCGTCGATCGGCTCATGCATCACGCTCACCTGTGTCAGACCAGTGGTGATTCGATCCGGATGAGTCAAGCCCTCGCCGGCACCGGCACCACACCGCTGATCTGAGCAACAGGTGGGCAGCTTCGTGTCCGCCCGTGGGCACATTCATGTCCGCCCACGGGCAGGTTTCGTGACCGCCTATGGGCAGAACCCAATGTCCCTTGACACACCCACGCAGTTCTGGCGCGAACACCTAATCGTGACAGGCCGTACGAGCTGACGGCGGTACAAAATCTCCTGGCCAACTGAGTCATCCGAGCAGACACTTCGGTTCGGGACAGGGCCGATACACCTCCCCTGCGTCAGCTGGCTCCCCATTCCTCCGGGAACGCTGCGCAATGCAGGTCTTACCCCCCGGCCGCTCGGCAATCGGTCGCTCGCAGCGGCGATTCCATGTGGCACCCGGGGTATGCGCGCCACGACGACGGCCTCTTTAACGGCCTGGGCCATGCCCAGTGAATTGCTATACGCCATTGGCCATGCGTGACCAACCAGGACGTTCGAGAACGAGCTGTACCAATCAGTCCAAAGAAGTGGCATATGCGCTGTAAATTGACTTGTACCGAGTGGTCCACTGATGTACTCTCATGTGGCACCTATCACAAGCGAAGGTTGATTTGCCTTGCGGCATAATCGCCATCGCGGAACGACTGCCACCCGATGACATGCAGTGTTCACACCGCTGTCGACAGTCGAAGGTGTTGCGATCTGGGCCGCGGAAGTCCCTCGGCCTATCAACACGAAAGGGCAACGTATGTCGCTCTCAGACCCGGGCTGGGTTGAAAGCACCTCCCGGACAATTGAGGCAGACCCAGAGTTCTCACTTGACGCTCGACAGGCGGTGTTCAATTTCCTTCTCGAAGCCGGAGATCACCGCTATGTAGTGGGGGTCGACAGGGGCCACATCGCTGTTACGGCGAACCCCACTGCGGCCGACTCCTGGGATTTCGCAGTTCGAGGCACGGAAGACGCCTGGCGGCGTTATATCGACAAGGATCCGGACGCCGAATATCGCGATGTGTTCGGAATGTGGCTACAGGGCCCGATGAGCGTCACCGGCGAAATCCGCACGCATGTTGTTTTCGAGGGCGATTATCGCAAGCTGTTCGCCAACCTGCAGCCGCTGTACGTGTACTTGTCGAAGCTTCAGACCAACTAGGAGAACCGATGGCTGTCATTGAACCCATCACCGGGCAGTATGTGTATGTCGAGGTTGACGGGACAACGTACCGAACGTATTTCGAGTCCAATGGGACCGGTATTCCGCTCGTTTGCCTCCACACAGCCGGCGCCGACTCGATCGAGTACCGGCACCTACTCAACGACGAGGATGTAACCCGCGATTTTCGGGTCATTGCCTTCGACATGCCGTACCACGGCCGTTCGCTTCCGCCGGAAGGGTGGTGGAAGGGCGAGTACCGCCTGACGCAGAAGTTCTATATGGACTTCATCATTGCATTCAGCACAGCACTCGATCTCGACAAACCCATCCTCATGGGTTGCTCGATGGGCGGGTACGTGATGCTCGATATCGCGCACGTGCACCCGAACAAGTTCAGCGGGTTGATTGCTCTACAGCCTCGCGCATACGAGCCTGCATGGGCAACGATGACCGACTGGCTGGTGCATCCGGAAGTAAACCCCCACAACGCATCGCGGCCACTTATCCGGAGTCTATCTTCGTCCGAGGCTCCAGAGGAGTACCGGCGGGAAGTCGAATGGATCTACTCGAAGTGCGCTCCGGGCGTTCTCGGTGGTGATTTCCATTTCGCATCGAAGGATCACGACGCAAGGCCGTTCCTTGGTGAGATCGATGCGGAGAAGCAGGGCTTGTACGTGGTTGGTGGAGACCACGACTGGAGCTGCTATCCCGAGCACACGGCCGAGTTGCGGGATGCAGTTGTCGGTTTGAAGAATCAGGAAGTACGGATTCCTCACGTCGGCCACTTCCCGCCCTCCGAACACCCGGCAGCGTTCAAGGAAGCGATCGTCCCAGTGTTGAATGAACTCAAGGCGCGGTACGGGAGAAGTGACCGCATCTAAATCGCAGCAACTGTGATCCAGCCGACCAGCCGGGCCCTTGTTCCAGGCGCCCGGCTGGTCGGTGGCTATCCGGCCGCGAGCCTGGGGCATGCGGCACGAAATTCGAGCAGGTAGCACCGCGCGGTTCTGCCACAATTAGCCATCGATCTGGTATCCGCCTGCTCAAACTCTCCGCGCGTCTCGCCCTGTCATCGACTGATCGAGCAGGGTCGAGTACAGCCAGAACACGGCAAATCCAGATCTTCCACCACTACCGGTGCCCCAAGCAGACAGGCAATGGGTATCGACAACGTCGATAAGATTGGCGTAGTGGCCGTCGGCTTCCTTTCATCTCCTGAAACCTGCGGGCCAGCGCGACGTGGACCTGAGGTCGGGACCGGTGCCGCGCCGCGGGGATCGGTGACGAGGTGGAGTTCGCGACCAACCCGTGTGGCGCAGCGCATGGTCGAGCGCGCGCTCGACGCGAAGGTGCCGTTCTCCTGGCTCACCGCGGACGAGGCATACGGGTTGGTGAAGTACCGGCGGGTGTGGCTCGAGGAACGAGATGTGTCGTACGTGTTGGCCATCCGCCGCAACGACGAGGTTGTTCACCCCGGACGGGCACCGGTCGGGCGGACAAGATGATCGCAGTGATCCCGGCCGAAACAGTGGCGCTGGATCTCTACCGGCGACGGCGCGCACGGCCCGCGGGAGTATTCCTAGGTGCGGGTGCCGATCCGTATTTCGTGGCGCCCGGGGGGCACTGGCTGCTCGCCCGCCGATCGTTGTCGGATCCGACCAAGATCGCGTACTACACCTGCGCTGGCGCCCGGCGGACCACGCTCACCTAACTTGCCGCCGGGTCGCCGGGTCGCGGGGTCGCGGTGGTGGGCGGAGAGATGCTTTCAGCAGGCCAAGAATGAGGCAGGGCTGGACCAGTATCAGGTGCGTACGTACCGGGCGGGGCCTGGTAACGCCCACGTCACCTTGTCGATGCTCGCCCTCGCCTGGCTGGCTGGCTGGCTGGCTGGGACGAAAACCGCAGCGGTAATGAGGGAATCGGGATAGACGATTAGGGCACGATCGGCTAGGTGGTACCCGAGATCCGGCGGCCGCATCTGGTCCTGCGACACGCCCGCCCGACGTGCGCGTCTGGTCCTGGTCACACTGGCGGAGACGCCGACAACACCTGGCCCGATCCTGCCACTGCCAACCCGCGAGCATCTCCCATAAGTGCCGTTGCAGTACTAACCGGGCTTTGCCCCAGCCCGACAAGGCATGTCGAGGTCAGCTCTTGTTTTAACGCAGGCTCACGCAGGGGCCTGCGGTCAGAGTGGCCGACCGCAACCACTTGCTACGCCGATGAATGTCGGCACGACGCGAAGTCCGTATTGAGGTTGCCCCTTGAGAGTGGACACCGGATTTCATGCGGCAACTGACAGCGTCAGACGACGCGATCAGCCGTTGTTCGAACTCCACCGGGGAGAGGTATCCCAGCGCGGAGTGACGGCGACGTCGATTGAAGTACGAGAGCCACTCGAACAGCTCCAGCCGTGCCTGCGACTTCGACGTCCAACTCCGTCCGTGCAGCCACTCCCTCTTGAGTCCTTGGAAGAACGACTCGGCGAGAGCATTGTCGTAACTCGAGCCGACCCGGCCTCGACTCGGGCGGATCCCATGACGGCGGCATACATCGCCGAAAGCCTTTGCGGTGTACTGAGATCCGCGATCGCTATGGAATACGACCCCATGGACATCACCACCGCGGGTGCGCACCGCCATCTCGATCGCGTCCGTGACGAACTCGGTGCGCATATGGTCGGCGATGGACCACCCCACCACCCGACGTGAACAGATGTCGATCACCGTCGCCAAAAACAACCACGACGAGCCCCGTACGTGCGTTTACCGTCGGCCGCGCGGTACAACGCGACCGCGTCTTTCCGGAATTCCTCCGTGTACAGAGACTGGCGTCCCACCTCGACATCCCTCCTGGCTCTCCTAGAACCATTGTCAGGGTGTCCACTCCAAGGGGGCAACCTCAGTATCGGCAGGTCAGGTGCACTGTCCTTGCGGTGGTAATCGGAGACGGTCAAAACACGCGGAAGGTGTCACACTGCTCATGGCCCCAGAGGAGGTCAGACTTTGCCGCGCAGAGGGCTGTCATTCGCGCATAGATGCGGAGGACGGCCATCGCGGTGGCAATTCTCTGCAACGCCGCGGGGAAGGCACAGGGTGTCAGTAATCGTGCTATCGCCACGACTGCATGAAACATTAGGATCGGCATTGGTGCTCCTATAAAAGCTTTCTGCGTACTCAATTTCTGGCTTTCACGAGTCGCGGCGACGATCGGGAGTTGATCCAAATCTGTGTCGGATGATATTGTTGGAGAACGAGTTTGATCGAGAAACCGATTCGGCATGTTGTTGGATTAGACCTCTAAGGCTTGCGGCTTCCTTTGGATCTATATCCAAGCTGAAGCTGTCCAGGATAGAGCGGAGCCTGCGCAAATACTGATCACGTCTCAATCCGAAGTTGACGAGAATCTCCTCATCGGACCCGCCCCCGTAGGGAATCCATATTTTCGCGAAGGCGAGCAGCTCCAATTCTTCCCTGGATGGTTTCATCAGGCTCCTTTGTCGCCAAGTCTTGTAGGATCCGGCCGGACTTTGCGTTTGCGCGGCTGGTCTGGATTGCGTGGCAGATGATGTCGCTCCGTCGGGCACTGATCTGCGACACCAAAGGCCCGATCTGAACGACACCTGTCCGCGCCGATGCGCCGTCAGCGCACGGTTGCGAGGCAGAGCGGATGGGCGGTGTTCTCAGGTGATGGGAAGTTGTCGGACCGCCGCCCGGCGCACCTTGCCCACTTCGGTTCGGGGCAGATCTTGCCGGAAGTCGACGACACGCGGCGCCGCGTAGGGACCGATTCGTCGCGCGACTAGCTTCTTCAGCTCGGTGACGAGATCGTCGTCGCCGACCGCGGTAGCATCGGCGCGAACGACGACCGCCCGGACCACCCCACCGCGGACGGGATCGTCGTACGCAACGGCTGCGGCCTCGGCGACCGCGGGATGCTGCAGGAGTGCGTTCTCGACCTCGACAGGGCTGATGTTGTGTCCCGACGCGATGATCATGTCATCGTCGCGGCCAAGTATCTGCCATCGGCCGTCGTCGTCGGTGACAGCTCGATCCTCGGTGAGAAAGACGTCGCCGCGCCAGCGGTCCGCCCAGAGAGCAGGGGTGTTCTCGTAGCCGCTGGACATCTGGTGCCGGGGGCGTCGCACTGCGATCAGGCCAGGTTCACCGGGGTCCACCGGTTCGCCGTCCCGGTCGGCCAGGAACGTGTCGAATCCCGGAATCGTGGCGGACATCCAGCCCGGGCAGGACCTCGTTTCGGTGCCCTGGGTGTCGCCCAGGAGCATGCCGACCTCGGACAGTCCGTACCCGTTGCGCACGGCGGGTGCACCGGTGCCGGCCCAGGCCGCGGCGACCGCTGCGGTGAGCGGTTCACCGGCAGCGGCGACGGTGCGGAGCGTCGGCGGCACCCCGGCCTGTTCGAAGGTCGCCGTCAGTCGCCGCAGGGCGGCCGGCGCGGTGGTGAGGATCGTGGCCTTCTCTTCCCGGATGACGCGATGCCAGGCCTCGGGGACGAACTTCCCCGAGTACATGACGCGCGGCACGCCCAGCGCCATGACGGCGGCGCCGGTGCTGTACAGCCCGAACGCCCACGCCGGGTCCGACGTCGAGAAGACGACGCTGTCGCGGGTCGCCCCGAGAACGCTCTTCGCGTAGGGCATGACGGAGACGAATGCCGCATGTGTGATCGCGCATGCCTTCGGTGTGCCGGACGTCCCGCTGGTGAACAACAGGGTCGCGGTATCCCCGAGAGCGGTGGTCTCGACTGGCCCATCGGCGTCGACTGCCCACAACTCGGTCCAGAAGGATCTGTCGCCGGACTCAGTGGCGCGGCCGACGACGATCACAGTTGGATCAAGTCCGTGCACAGCCTGTGCCTCCGCCAGGGCGGGACGGTAGCTGTGATCAACGACCACCGCCCGAACTTCGGCCACGCTCAGACGGAGTCCGATCGCCTCGGCAGCGAATCCGCCGAACAGCGGCACGAACACCAGTCCGGCTCGCCATGCCGCCAGGGCAGTGATCCAACTCTCGACCTGCCGAGAGAGCAGGCCGGCGACCCGATCACCCCGTTTTAGCCCTGCATTGGCGAACACGCGTGCTGCCTTGGCGGCGAGACGGTCAAGTTCGTGGTAGGTGAAGTGATCCGCGGCCCCGTCCTCGTGCCGGACGGTGAGCGCGACACGGAAGGGGTCCGCGGCATATCGGGTGCAGATCTCGTGTGCGGTGTTGAAGTCCCCGCCGAATGGGTCGCGGTCCAGAAGGGACTCGATGCCCTTCCACGCGTCGGCGAGGGTGGACGAGGTGACGCTGTCAAGAGACATCAGTAGTTCACCTTTGCAGTTCTTGTAAGAGGGCCAGGACCAGGACAGTGGGGACGCAGTCGCACCACTCGATTGCCGCGCCGACGAGGGATGCGAAGGCAACTCGGAGGATTGCCTCAGGTGGACCTCCAAGTCATTGGTGACTCCAATTCGATCTCCCACTGCCTCGTGTAGACCAGCGCAGGCCGCCGGTTGCACTCACCCGCAGTCATGCAATTCACGATGCGGGCCGAAATTGATCGCAATCGCCGTCACTCAATGTGCCGACTGTCACAGATCTAGCACACCCGCAAAGTGATAGCAAGATTTTTGGACCAATCGATACATTTCTCCTTCTGTGAATCAATCCTTCTTTACCTGCTATAATATGCTCATACTCATCGCTTCTGGACTATTTTTGTATCGGTAGGTACATTCCTGAGCATGAACGAGAATCACGACGATCCCCGCGTCGCGCTGGTCTCCGGCGGTTCCCGCGGCATCGGAGCCGCCGTCACCACGGCCCTGACGCAGCGCGGCTGCCTGGTGGGCTGCACGTACCGGACGAGACGTGAGGACGCCGAGAAGCTCGCCGCGGACGCCCCAGAACAGGTACTCCCGATCCGCTTCGACCTGCACGACGACACCACGGCGCCCACGGCGGTGGAGCGCGTCGTCTCCCACTGGGGACACCTCGATTCGCTCGTCCTGAACGCGGGTCAGTGGTCGGGCGGGCGGCTCGTCGAGACGGACCCGGACGCCTGGTGGAGCGTGATCGAGACGAACCTTCGCGGCACCGTCGCCCTCGCCCGGGCCGCGTTGCCCCACCTCGTGCACGGCAGGTCACCGAGCATCGTGCTGGTGTCGTCGGTCGTGGGCGTGATCGGTCACGCCGGCGACACCGCGTACGCGGGTGCGAAGTCCGCGATGATCGGCTTCGGTCGCTCACTCGCCAAGGAGGTTGCGCGTGACGGCATCCGGGTCAACGTGCTGGCCCCCGGCTTCGTCAGCACGGACATGACCGATGCGGTGCCCGAGTCCGCACGCAGGCGCATCGAACGAGAAACCGTCCTCGGCCGTTTCGGCACCGTCGACGAAATCGCCAAGGCCGCAGTCTTCCTCAGCGAAGACGCCACATTCTGCACAGGATCCGTGCTCACCGTCGACGGCGGCTGGGCACTGTGACTCCCTTCTTGTGACTCCCCAGCTCAAACCTGCACGCAACGAAAGGAACGTCATTATGACCACGACCCTCACCCATTCGGCCGGCATCCCCGAGGCGGAGTATGCACTCCTCCGCGATCGCATCGTCGACGCGATCTGGTCCGAACTCGACCCGCTTGAGAAGCAGATCGAGGACGACGAGCAGGTTCCGCACGATATCGTCATGCCCATCCTCGAGCGGATCGGCGCGCTCGGCCTGCTCGTCCCCCGCGAGTACGGCGGCAGCGGCCTCTCGATCGCCCAGTACCTGCCGATCATCGCCGAGTTCGCCAAGGTCCAGGGCGGGCTCCGGACCATCGTCCACGTACACAACTCCTTCGCCCACGCGCTCTCCGAGATCGGCAGCGATCAGCAGAAGACGGACGTCCTGCCGGGCACGGCCACGGGCCGGAACTCGGTCGCGTTCGCGCTGACGGAACCGGGCTTCGGGACGGGCGCCGACCTCGGGTCGACCGCGGTGCGCGACGGCAACGAGTACGTCCTCAACGGCGAGAAGTGGTTGATCACCAACTCCGACATCGCTTCTCACTTCATCGTCTTCGCGAAGACGACCGCCACCGACGTCTCCGCGTTCCTCGTCCCGCGCGAGACCGACGGTCTCTCGATCGCAGCGCTTCCCGAGACGATGGGATGCAAGGGCACCGACCACGGACGCGTCACCCTCGACTCCGTCCGGGTCCCCGCCACCGCCCTCGTCGGCGTGGAGGGGCAGGGAAACGAGCACCTCGAACGCGCACTGGAGATCAGCCGGGTGTTCATCGCAGCAAGCTCCCTCGGCACGTCCGAGCGCGCCCTCGAACTGTCGATCGCCCACGCGAAGAGCCGTGTCACGTTCGGCAAGCCGATCGGCACACGGCAGGCCATCCAGCGCTACCTCGCGGAGATGGCCACCGACGTCTACGCCCTGCGCGGGATGCTCGCCGACGCGGCGCGGAAGTGGGATGCGGGTGAACGGATACCCGCCGAGGCCAGCATGTGCAAGCTGTTCGGCCTCGAGGCCGTCGGCAGGGTAACCGACCGAGCCCTGCTCATCCACGGCGGGATCGGATACACGCGCGCGCATCCGATCGAACGCCTATACCGAGACGCCCGCCTGAACTGGCTCGAGGAGGGCACGCCCACGATCCAGTACCTGGTCACGGCGGGGCGCCTGCTCGACGGCTACGCCTTCTCCGACACATTCGACCCGCAGTGCTCACAGTGCTGATCGGCGACGCGGTCTCCTCGATGACCAGGCCGCCAGCGGGCGTCTAAACTCACATCTCCAAACAGCGTGGAACAGAGGGGTCCCTGCAAATGAGCGACAAATACGACACCAACCGGGACCGAGTCCTGCAGGTGGCCGCCGAGTTGTTCGCGAAGTCGGGTTACCACGGCACGGGTATCTCCGATTTGGGGACAGCTGTGGGACTGGGCCGGGGCGCGCTGTACCACTACATCGGCAGCAAGGAAACGATCCTTTACGAGATCAGCAGCCGACAACTCGCCCAGATGAATGCCGTCGCCGACGACCTAGCTCTGTCAGAGGCCGATCCCGAGAAGCGGCTGCGAGGCCTGGCCCGCGCACTCATACGCAACATCGCCGACCACCGCGCCGAATGGACGGTGTTCTTCCGCGAGTACAACGCTCTCACCGACGAGCGCCGCGACCGGATCATCGCCGAACGTGAACGCTACGAATCACATTGGCGCAATGCCTTGGAGCACGGAATTCGTGATGGACAGTTCCATCCTCTCCCCCGGCTGATGGTCAAGGGCCTGCTGGGCATGTTCAATTACAGCTACCTCTGGATCACCCCGACCGGCGCCGAAACTCCCGAAGAGATCGCGGACGAATTCCTCGACACCATCATCACCGGAATGCGTGCGCGCCACCCCGGGTAGAAGCACTCGTGGCGGTCACCCGTGGCACCGTCGATCGCATCTCCCCACGTTGAGCCGCGCTTGAGAACACCAATGCCCAGTTCAGCGGCCGGTTTTTTCGTGTGGGCTGTTTGTGGCATTGCAGCTTCAGCTGCAGCAATGGTGCAGGCCTCGCAACACCTGATTTTGCATCTGTAGAACAGTGGCCTCTTCCGGTGGAAGTGCGCGGACGGTCGTCAACGTCGTTGCACATCGCGGAGGTGGCCGCGGCTTGACGGCGGCGCCGGCCTTCCGGATCATCGCTCGTCCACCGCCACTCGGCCGCGTTGCGCGGCTGCACCTCGACGAGAAAACAGTTCGTGCATCACCCTCCGCGATGACTGCAACAAGGTGGAGGCATTCCCCTCCTCGTGCAGCAGCCAGCGCAACGACGTGTGCGTCTGTTGACGATCTGGACGGCACCGTCAACTTGAGTGATAGTCGCAGTGGTGCAGTCGGTTTGGGTTCGTGTTAACCCGGAAATTGTTGGCTAGGTGTGTTGTTCAGGCAGCGGTGGCGGTCGCGGTGATTTCGTTCCACACAGCGAAGCGGGCGGTCATCTCGCGTCGCCAGTCGGATGCCGACAACATGTGCCGCCGCAGCTGGAAGTGCCCCGTGATGCCGGAGAACGCGGCTAGGAACCGTTGTGCCTGCCCAGGTGAGGCGAATCGCTTCATCCGGCGCTCCTGTTGTCGCGTGGGCTGATGCGAGTTCTCGGCCCGATTATTCAGATACTTCGACCGGCGATGCTCGACCGAGGCCAGCATCTCGCGGTGCGCCACTTGGTAGCTGGCCAGCTTGTCGGTCACGAGCACCCTCGGCACGTATCGCAGACCCTTGAGCAGCTTGCGGAAGAACCTCTTGGCGGCCTTGGCGTTTCGACGCGACTGGACGAGAATGTCGAGCACCACGCCGTCCTGGTCGACCGCACGCCACAAATACCTCTGCTCGCCGTTGATCGGGATGAACACTTCATCGAGGTGCCACTTGTCGCCAGGGCGGGGCCGGCGGCGGCGCAGCTCATTGGCATAGGACTGGCCGAACTTCGCGCACCACTGCCGGATCGTCTCGTGCGAGACCACGACGCCGCGTTCGAACATCAGTTCCTGCACGTCACGCAGACTCAACGCGAAGCGGTGATACAGCCACACGCTGTGGCTGATGATCTCCTTCGGGTAGCGGAAGCCCTTGTACGACGAATCTGCGCTGGTCACGGTCACCCATCCTCCCAGCGGTCACCCGCACAGCCAAGTTGACGATGCCATCGATCATGTGCGTAGGCCCAGTGTCGAAAGGGGGTGTGCGAATACTGGCATCGACTTCCACCTGGCGAAGGCTTCCAGACTCGGGCCCGGTGCTTTTCCGTGGCGGGATTGATCGGCTGATTTGGACAGTCCCAGATCGCCGTACCGGAAACGGCGGTCGACTCGCCGTCGTGGCCTCACCGCCCGTCCGTCCGGCTAGTTGGTGGTTGAGGTATGAGGGCCGCGCAGTTAGGAACTCACGGGCTCCGCGCCCTATTTGCGGCGTGACTCATCTCATCGCGGTTCGCAGACAATGGCCATCACCAGATTCCCAGACGGCGTGGTACACCGGTTTCAGGGATTAGGCGTGGCCGCCTTTACCGTCGGAACAGTGGCACCCGGCTCCTCACAGCTTCCTTCGACGTCAAGCGTCGAGTACCAGTGTGGGTGTGCGGGAACGTCCGACGCAGATCATCATCGTCTCGCCCTTCTCACGATCTGCCTGAGAGAGGATCGAATCGTGATGTTCGGGAACTCCGTCGAGCACGCGGGTTTCGCAGGATCCGCAGAAGCCGTCCTCGCAGGAGTACAGGATGTCCGGGTTCGCTTCGAGGACGACTTCGAGCAGGGTGCGGTCAGCGGGCACCTTCAACGTGCAGCCGGTACGGCACAGTTCGACGTCGAATTCGGTGAGCGACTGCCCGTCCGAGGCTTCCGCGGCCGCGGCAGGGTCCGCCCCCACGACGGGAGCGCCGAACCGCTCGAAATGAATCGCCTCGTCACCGAGCACCGGACCGCACACCGACTTCACCGCCTGCAGTAGGCCTTCGGGGCCGCAGCAGTACACGGCGGTGCCGGCCGGAGCCTCGGCCAGGGCGGCTGCCAGGTCGATGTTTCCGGATTCGTCTGAGGGAGAGACGTTCACCTCGCCGAGCCCGCAAAACTCCTCCACGAATGCCATCGTGGCGCGGCTGCGGCCACCGTAGAGTGCGGACCAGCTGGCGTTCTCCCGCGACAGTTGTCGTGCCATCGAAAGAATGGGAGTGACCCCGATTCCACCGGCGATCAGGAGGTAGTGGGGTGCGGGCTCGAGGGCGAAGTGGTTGCGGGGGCCACGCACCGCCAGTAGATCCCCCACCCGGACACTGTCGTGGATTTCCTTCGACCCACCGCGTCCCTCGTCTTCTCTCAGGACGGCGATCCGGTAGGCGGTCTTGTCGGTGGGGTCACCGCAGAGGCTGTACTGCCGAACGGTCCCGGAGGGCAGCACGATGTCGATGTGTGCTCCGGGCTCCCATTCGCCGAGGGCGGCGCCGTCCGGTCGTTCCAGGGTCAGCGACAACACGCCATCGGATTCGAGTCGTTGTTGCCGGACCAGGAGGTGGTTGGTCTCTTGTGTCATTTTCAGATCCTTGGGGTCGAGAGAACTGGCGCGCATGCACCCGCGGTGCGGTATCCCCCCTTGAGGACATCGACGAAGGCGGTGGCGAGATCGACCTGGGTGATGGACACCAGCATGTCGAGTTCCATCCTCAGCACTGCCATCGCTTCGGCGCCTCGCTGGCTGTCCCAGTCCTGCTGATCGACCAGTACGCCGGCGAGCAGGTTGCCCGACTGGCGGGCTGCTTCGGCCATCGTGGTGGCGAAACCGACGGGGACTTGGGGCAGCACCGAGCCGATGAGAATGACCATGTCCGATTCGGTAGCCAACTCGTCGATACGGCGCATGGTGGTGGTGTCGGCGTTGATGTCGCGTACGGCCACCTCGCTCGGCGCGTGCTCGGTGACCACCTGCACCTCGGTCAGCCCCTTCGCAGCCATCTGCTCGACGACTCTGTGACCCGATTCACCTAAGGGCACCAGTAGAATTCGTGCCGCGTAGGACAGTCGGCGTGGTGTCATCTCGCTCATGACAACGTTCCTCGTTTCTGATCGGCCGGACGGCGCAGCTGCGGGCGAATGACGACGTGCGGACTCACCGGCCCCTGTCCGGTGGCCATCCGTCCGAGCATGTTGTCGACCTGGTCCAGGTCGACGTCGACGGAGGGCACGATCTCCAAGCCTGATCGCCCGTCGGCGAGGAGTTCGATGCTGCGTGTGACCGCATCGGGGGAGCGGCCCCGGACACCGACGATCGTGTTGGCGCCGCGTACCAGGGATTTGAGATCTAGTTCGCAGACCGGGGTCGAGCCCAGTCCGCCGATGACGAGCCGGCCCCGCTTGCGCAGCACGCGGGCGGCGGCGGCAACGGCCTCTCCCCCGAGTCCGACGGTGTCGAGTAGTACGTCGGTTCCCTCGCCGCCGGTTGCTCGCAGGATAAGCTCGGGGAGGCTGTGGTTGTTGTTGATCACCGGTACCGCACCGAGTGATTCGGCGATCTCGAGTCGGCCGACCGAGTCCGGCACCCCGATCACGACGATGCGGGCGGCGCCGACGGCTCGGGCCGCGGCTACCGCGGCGATGCCGTGGTAGCCGGGGCCGATGACGACGACGGTGGAGCCTTCCCTGGCGCCGCCGGTGTCGACCGTCCAGTCGAGTGCGTTGGCGAAGGGCTGCGTCCACGCCGCGAGATCCGCGTCGAGAACCGCCGGTAGGCGGTACACGAGACTGTTCGCGCTGAGCTGCATGTATTCGGCGTTGCCGCCGTGCAGGCCGGCCCCGTCGTCCGCCGAGACAAGGCCCACTCGCCGTTTTCCCGAAAACAAATCGGTGTGTGGGCACATGCGGTAGTCCCCGATGCGGCACGCCGGGCAGGCCTCCCGCAGACACGGCAGGTATTCCTCCAACGCGACCCGGTCGCCGGGCCGCACGTCCCACGCGGTCGACTGGGTCTCCTCCACCGACACGACGGTCCCGACGACGTGATGGCCGAGCACGGTGGGCGAGTCCAGTCCGGCCCGATACAGACCGACATCGGTTCCGCACACCGCGGAGGATTCGACTTCGAGCCAGCCCACCGCACCGATTGCCGCGTCGGTGTCGAGGTGGCGGATGGTCGTCGTCGTGTCGGGCATCGACACCGCGGCGCGGACCAGCCTCGGCGGGCGGGCTACCGAGCGCGTCGGTGCGATGTCGATGTCGGCGCTGTTGGTCACGTCGGACTCCTTGTTCTCGTTGCCTGGGTGATCAGATGGAGACGAAGTCTTCGCCCTCGACCATGCGGAGCGCATCCTCGGCGCCCTCCTTGAAGGGCGTCGCTTTCGGCAGCAGGACCGAGGTCGACCGCACACGCTGATGTTCGGGGCTCATCCCGGGCAGGGTCCCCGCCTCGAGCTCTTCGAGCGCGCCGAGCAGCCGGCGCCGGGCCAAGATGATGCCCGCGTCCGAGGTACCGAGCCGTTCCTTCGTGCGATCGCAGATCTCACCCATCGACTCCTGCAGGGAGAAGTCCTGCGCGGCAATGCCCTCGATGCCGGAGAACGTCTTCCTCTGCTTCTGGGCCTCGCGGTCCATCAGGTAGTCGTTGTCCTTGTTGGCCAGCGTCCGGTAGGTCCCGGGGATGTACTTGGCGTGGATGCCATCGCCGTTGCGCATCGACGCGACTTCGTCCTCGCGCAGTTCCCGGGTGGGGTGGTAGTTGATGCTCCACGCCCAGCACGTTTGGTCGTCGATCGGCACCCACGCGTGCCCGCCGAGCGGGTTGTGCGTTCCGAACGGCGGAATGATGGTGTACCAGGGCATGATCCACTGCGTGATCCGCCAGTAGTACTCCTCGTCGTTGGCGTTACGGCGGGCCCCGATGACCAGGCCGCCGTCGCTCTCGGCGACCTCGAACTTCGGTCGGGTGTCGGCCTTGAGGTACTTGTTGCCCTCGGTTCCCGAGTGCATCGGGTCGTCGTCGAGGTTGAACCGGTGGGCGAATGAGACATGACTCGAGTCGATCCCGCCCTCCATCGCCTGCAGGTAGTTCGTCTCCTGCAGTCGCTTCGAGACGAATCGGTGACCCTCGCCGAGCGTCGCCCACTCGAGTTCGGGCAGTTCGGGTTTCAGCTCGGGTGGACCCATGTAGGTCCAGATCACGCCGCCGCGCTCGACACACGGGTACGCCTTCTGCTTGATCCGGGACTTGAACTTCGAGTCCTCCGGCTCGGACGGCATGTCGATGCAGTTGCCTTCGACGTCGTACTTCCAGCCGTGGTATGCGCAGCGCAGTCCGCAGTCCTCATTGCGGCCGAAGTACAGCGAGGCGGTGCGGTGACTGCAGAACTCGTCGAGCAGACCGAGCCGGCCCTGGGTGTCGCGGAATGCGATCAGTTGCTCGCCGAGCAACTTGACCCGGACCGGGGCGCAGTCCGGCTCCGGCAACTCCTCCGCCAGCAACGCCGGGATCCAGTATCGGCGAAAGAGCCGGCCCATCGGCGTATCGGGGCCCGTCTGTACCAGCAGGGTGTTTTGGTCTTGCGTCAGCATGGGAGTCCTTTCGACCTTCCGCGGTCATTTCCGTTCGCATAGCGCGCAGTTGCGCGTAAATTGACCGGTGCGCAAACTCTGACACACACCGCTTCGTAGCGTCAACCATGGGCGGCCTTACCTCCCAGCCCCAAGGGCCGCAGGTCCTCGCCATTTCAGTCACCGAGATGCGTCGAACCCTGCCGCCCGGGATCGCGCACCATCCAACGACGTCTCGACCGAACAGCACGCGCATATGCGCGCAATGCGAACTTCATTAGACTCTCGGTAGTGGGATCCAACGGAGCCACTCAGCGAGTGCAGTCACCGAAGAGGGAGCAGATGACGCGAGCCAGGAGTGCGGTCGACGGCATACCACCGTCGACGCCCGTGCGGCCGGCCCGGCCGAAGGACGCGGTCCAATCACTCGAACGCGCCATCGCGGTGCTGACCACCTTCGACCGCGAGCATCGCGACCTCACGCTGACCGAGGTCGCAGATCGGTGCCGACTTCCCCGCTCCGCGGCGCGGCGATTCCTGCACACGCTCGTCGAACTCGGATTCGTCGAGGTCTCCGGCCGCAAGTTCACCCTGACGCCGCAGGTACTCACGCTGGGCTACGCCAATCTGTCGAGGTTCACCCTGGCCGACGTGTGCCAGCCGCACCTCGAGGCACTTGCGCGAAACCTGGAAACCTCCGCGTCCGTGACCGTGCTCGAAGGCCCGGACATTCGGTACGTCAGCAGGGTGGACGTTGCGTCCGGCATGTCGGTATCCCTGAAGGCGGGTAGCCGCTTACCCGCCCGCCGGACCGCGGCTGGACAGGTGCTGCTGGCCGCACTTCCCGAGTCCGAGCTGAACCGGCATCTCGATGTCACGGCTACCCAGGACCCTCACCCCGCGCTCGCAAAGGACGAGCGCAGTCGACTGGGGCGCGAGTTGGACCTCATTCGCCGTCAGGGCTGGGCCTTCGCCGATCAGGTTCTCGACGTCGGCGTGCAAGCGTTGGCCGTGCCGCTTCGCTCCCGAACCGGCCGCAACATCGGCGCGCTCACCGTATCGATGTACCAAACACACGAACCTGCGCGCACGCTGGTGCCGCGGTACCTTCCCCCGCTCCTCGAAACCGCCGGCCGGATCTCCCTGGAACTGCGCGCCGGAATCGAAATCTGATTGCACGGCCTGCTGCGGGGGCACGCGAACGTCCGCCCAGTCGCCGAGTGAACACGGTTGTTCCATCGGTCTCCCGTTACCCATTGCGACACTTTGGCACGCAAAGCGCCCTGGGGCGGCAACGGTAGGCAACACCCCAGGGCCTGTGACACTTGCGTCCGAAGATAGAATGCTTGAACGCTATGCGGACGCCTGGATGAGGCGACCGTGCGCATCGTCGCGCGGCAATAGGACTGTCGATGGAGTACCTGCAGTGAACAACCGCGATTTCCGAGGATTGCTGCCGCTGCTGACTGCGGCCATGGCCATCGGGCCGCTGCTGACCTACGGGCTGAGTTCGACCAGTGCGCTGGTCATCGACTCGCTCGGTATCACCGCCGTGCAGTTTGGGATGCTTGCCACGCTCACCTTCCTGACGGCGGCTGCCCTGTCCCTGACCTTCGGCCGGTTCAGTGATCGCTTCCCCGCTCGCGCACTGCTCGTCACGGTATTCGCGGGCGCCGCACTCTCGTTCGTCGTCGCGGCGCTGTCGACGAACTACCTGTGGTTACTGGCAGCCATGGCCTTGTCCGGGGCAGCGCAGGCTCTGTCGAACCCCGTCACCAATCGCGTGATCAGCGACCACGCCCCACCGGCCAAGCGGTCACCCTGGATCGGAGTAAAGCAGTCGGGGGTGCAGGCCAGTCAACTCGCTGCCGGCATCGGATGCCCAACACTGGCGCTTACCTGGGGATGGCGAGGCCCGCTGTGGGTCGGCGCCGCCATCGCGGGCATCTCGGCCGTCCTGGCCTGGCGTTTCGCACCGTCTCGTGCTTGTTCGCGTCGGTCGGCGGGCGCGCCCGAGTTCGCTCCACCGTCCTCCGGCCGTACCGAGCACCGATCGCTGCCCCCGGCCATCTGGCTATTCGCCGCCTACGCCTTGTTCTCCGGCGCCGCCCTTCAAGCCACCAACGTCTATCTTCCGCTGTTCGCGCACGACGAGATGGGCTTGAACCTGACCGTGGCCGGGCTCACCGCAGCGGCTGCCGGCCTGATCGGTGTCACCGCGCGGATCGGCTGGGGCCGGGCGCTGGCCGGGAAAACCGGCCCCTTCGTCCTGCTGTTGATCCTCGCATCGGGCTCCACGCTCGGCGCACTCGCCCTACTCGGCGCCCAGCTTCTGGGATGGCTTCCTCTACTGTGGCTCGGCGTCGGCGTCCACGGCGCGACTGCGCTCGCGGCCAACGTGGTCTTGATGGCCGGCGCGCTCCGCGTAGTTCAGACCAGCGCCGTGGGCCGCGCCTCGAGTGCCATCGCGGTCGGGATGTACCTCGGATTCGCCTGCGGGCCCGCGCTGATGGGACTGCTGTCCGACCACACCGGCGGATTCGCGACCGGCTGGTCAGCTGCGGTGGCGCTGTACACGGTATGCATCGCTCTCAGCCTCTGGGGGATCCGCGGTTCCGATGCACACACCCAGTCGGCAGCACCCCGCGAAGTAGATAGGTTGAGCCTGTGAGCGAGAACGAAGCAACGACGATGCCGCCGGAACCGAACCGCGATCACGTTCAAGCTCTCGGCCGGGGGCTCGAGGTACTCAAACTGTTCGGCCGAGAACGCCGCCCACTGTCGGTCACCGAGGTCGCGACCCTCGCCGGCATCACGCGCACCGCGGCCAGGCGGTTCGTGCTGACACTGGAGTACATGGGCTACCTGTCCTACGACGGCACCGCCTACACCGTCCGCCCCGCGGTACTCGAGATCGGTGATGCCTACGTCCTGAGCAGCAGCCTTCCCGATATCGTCCGGCCCTATCTCGAGCGCCTGGCCGAGCAGACGCAGGAGACGGCGTCGCTCACCGTGCTGCACCGCGACACGATCTTCTACGTCGACCGGGTCCAGGCCGACCGGGTCCTCACAGTCGAGATCGTGGTCGGGACGAGTCTGCCGGCCTACGCCGTCGCCACCGGCCGGGTGCTCCTGTCGGACCGCACGGATGCCGAACTCGACGCCTATCTGGCGACCGTGAACACCCACAGCTACACCGAAGCCACGACGATCGACACCACCGAACTGCGCGCGAAGATCATCGATGCCCGCAACGAGGGATGGTCGCTGGCGGACGAGGAACTCACCGAGGGGGTCCGTTCGATTGCCGTGCCCATTCGCGACGCCGAAGGCCACGCAGTCGCGGCCCTCAACGTCTCCGCCCAGTCATCACGTGTCTCACTCGACCACATGAGGGGATCAATTCTCACCGCACTCCAGAAAGCAGCCGCGCAGATTCGCGAGGAGCTTCCGGGAATCTGAAGACTCGTCGGCGGTCGCGCGCCGTTTCTCGACGGCGACAGCCGCACGACTGAAGTGCGGCGCGGCGACGACATGGCCGGTCCGCGTGGCGTCCAATGGCGTGAGCAGTACAAGCAGTTCACGTCCGCATGGCGCGCAATTGATCAACAAACGGACGGAACTGTTGTGTGAACACGATCACCTTGATAGAACAGGTGTAGCGCCCGACCGGTCCAAGGTGACTAGCCCTCAACTTTTCAGCGCCGCGCCCCCGCATGACATTCACAGCCCAGCTTCACACTTCAACTGCGCCAAAGCTATTCAACTAAACGGCAACGATCCTCTGCGACGCGTTCCGGGTTGCAGCCCAGCCCCGAGACCCTGAGCAATCGCGCCGAGACCAGACAGGAACGACCTCGTGCAGACAATCTCCGCATCCCCTGATCAGCAGGTACGCAACCGGTATCGGTGGGTAGTACTCGTGCTCTGCTGGCTCGCCTTCACCATGACCTCCGTCGATCGCTCCACCTGGGGTCCGGCGTCGGTCTTCGTCGGCGAGGATCTCGGCGTGCCACTCGCCAGCCTCGGCGTGTTCGCCACCGCGTACTACATCGGATACGTCTGCTCCAACGCCCTCACCGGGGTCCTGTCCGACCGATTCGGTGGCCGCGAGGTGGTCACCGCGTCGCTTGTCGGCGCAGGTGTCTTCATGATGGTCTTCGGATCAACCACCTCTGCCGCGATCGGCATCGGCGTGCAGGCAGTCGTCGGTTTCTTCGCCGGCGCGGATTACGCCGCGGGCGTCAAACTCCTTGCAAGCTGGTTCAAGCCCAAAGAACTCGGCAAGGTCATGGGACTGTTCACCTCCGCCACCTCACTCGGCACCGTCATCGCCAACACCGTCGTCCCATGGATGATCAACCACTACAGCTGGCACACCTCCTACCATCTTTTCGGTGCCATCTCGGTCGTGACCGCAGTCGCCTGCTACGTAATCATCCGACCGGGACCGGTTGCCAACAGGCTCGCTACGGCAGGCGCAGGCAAGCGCCCCTCCGCCTGGAAGACACTGACCACCAACCGTGACCTGATGTTGCTCTCACTCGCGGGGTTCGGCGGCTTCTGGGGCACCTACGGATTCGTCACCTGGTCTAACGCCCTCCTCATCAAAGGACACGGAGTCTCCGGCACCACCGCCGGATTCATCGTGGCCATCTTCGCGGGCGTGGCGGTCGTCAGCAAACCCCTCATCGGAATGCTCGGCGACCGAGTAGGCAGCGCCCGAAAGCCCGCAATCGTCATTCTCGCGCTATTCGCCGTCATCCTGATCTTCTTCGGCACACTGGACAACGTCCCTGCACTCCTCATCGCGGCACCCATCCTCGGCCTGGTCGGATACGGATACCTGCCGTTGATCGTTGCGATGATTCCCCGCCTGGTCTCGAGCGAGGTCACCGGTACCGCCGCCGGCGCCTCCAACGCCTTCTGGCAGATCGCAAGCACCCTCGTTCCCCTCGCGATCGGCGCAGTCTTCTCTGCCACCGGCTCGTTCCTGGCAGCGTTCACCGCTCTGGCCGTCGGACCGATCATCGGCGCGGCCGTCCTCTACTTCGTCGACGAGGACGGCGGAATGATCGCGGTCGCCGACCCGGCACCGGAACCTCCCGACACCACCACACACTGATACCCACTTCCCAACGACACGACGGACTCCCGAGGGAGTCCGTCGTGTCGTTGGTTGCAGCGCACTCGGGCGTGATCGTCGTTAGCCGGCGCGGCGGCAAGTTCCCGGGACTCGTCGCAACGGTGTGTCCGAGTTCGCGAAATCCAGGGTGCGGACCCGGTAGTCATATCCCTCGTCGGCGTTGTTGCGGACCATGACTCCGCCCTTGTCCCGGACGACCGCTGTCTTCGGAGTTCCGGCCACCTCCGGCTGACTCGAACAGACGTACAGCCGATTTCGTTGCGGACGCCGAGCACCAGCTCGCCGGCCTCGGGCACCCCAATCCCCGACTGACCACCGATCACGAAATCGTCTCCGCCAGCTGCGCGCCGCACTGCTCCAACTCTGGAATCTCTGAACTACTGCAACCATTGGGAACGACATGTCCCCCACCAGCGGCTCACCGACATCGCGCCCGGACCTGACCGCCCGCCGCCGCATCCTCGCATTCCGCAAGGGGCTTCCTCGCCGTGGCCGGGCCGTCAGATGGCAGCGGTGAACCGGCAGAGCTCTCTTCTGGGGGCAGCTTGGTGCACCCAGAAAGTGCGTGGGCCGTGGGCCCTAAGACAGGTGGCCGTTCACCCGGCGTGGGATACCCCACGGGTTCGCGTCGACGAGTGCGGGAGGCAGATGCGCTTCATGCACCGATTGGTATGCGACCGGCCGCAGGAACCTCCGAATCGCGGTAGCGCCGACTGACGTGTGAACGGAGTTGGTGGCCGGGTAGGGGCCACCGTGGTGTTGGGCCCAACTGACGGCGACACCGGTGGGCCATCCATTCGAGATGACGCGCCCCGCGTAGCGCGCAAGCGCGTCGAGCAGTGCTGCGGCATCGGGGTCATCGTCGGTGCCGTGGACGGTCGCCGTCAGCGTGCCCGGCAGGACAGCCATCGTCGCGTCGAGTTCCGCGATCGATGTGTAAGTCACGATCAATCCGAACGGACCGAAGCACTCTTTGAGCAGGGCTTCTGGGCTTCGATGCAACGCCCGAGCGTCGGTCACGCCGATCACCGGGCGGACCGACAGATCGTCCAGATCGCTCTGCTCGGGTGATGACACCGGCCGAACGTCCGGGTGCTCGAGGATCTCCCGGGACACATCGAGGAAGGATTTGCGAATTCCTTTGTGCAACAGACGGAATGAATCTTCTGCGATCGCGGTTCGGACGAGCCATTCGATCGAACTCTGGTCGGGGACGAACAGAATCCCCGGTTTGGTACAGAACTGACCGGCGCCGAGGAGTAGTGATTCGAGGAATTGGCCCGCGATCTTTCCCGACCGTTCCGCAGCCGCAGCAGGTGTCACGAACACCGGGTTGATACTGCCGAGCTCGCCGTAGAACGGGATAGGGTGCGGCCGACCGGCTGCCAGATCTGCCAGAGCCCGGCCACCCGATGTCGAACCGGTGAACCCGACGGCCGTGATGCGCGGATCCTGAACGAGCAGACGTCCGATGGCGGCGCCCCGCACTACCCCGAACGTGCCGTCTGGGGCGCCGCCCGCACGAAGTCCCTCGTCGATCGCCCGCGCGTAGGCGGCGGTCAATCGAGGCTGAGCGGGATGTGCTTTCGCGACGACGGGACAGCCGGCGGCCAACGCCGAAGCGGTATCTCCACCGCCGAGCCCGAACGCGAACGGAAAGTTACTCGCACCGAACACCGCGGCGGGTCCCGTGGGTACAAGCATCCGCCGCAGATCGGGGCGCGGAGCGGGTAGCGCGTCCGGATCTGCTGTGTCGATGATGGCCTCCAGCCAGGAGCCCTCCTCGACGACATCGGCGAACATTCGAAGCTGCATCGTGGTCCGCGAGACCTCGCCGCGAAGGCGCGCCTCGGGAAGCGAACTGTCGGCGGCCGCCAGCGGCACCAGTTCCGCGCCGTTTGCGTCGAGTGCGTCGGCCATCGACCGCAGAATCTGTGCCCGCCGGCTCGGGTCTGTTCGGGCGAGTGACGTCGCGGCGGTCTCCGCGGCCGAGAGAATCCGCTCGTAATCCTCTGTGTTGGTGTCTGGAAGGGTCTCTATCGCAGTGGTTTCCATTGCTATTCCTGTCAAGTTCGGAGCGTCCCGTGCTGAGGATGTGGGCCTCAGTGTGCGGGAGAACGAGTGTGACGCCATACCTCCACATGGAGATGGTGTGAGTGCAGTCACGAGGCCAGGATTGGCATCACACGAGGTACCGAATGACTTTGGAGGACGACGATGACCGCAACGACGGGCCCACTTGCGGGGGTTCGGGTACTGGATATGACACGTCTGGCACCCGGACCGTACGCGAGCATGCTGCTCGCGGATCTCGGTGCAGACGTGATCGCGATCGGTGGTGGTCGTTCCGGGCTTCCGGTGCCGGCACTGTCTCGAGGCAAGGAATTCATATCGCTGGATCTCAAGACCGAGGACGGCCGCCAGGCGCTGCGAACGCTCGTC
Source organism: Rhodococcus sp. 21391 (assembly GCF_016772255.1). Classification (NCBI taxonomy): domain Bacteria; kingdom Bacillati; phylum Actinomycetota; class Actinomycetes; order Mycobacteriales; family Nocardiaceae; genus Rhodococcus; species Rhodococcus sp. 21391. Next base: position 15,785 of record NZ_CP063783.1, on the reverse strand, counting down.
TCGGAAGCTGACATTTTCATGGAGGGATTCCGGCCCGGTGTTGCGGACAGGCTGGGCGCCGGCTATGCGGAACTGTCGGCCCTCAATCCGGGACTCGTCTACTGCAGCGTGACGGGCTACGGCCAGGACGGACCGATGGCGCAACGCGCCGGTCACGACATCAACTACCTCGCGATCGGGGGTGCCCTCGGTACCTTCGGCCCATCGGATCAACCGCCGGTCCCGCCTTTGAACCTGGTCGCCGACTTCGCGGGAGGTGGGTTGCTGTCGGCCTTCGGCATTCTGGGCGCGTTGTACGACAGGACTCGAACAGGCAAGGGCCGGTATATCGATTCCGCCATGGTCGACGGCGTCCTGTCGATGATGGGAATGAACTTCGTCGATTGGCAGACGCCGACGCTGCCCGGCCGCGGACGTGGCGTACTGGTCGGGTCGATGCCGTTCTATCGGTGCTATCGCTGTTCCGATGGTCGATACGTCGCGGTGGGTGCCCTGGAGGTGGCATTTTTCGAGCGATTGTGGACCACCCTCGACCTCGGAGCCGTACCGAATCATTTCGACGAGTCCACCTGGGACCTCATCGAGAAGTCGCTGACCGCCGAGTTCGAGAAGAAGACGATGGTGGAGTGGACCGCGGTGTTCGCCGACGTGGATGCGTGCGTGACACCGGTGCTCGAACCGCATGAGCTGTCCACGTTCGACCAGATCGTGGCTAGGGATCCGGGATTCGCACTGGATTCGGTCCCGGTGGTCCCCGTGTTCTCCGGCGGACCGAAACGGCGCGTCACCGACACCCGCGTCAAGACCGAAGAAGTCCTGCGCCGCGCCGGACTTCCCGAAGATGTCGCCGGCCGTGCCGCCGCCGACGGCGTCCCACCCTCCGTGACGGGTCTGAGCTGGCCACCGCTGTGACCGTCGACTCCCGAATCATCACATTCCCCGCAGACACCAGGAGCAATTCATGAGTATCGAACACCGCGAGTTCCGCGCGAGCGTCCGCAAACTCGCGCAGACCAAGATCGCACCGCACGCCGCCGACGTGGATGACAAGGAGCGATTCCCGTCGGAATCGTGGGCGGCCCTGTGCAGCAACGACCTTCCCGGACTTGCGCATCCCGAGAGCCTCGGTGGGAGCGGAGCCGATCTCCTCTCCCAGGTCATCGCAGTGGAGGAAGTCGCAGCATCGTGCGCAAGCTCGGCGCTGGTGATGCTGGTCAACTGGGCGGGCACGTCCACAGTGCTGAGTCAGGGCTCCGACGAGTTGAAGCAACTGGTGGTACCAGGTGTCGCGTCGGGCTCCGCCGGCGCTGCGTGGTGCATGACCGAGCCGCGCGTGGGATCGGACCTGTCGGCGATCGCGACGACCGCAATACAGGATGGTTCCGACTGGATTCTGAATGGGCAGAAGCGATTTATCAGTAATGCGCCGTGGGCCGACTGGTACGCGGTCCTGGCGAAGACCGGCGACAAGTCGCTCGGTGTCTTCATCGTGCACAAGGACGATGACGGCGTCAGCTTCGGCGCGCCCGAGAAGAAGATGGGAATGCGCGGCAGTCCGACGGCCGATGTCGTCCTCGACGGATGTCGGCTTCCCGCTGTTCGTGTCGTCAATGATCCCAATAAGGGGTTCCAGTACATCTCCGCGGAACTGAACGGCAGCCGCGCACTCATCGCGGCGCAGGCCCTCGGAATTGCGCAGGGCGCTTTCGACGCCGCCGTCTCGTACACGACGAACCGCGACCAGTTCGGCCAGCCCATTTCGCGCTTCCAGCTTCTTCGAGGCATGGTCGCCGATATGGCCGTCAAGATCGAGTCGGCTCGTTCGCTGCTTTACGACGCGGTCCATCTCATTCAGGACGGGGACCCAGCGGCGCGTGCGAAGGTGGCCATGGCGAAGCTGCTGTGCAGCGACAATGCCATGTCGGTGACCACCGATGCGCTACAACTGCACGGCGGTTACGGCTATGTGCGTGACTATCCGGTGGAGCGGATGATGCGCGACGCCAAGATCACTCAGATCTATGAGGGCACCAATCAGATTCAGCGACTTCTCATCGCCAAATCGGTTTACGGAAAGTAGGGCGTTGTGCAACACATTCAACAGCAAGCGCTGAGCGGCATCCGAGTACTCGATCTCGGCGAGATCATGCAGGCCCCCGTTGCGGCACAGGTTCTCGGCGACCTTGGCGCCGAAGTGATCAAGGTCGAGCGAGGTGTCAATGGAGACATGCTGAGGGGCCTGGATCGCGATTCACTCGAGGCAGGTCGCCCAGGCGCCTACTTCGCCGCGGTCAACCGCAACAAGCGCAGCATCGCACTCAATCTGAAATCTGCTGAGGGAAAGGACATTCTGCATCAGCTGCTCGCGGAGACGGATGTTCTCATCCACAGCTACCGGACCGCGGCGGTCGAACGGCTCGGGTTGACATACGACGACCTGCAGGAGCGTTACCCCAGGCTTGTCTACGGTACCGCGACCGGATTCGGGGAAACCGGGCCGTATGCCCACAAGGCCGGCCAGGACATGCTCGCGCAGGCGCTCAGCGGGATGGCGAGGTCGTGCGGCGACCCGTCGATCTCGGCGTACGTGCATCCGGTACCGACGGTCGATTATGCATCGGGTATGGCTCTGGCGCAAGGGATTTTGGCCGCACTGTTCGAACGCGAGCGTTCCGGCCGTGGCCAGAAGGTCAGCGTCAACCTCTTCGATACGGCACTGTCGCTGCAGACCCTCGAAAGTGCCTCGCTGCTGATGGACCGGCGTGAGACCAACTGGGTGACGGATTGGTACAGCGGCATCTTCGAGACGACAGACGGTTTGCTGCTGGTGCTCGGCCTGTTCCGCGAGAACCCCCTGCAGCTGGCGTGCAAAGCACTCGGCATCGACGATCTGTCCGTCCAGCCATCCTTCGCGTCGCCACAGCTCCAGGCCGAGAACAAGGAGGCCGCCAACGCGGTCCTACGTCCACTGATCGCGCGGCTGAGCACCACCGGGGCGGCGGAATTGTTCGACGGGGTCGACCTGCTGTGCGCACCGCTGCTCACCCTGCAGGAGGCGCTCGATCATCCCCAGACACGCCACAACGGCACACTCGTCGACGTCGATGTCGAGGGCGTGCGGACGACCCGCCTGATCGGCAGTCCCGTCACTTTGTCCCGAACGCCCGCACAGGTACGCCGAGGGGTGCCCGCGGTGGGTGAACATTCCGACGAAATCCTTCACGAGCTCGGAGTATCCGAGTCACGTGTCCAGACATTGCGCAGCAAGGAAGTAATCCGATGAGTAATGCGACGCAGACGGACCCGGCGAGCCCGGCCACCGGCCCGACTACCGGCACGGCCACAGCGATGGTGCTCGAAGGGTTCGGGCAGGCCATGGCCTCGAGGACGTTCCCACGCGTGGATCCCGACGCCGGCGCGGTCGTCGTCGACGTGACGCACGCGGGAATCTGTGGAACGGACATCCACCTGCAGCAGGGTCGCCTGCCCATTCCGGTGCCGGTCATCCTGGGGCACGAGGCGGTCGGTCGAGTGCACGCCCTCGGCGAGGGTGTCAGGACGGACGCGCGTGGCGAGGAGCTTCGCGTCGGAGATGCGGTGTCGTGGGCGTCCAACATCCCGTGTGGGCACTGCTACTACTGCGAGGATCAGCAGGAACCGTCACTGTGCGAGACCCGCAAGGTGTACGGCATCAATCAGTCTTCGGCCGACTGGCCCCACCTGTCGGGTGGGTGGTCCGAGCAGATTTACCTCCAGCCCGGCTCGACGATCGTCCGCATCCCGTCCTCGGTGACACCGCAGCAGGTGATCGCTCTCGGCTGTGCCGGACCGACTGCCGTCCACGCGGTGAACAGTATCGCCAAGCCTGACGCAGGCAATGTCGTCGTGGTACAGGGCAGCGGACCGGTCGGACTGGCGTGCGCCATGTACGCCACGCTCGCCGGGGCGGCGAAGGTGATCATCGTCGGCGGACCGGCCAACCGTCTGGAGGTCGCGCGGACGGCGGGCATCGGCGACATCCACATCGACATCTTCGCTGAGACGGATCGAGCGGCCCGCCTGGACCGAATTCTCGCGGAAACGCCGGGCGGGCGGGGTGCCGACGTCGTCATCGAGGCCGCCGGCGTACCGACGGCGGTGTCCGAGGGCATCGACATCGCCCGGCGCGGGGGCAAGTACCTCGTCGTCGGGCAGTACACGGACCACGGCACCACTCCGATCAACCCCCACTACATCACGAAGAAGCAGCTGCAGGTGCTGGGAAGCTGGGCGTTCTCCCCGCACAACCACCTCGAATACGTCGAATCGCTACCTCGGCTGGCAGTACGGTTCGACCTCGCCTCGATGGTCACCGAGTACCCGCTCGGGAAGGCGGAAGAGGCCATGGGTGACATGCGGGACGGGCGCACACTCAAGTCGGTTCTCGTGACCGGAGGTCAGTTGTGACCGGCTCCCGGTACACCGCCGCCATCGACGCGATGCTCGAGCGTATCGACTCGACCGCCAAGCAGACCAGCGGCAAGTTCCCGCACTACAGTGACCCTGAGTCCGGCGAATGGACGACCACCGCCGACGGAAACTGGACGGGAGGATTCTGGGGCGGCCTCGCCGCACTCGGCTTCGTGGCGTCCGGCGAGGAGCGCCTGTCGCGACTCGCCGACGAGATCACCGAGCAGGTCCTGCCCCGGGAGAGCTCCGACACCGCCTTCCGCGGCTTCCTCTTCTGGTATGGCGCGGCGGTCAACCACCTCGTCACCGGAAGCGACTGCGCGGCGCAGACTGCTCTGGCCGGTGCCCGCGGGCTGCTCGCAAGCTTCAACGATCGAGCGGGCGTGATCCCGCTCGGCGCGGAAGCGGAGGAAGCAGAAGCGGTCGGCGAGGGCGCCGCGAACATCGACGCCGTCCCGGGCACCGTCGCGCTGCTCTCGTGGGCGTCGGCGCAGACCGGCGACCCGCGGTTCCTCGACGCCGCGATCCGTCACGCGGAGCGGCACATCGAGCTCTGCATCCGGGCGGATGGTTCGGTCTGTCAGTCGGCACTGTTCGACACGACAAACGGTGCACTCTTGCGCCGCTACACCCACAAGGGCATGAACGACGACAGCACCTGGGGTCGGGCGCAGGCGTGGGCGATGGTGGCGTACGCCCAGGCCGCGCAGTGGGCGTCGCCGTCCTTCCTGCCGACCGCCGTACGGCTTGCCGACTGGTGGCTGGGCACGCCGACTGCCGGAATCGTGTCATGGGACTTCGACGCCGGCACCGGACCGCACGTCCCGATCGACACGTCCGCCACTGCCATCGCCGCTGCCGCCCTGCTCAAGCTCGCCCGGCTGGTTCCCGACCGGACCGACTTCCGGGACAGGGCCGTCGCCCACGTGGATGCGCTCCTCGACCACCTCACCCCGACCGGACCGCACGACAGCAGACCGGCAGGGATCCTCATGGACGGTTGCTTCGACAAACGCCGGGACTTCGCTACGCGGAACGAGCTGATCTGGGGCGACTACTTCCTGCTCGAGTGCCTGATCAGCCTGGACGGCCGGTCCGATACTCTGACACTGTGACCCAGCCGACATGAACGGGTTGCCCAACGCCGGGGGGAAGAAAGATCGAGGAAAGCCGGTGTCGGAAAGTACACATACCGCAGCTCACGAGTTCAAGCACTCGGATGTCAGGACGTCCATCCTCGACGACCTCGCGCTCTCGCGTGCCGAACTGCTCGTCCTGACGGACGAAGCGTCGGCCATGACCACGGCAGGTCAGCGCATCCGGGAGATCGGCGACTTCGACATGTCGCTCGTAGGGCGCATCGAGGTCGACGGCGCGATGGTTCACCGCAGTTGGCAGGGGACGAAGAGCAACGCTCTGCACCGACTGGTGGTGCCGGAGGGGGTCGGACTCGGCGGAAAGAGCATCATGCTGCAGAAACCTGTCTGGGTCCGGGACTACCTGTCCGACGCCGGAATCACTCACGACTTCGACGCGCTCGTGGCGCAGGAGTCACTGCGAGGAATGCTCGCAGTGCCCATGGTGTACGAAGGTCGTGTCCTCGGTGCCGTCTACGTCGGCACCCGCGAATATTCGTCATTCGGTGATCGAGTCATCGCGGAGATCCAATCGACCGCCGCGACTGCCGCCGTCACTCTCGTCAGCGCACAGAGGGCCGCAGCTCAGACGGAGCTCGCGATCGAGGCCGAACGGAATCGGCTTGCCGAATCCCTGCACGATTCCGTGAGCCCGGTCCTCTTCCGGATCGGTGCCGAACTGCAGAGTCTGCGTGCACTGGGCGACGCTCAGGCGATCCACGATCGGCTGCAGGAAATCACTGATCAGGTACACGCCGTCAATGCGTCTATTCGCAGGTCACTGACCGACCTCAGCGCGCGACCCCCCGAGCGGGAACTCCCAGTCGGCATCGAGGAGGACTGCCAGTCGTTCGCGCTTCGGACCGGTATCCCGGCCCGTTTCGTACCACTGACAGAATCTCCGGATCTCGACGTGAGCCGCATCGAGGCCCTCCAGCGACTGGTCCGGGAGGCGCTCGTCAACGTCGAAAAGCACGCCGACGCATCCACAGTGGTGGTCAGCCTGTCGGTTCGGTCGGGCAGAGTGACGGTCGTCATCAGCGACGACGGCCGGGGCGTGGACGGGGCAGACGACCCGGTGCGAGGAAGCCAATTGGGGCTCGGGCTGGCCGCAGGACGGCTCGAGCGGCTCGGTGGCGGCATGTCCGTAGTCAGCGACGACGAAAACGGCACCACCGTGCGCGGCTGGGTAGACGCAATCGACGGGTCGGGTGCATGACCGAGCCGTCGAAGACGATCCGCATCCTCGTCGTCGACGATCATCCGATCGTGCGCGGGGGGGTCGAACTTCTCGCGCGAGAGGACGAGAACCTCGAAGTCGTAGGAGGTGCACTGACCGGCGCCGCGGCGGTCGAGCTGGCCCGCACCCTCCCCGTCGACGTCATCCTCCTCGATCTTCGACTTCCCGATATCCCTGCACCCGAACTCATTCCGCGACTACGGCGGGTCGCGCCCCACGCGCGGATACTGCTGTTCACCGCGTTCGCCGATCACGGCGCCATCGATCTGTTGATGGAGGCGGGTGCGGACGGATGCCTCGTCAAGGACATCAGCGGACAGGACTTCGCCACGGCCATTCACCGCGTGTCCGGCGGAATCCGGGTTGTCGACCCAAGACTGGCCGGATCGCGAAGAGTCGTGACATCCGAGGCTCTGTACCGTGCCGGCCTGACTCGGCGCGAGTACGAGGTGCTGCGTTTCGCGGCAATGGGTAACAGCAACCCCGAAATCGCTCAGGAACTTTCCCTTGCGCGGAACACCGTAAAAACCTATTTGCAGAGCGCCATGCAAAAACTGAACGCGCGCAATCGCGTCGAAGCCATTGCGCGTGCCCACGAACTTCGCTTGCTCTGAACACAATCCGTTCACCAGGCGACACATCCCCACCTCTCCACCTGGAGATGTTGTGTGTCCTGGATCACCCATACATTCGAGCCACAGGAATCATTCCGCAATCGTGGCAACGGAGGCCATACATGTTCACAATGTCCCAAACCTCGAAAGTCGGATTTGCCAGCGGTGTCGGTACGACAGTCGAATGGTACGACTTCTTCATCTACGGCACCGCGGCCGGACTCGTGTTCAACAAGATCTTCTTCCCCGAGTTCGACTCCCTGATCGGCACTTTGCTCGCCTTCGCCACGTTCTCCGCCGCCTTCGTTGCGCGTCCGATCGGCGGAGTGGTGTTCGGCCACTTCGGTGACCGGATCGGACGGAAGTCGATGCTCGTCATCACCCTGACCATCATGGGCTTCACCACCCTCGGAGTCGGGCTGCTCCCGAGCTACGAGTCCATCGGCGTCGCCGCGCCGATCATTCTCGTGACCCTGCGCTTCGTGCAGGGCCTCGCGCTCGGTGGCGAGATCGGCGGGGCGATTCTCATGGCCGTCGAACACGCGCCCGCCGGCAAACGCGGCTACTACGGCAGCTGGGTGCAGATGGGGGTGCCGGCGGGATTGATGTTGGGCAACACGGTCTTCCTGTTGATGGCCGGGCTTTCTCCCGAAGCGTTCGAATCCTGGGGTTGGCGAATTCCCTTTCTGATCGGGGGTGCGTTCGTCGCGATCGGCCTCTTCGTCCGACTGCACGTCGGCGAAAGCCCGAACTTCGATCGCGTCAAGAAGAATGCAAAGTTGGAGAAGCTGCCCATCGGGGTGGTCCTTCGCCACTACCCCAAGCAGGTCCTCCTGACCTGTGGTGCTTACTTCGCCATCGGGGTCACCTTCTACGGCACCACGGTATTCGGTCTCAGCTACGGCGTCGCGCAGGTCGGCTACACGCGGAACCAGATGCTGACACTCGTCCTCGTCGCCATGGCGGTCACGTTCGTCGCGCTGCCGTTCTTCGGCAAACTGTCGGACTCCTACGGCAGGAAGCCGGTGTTCCTGGCAGGAGTCGTCGCAATGCTGCTGTTCACCTTTCCGTGGTTCTGGCTGGTGAACAGTGGATCCTTCCTGCTGGCGATGGTCGGGTTCGTGGCGTTCTGTCTCGCCTTCTCGACCTCCTACGGCCCGCTCGCAGCCTTCTTCGCCGAAGCTTTCGACACCCGCATCCGCTACACCGGAATCTCCTTCGGGTACACGATCGGCACCCTTGCCTCGAGCGCTCCCGCGCCGATCGTCGCCACGTACCTGCTGGATCGCACCGGCTCCTACGTCGCCGTCGCGCTGTTCATGGTCGCAATGTGCGCCATCTCCGTCGTCTGTGTGATCTCCATGCGGGAGACCTACCGGCAAGATCTGTCCGACAACGACGAAGCCGCGGGCCAGGAGCGATTGTCACCGACTTCCACGTAGGCGGCTTCGCCACCCGTGCACCTCATTTGGCGACTTCTCCGTAGGTCGGGTCCGGTCGGGAATCTGTGGCCACCCGAGGCTCAGTGTCGCAAGCGTGATAACCGCTCTCGGGGGCGTGGGGCCCGCCGCGCCGGGACCAGACCCGAAGCCAAACTCCACGAACCTCAAGTAAGATATGCGTGCAGTTCGCCATCCCCGTGCCGTAGCTTGTCACGAAGCTGGGGTAGGTCGTTAATCCCAGGCGATGCGTATTTGTCGTAGTCGTTGCGGTGCCGGAGGAAGCCGGGAAAAACAGACGAGGCGGTTCCGAGGGCGTGCAAGGAATGATGGTGTGGCAAGCAGCAAACCTTACTTAGCGATCCGAGCACCGGTAGAAACTCCCGAATCAGTTCCCCCGACAGACCTGGAATCTCGACACAAGAACAACCCCCGCAGCCGAACCCCAGAATATTTGTCGGCCCGTCTTGAACGATCACGAATCCCCATCTGCGCGACGACCGGAACGATCACATTCCGGACTCCAGCAGTCTGAGCTTCTCGGATACTCTGCGGCACTCTTTCAGTGGAAACGCTTATGTCGAGTGAAGAACAATGCGCAACTTTGTGAGAACCGACAATCAGATCTAGCGCATAGGTGACGATTTGGATTCTGCGGCAGATCGCCGGGCGACCTTGTATCGTTTCTACACGGTCGCATTCTGCCGACCCCGAGAAGCCTGAGGAGAACCGACAGTGGCTGCGCCTGCGCGATTGATCATCGATACAGATCCAGGAATTGACGATGCGTTGGCGCTGGCTCTGGCGGTGGCGAGCCCAGAGGTCGATCTGCTTGCCGTCACCACGGTCGCTGGAAACGCTCCGGTCGAGGACGCGACCGACAACGCACTGCGGCTTTTGCGCGTACTCGGGCGGGACGACGTTCCGGTCGCGGCGGGCGCAAACCGCGCGCTCGTCCGCATCGGAATGCACAACCAGCCCTCACCGCACGGCGAGAACGGGCTGGGCGGCGTCGAACTTCCTGCGCCGACCAGCGCATTGTCCGAGGAACACGCCGTCGGACTCCTCGCGTCGGTGCTCCGTGAGGCCGCACCGCGGTCCGTGACGATCGCGGCGATCGGTCCGTTGACCAACATCGCCCTGCTCGTCGCCATGCACCCCGAGTTGATCGACCGGATCGACAAGCTGGTGATCATGGGAGGGAGCACCGGCCGGGGCAACATCACGCCGGTTGCAGAGTTCAACATCTGGTCCGACCCTGAGGCGGCGCAACGTGTCTTCGCATGTTCGCATCTCGAAACCTGGCTCCTGGGACTCGATGTCACGCGACGTTCGACCCTGGACGAGACAGCGCTCGCAATGCTCGAGGCGCGGTCACATACCGGGTCACTCCTCGCAACGATGATCCGAGGCTACGGCGACATTCAGGCGGACGGCTGGCCCATGCACGACGCCTTGGTGATCGCAGCGATTGTCGACCCTGCGATCGTTCGATTGCAGACCGCGACAGTCGAAGTCGAGACCGGTGTCGGTGTCGGTCGCGGACAGACGGTGTGCACGCTGTCGGGCTCCTTCACCACCTCCGGAGGGAGTGCGACCCCGGGTACCCGTTTGGCGGTCGATCTGGATGTCGACCGATTCCGTGCCCTCGTGCTCACCCGCGTCGCCGGTCTCGCTGTGGCACCGGCATGAAGAGGCCGAACGACGGCGCGTAGCGGACACTGCACAAGGCTGCCGTTGGGCCAGGCGTTCGTGCGAACTCACACTTCTACGAGCGCCCCCGCCACATCGGCGGGCAGACGGACGTGCCGCAGGCGTTCGTGCGAACTCACACTTCTACGAGCGCCCCCGCCACATCGGCGGGCAGACGGACGTGCCGAGGTCGTGTGGGGTAACCGATCGCCACGGCGCCGAGCGGCTTCCAGTCCGACGGCACACCCAACTCCGTGCGCACGATCTCCGGCGCAAAGATGGTGGAACCGACCCAACAACTGCCCACTTCCCTTGCGGCGAGGGAAACCAGGAGTCCTTGCACCGCCGCGCCGACCGCCACAGTGAACATCGTCGACTCGGCGCGCCGACGGTGCGCGTCCGGGTAGTCGTGGGCGCCGTCCGGCACACAGAACGGGACGATAACTTCCGGAGCATCGAACAGAATGCCGCCGCGGGCGATCCGCCGCTCCACCTGCTCCGGGGGCAAGCCGTCAGCGGTCAGATCGATCCGCCACTGCTCGCGCATGGCGGCGAGGAGTCTCGCGCGTACCTCGTGCGACCGCAACCATACAAATCGCACAGGATGTGTGTGGTGCGGGGCTGGTGCGGTCAGGGATTCGGCAACCGCCTGCGTGATCAGCTCTGGGTCAACCGGCCTGTCGCTGAAAGCGCGAACCGAATGCCGCAGCAATTGAGCCTCACGGCGACCCTGTGCCAGCGCCTCGGCGGTGCCGAGCCCGAACAAGTCCTCGTGGCCGGAACGCAACAAATCGGTCGCACCTGACCCGTCGTCGTATGATTTCAGTCCCCGCACTACAGCGACGGGGATTCCTGCCACCTTGCCTTTCACCAGATCGGCGGCGGCCGCGAGTTCGTCGGCTATCGCCACCTCGGTCACCTCCAGCACGTTGCCCTGTGCGTCCTTGGTGCCGGCGTAGCCGTGGAGAACCGCGATGCCTGCGCTACCGATCGCCGCGTCGATCTGCCCCCGGCGCCACGCGCGGCCCATCGTGTCCGTGATGATCACCGCCACGCTGACACCGAGCAGATGCTGCAACCCCGACCGAATCGACTGCGCGCTCTCATCGGGGTTCTCTGGTAGTAGTGCCAATTCGTGCGAGAAGACGTTGGACCCATCGATTCCCGAAGCGGCCTGCACAATCCCCAGACGGTTCTCAGTGATGACGGTTGACCCCTTGCGGGCAACGACACGAACGGCTTCCTGCTCGACCAGAAGCGCCCGGAACGCCTCACGATCCTGAGCTCGTGTCGGCGCATCGACGATTCGTCCCTCGGCCTTGGACACAATCTTGCTCGTGATCACGACGATGTCGTCGTCAACCAACCAAGGCGCCTGGTGAGCGATCTGTTCGGCAACGTCGTCTCCCGACCGGAACTCCGGAAGGCCAGTCACCGGAAATACATGGAGTCCGCTAACAGAGCCGTGGTCGGGGACGTTCGGGGCACCCGAAGTCTGAGCGGCCGACTTCATCGCTGGTTCTGCAATCGAGGTCGGATAGTCCGATCCTCTTCTACAAATCGCAACTTCGCCTGTCGCAGCAGTTTTTCCCGCTGGCTCTCCGCGAGTTCAGGAGTCACGTTCGACGACAACAGTGCGGTCAATTTCCTGAAATACGGACGCGGAGGCACCCCGAAGGTAGTGAATATGTCATCCGCGCTTCCGCCACCGAAGGGCTGCCAGCGGCGAGCAAAGTCAATCATCGCAGCCTCGTGTTTGTCCAAGAACGCGAACTCGCGCGCCGACCCCAGAGCAGCCATGCGGGAGCCGAACCCCAACCCCCGGACCGTGCGCAAGTCGGAGGCGGTGTCCACATCTGACCTCAGCGAAGGCCATTCACCCTCGAGAGCTATGGCTCCCGACGCCTGATGGGCGAGCGCCGAACCGATGCCGAAGGCCGGGAACAGTCCTTCGCCCGCCGCCGATAGCAGCAACGTGGTGCCCTTCCCATCCCGGTCGGCGCAGAACGCACGCCTGCCATCGGTAGCCGAGATGAATGCAGACAATTCGCGATGCCGAAGCGCTGGAAGATCGGCGGGCAACGCCCCCACCACTCGGCCCGGGCGTTCCCGCTCCAACAGGGCCGCGCCGTGGTTCAATGCCGCATTCACCCCGCCGGCTGGCTCGTTTCCCAGTACGCGTGCACCGAGCCGTTCGACGCTGCGCGCCACGACCGGGTCCGGCGTGACGACGAGCACCGAGTCGACCGCTCGTGCCCGCAGCGCAGCGCAAACCGTGTCGAGCACGATCGCCAGGACCAGCCTCTTGTGCGCGTTCATCTTTCCGGTACCGCCGTCAGCCGCACCCCGGAGTCGTGTTTTCGACTCGGAGAGTGACTTGACCGGAATTATCAGGTCGATAGGATTCGGATTCGTCATTACAAGACTCGGATTCTCGGGTGGGTCTTTCACATCGTCGGTTACCGCGCCGAGGCGGCGAGGTCTTCGCAGCTGGAGAGCAGGCTCGCTGCGGCCGCGTCCAGGAACACTCGGGTCGCGTGCGAACCCAGCGCCCCCGCTGCTGGTAGCTGCTGGGGGGTCAGCCCCTGCTCCATCAGCATCGCGACTGCAGACGCCTTGGCGTCGCCGGTGGTCATCAGCCATACTTCGCGGGAGCGCGTTATCGCCGAGAGGGTCAGCGAAATCCGGGTGCTCGGCGGCTTCGGGCAGTTGTACACCGCCACCACTTCACGTTGCTTCTCCAGCACTGCCGGTGAGTCCGGGAAGATCGAGGCGACGTGACCTTCCTCGCCCATCCCGAGGAGGCAGATGTCGAACAGAGGCGTCCTGTCCAGGCGACCGTACGCGCACAGTAGCGCCTGGTAGGCGTTTGCCACTGCGGTGGCGTCGTTGCCGAAGCCGCCGTCGGAGGGCGCCATGACGTGCACACGGCTCGGGTCCACGGGCAGGTGGTCCAGCAAGGCCTCGCGCGCCTGCTTCTCGTTACGGTCGGGGTGGTGTCGGGCCACGAAGCGCTCGTCGCCCCAGAAGAAGTTCACTCGATGCCAGTTCACGATGTCACGATTCGGGGCGGTGCGTAGTCGCTCGAGCACCTCTGTCCCGGTTCGTCCTCCGGTGAGCACCAATGACGCGTAGGCGCGCTCTTTCTGCGCCTGGGCAAGAGTCAAAAGCAACCTCGACGCGACCTCACCGGCTAGCTGTTCGCCGTCGTCGTAGATATAGGGGATCGGCTTCGAGGGAGCGGAAGTGGTTCTTGTTGTTGTCATCTGAGGATCACCTCTGGTGAATGTGTCGGTCCACCGCGCAGATCGAGCTGGTGGGTGGGAGGCGTCAGGTAGTTCGTCGTCCGCCGTCGCAGGCGCCGGCCGATTCCCTGCACCACCGCGTCCAGGTCTGTCTCGTCGAGTTGCTGGCCGTGGGCGGCGCCGGCGGCGCGGCTGATGTTCTCGTCCATCAACGTCCCGCCGACGTCGTTCACACCCGCTTGGAGCAGTTGACGAACCCCTTCGAGTCCGAGCTTGACCCACGACGCCTGCACGTTGTCGATCAGCCCGTCGTAGACGATTCGCGCAATCGCGTGGACCAGCACTACTTCTCGCCAGGTCGGACCACGGCGCGCACCTCGCTTGAGGTAGATCGGAGCCGCCATGTGTACGAACGGAAGACCGACGAACTCGGTGAACCCGCCGGTCTCACGCTGAAGTTCTCGGGTGCGGAGGAAGTGGCGCGCCCAGTGCACGGGCTCCTCGACGGTTCCGAACATCATCGTCACGTTCGACGTCAGGCCCATCGAGTGGGCGACGCGGTGACATTCGAGCCACTCCTCGGTGCCGATCTTGTCCGGGCAGAGGATCGCCCGGACGTCGTCGTCGAGGATTTCCGCGGCGGTGCCCGGGAGCGACTTCAGTCCTGCGTCGACCAATCGCTGTAGGTACTTCTCGAGCGGCTCCCCGAGCCGCTTGGCTCCTTCGGTGACCTCGAGGGCTGTGAAGCCGTGCACGTGGATATCGGGCGCTGCTTCCTTAGCCGCGCGGCAGACGTCGATGTAGTAGTCGCCGTCGAAGGACGGATGGATGCCGCCCTGCAGGCAGACCTCGGTGCACCCGAGATCCCACGCCTCCCGGACACGGGCGGCGACTTCCTGAAGGGTCAGCAGGTACGGCTTGCCTCGCAGGTTCAGCGACAACGGTCCCTTGGAGAACCCGCAGAAGGTGCACTTGAAGGTGCAGACATTGGTGTAGTTGATGTTTCGGTTCCGCACGAATGTCACGTCATCACCGACCGCCCTGGAGCGGAGGTGATCGGCGAACTCGGCGACCTCGGCGACCTCTCCCCCACGAGCTCCGAACAGGGTGACGATCTCGTCCACTCCCGGTTCCTGCCCCGAGGCGATACCTTCGAGGACGTCCGTGACGGGCCCGCCGAACCCTCGCCTGCGGCTCGGCACGAGATCGGTGGGCGCGAACTCCGACCCGGAGCTCCACACTGTCGAGCGTCGACCGATCTGGACGACTTCCGCCCCGGTGCCGACGTTCTTCGCATCGGTGTGGCTCTCGGGGAACATCGCACCCGGGTCGTCGCGGCCGAGCGACTCGGCGTCCGACCGGTCCATGATCGCGAAGCGCAGACCGGGGTCGATCCATCGGTCAGGGCGGCGCGCGAACTCGGGGTACACGGTGAGGCGGGGTGTGAGGAATTTGCCGTGACCTTCGGTCACCTCCCGGAGCCGGTCGAGCGAGGGCCAGGGCCGTTCCGGGTTGACGTGGTCGACCGTCACCGGGGACACACCACCGAAGTCGTCGATCCCCACGTCGAGCAGCGGACCGAAGTCTTCCGACAGATTCGGGGGTGCCTGCAGGTGCACATCCAGCGGCAAGATCAACCGCGCTATCGCGATCGTCCGGAGGAACTCGTCCTGCGGGCAGGCTGGTTCGTTGCGCATCACGGTGTCCGGTTTGGGCATGAAGTTCTGCACGATCACTTCTTGAACGTGCCCGTAACGTCTGTGCAGGTCAGCGATGGCCCGCAGCGCCGTGACACGGTCCTGCGCAGACTCTCCGATGCCGACGAGGATCCCGGTCGTGAAGGGAATCGCGAGTTCACCCGCGGCTTCCAGCGTGGCCAGCCGTCGTTCCGGTGTCTTGTCGGGCGCACCGCGGTGGGCCATCAGCGTCGGGTTCAACGACTCGATCATCATGCCCTGGCCGGGGCTGAC